>NZ_JBICTU010000021.1:30964-191686 GCF_043197795.1 Sphaerisporangium sp. NPDC049003
CGAGCCCTGCCCGAGCGAGCCCTGCCTGGACGAGCCCTGCCCGAGCGAGCCCTGCCTGGACGAGCCCTGCCCGAGCGAGCCCTGCCTGGACGAGCCCTGCCCGAGCGAGCCCTGCCTGGACGAGCCTTGGCCGCACGAGTCCTTCCTGAGCGAGCCCTGCCGCCAGTAGGCCCCGTCGTGCCGCTCGCTCATCCAGCGCAACAGCCACGGCTCGGAGGCGTCCAGCCGCCGCAGCCACTCCTCCCGCCAGCCCTCGCCGTACACCCCGGGCACGGGAGGCAGCGCGTTCATGGCCGCCATGTAGGCCGGGTAGTCCACGAGGTCCAGCCAGCGATGGACGCCGCCCGCGTAGTGGACGTCGTCGGTGTACCGGTCGTCGGAGGCGTAGATCGAGCAGATGGCCCTGAGCGCGGGCGGCCGGGCGGCGGCCACGGACAGGGCGTTGAACCCGCTGTAGGAGGTGCCGTACATGCCGACGCCGCCGTCGCACCACTCCTGCGCCGCCAGCCAGGCGATCACCTCGCAGAGGTCCGCGACCTCGCTCGCCGGGTACTCGTCCTCGGGCACCCCCTCGCTCGAACCCGTGCCGCGCACGTCCACCCGGCACACCGCGTACCCGTGCTCGGCCGCCAGCCTCTCGTACTCGGGGCGATAGCCGTACGTCACGTCGTCCTTGCGGTACGGCAGCGCTTCCAGCAGGCAGGGCGCCGGTAGCCGTTCGGGCAGGTACAGCGTGGCCGCGAGCCTGGTCCCGTCCGCGAGCCCGATCATCGTCAGCACCGCTCCCCCTCCACGACGCGCGCCGCTCTCAACAGCCTGCTCCCCATCGGGAACGGCCCCCGTCACCACGGACTCCGCTTCCGGAGCGGCCCCGTCACCGCTCCCCTTCCGGAGCGGCCCCGTCACCGCGCGCTCCCCTCCTGACCGGCCCCCGTCATCGCATGGTCTTCCGCGGAAGGTACGCGACCGCTGAGCGCGTACGCGACCTCTCGGGGCGTCCTTCCGGTACGTCCGGCCTCGTCCAGGACCTCGCCCACGACGCGCCGCATCCACGAGCGGATCTTGCCGAAGGCGCCCCCGGCCTGCGCGGGGATGTCCCCGAACAGGGTCCACCACCACCAGGAGTTGGTCGCCGAGTTGGCCACGACATCGGGGACGACCAGCACGCCGCGCTCGCGCAGCAGTTCCTCCGCCCCGGCGGTGACCGGGCAGTTCGCGGCCTCGACGATCAGCCGGGCGCGCACGCGGGCGGCCTCGGGCACGTCGACGCAGTAGGAGACTGCGGCGGGGATCAGCACGTCGCAGCCGACGTCCAGCCACCTGTCCCCCGGCAGCTCGTGGTCGTCCTCGCGCAGGCGCGTACGGTCCATGCGCCCGTGCGCGTCCCGGCTGAGCAGCAGGGTCTCCACGTCCAGCCCGGCCGGGTTGACGACCAGGCCCTCGGTGTCGCTGATGCCGACGATCCGCACCCCGGCCCGCGAGAGGAACCTGGCCGTGGCCCCGCCCATCGACCCGAAACCCTGGACGACGGCCGTGGCGTCCCGCAGCCCGAGATGCTCGATGGCGGTGAGCGCCGCCTCGGCCACGCCGCACCCGCCCGCGAGGTCGCCCAGCCCGATGCCGTCCACCTCCACGGCGAACGCGGCGTCGAGCCTGGCCAGAGCCGCGTCGGCGTCGTCCAGCAGCGGCAGCACCGCGTCGATGGAGGTGCGCAGCCCCGCCTCGCGGCAGGCCGCGTCGATCGAGTCCTGGCGCAGGCCGAGGTCCTCGCCGGTCGCCCAGTACGTCTGCAGGAGGGGCTTCATCGCCGCGATGTACCGCCGCAGGAGCCCGTCCGCCTCCGGGTCGAGCGGATCGCAGTCGATCCCGCCCTTGGCCCCGCCGAGCGGCTGGTACAGGTTGCCCGGCTCGTAGGCGAGCGCCTCCTTGTGGCTCATCCCGCGCGCGAGGTCGGCGACCTCGGCCAGGGTCACGCCCTCGCGCATCCGCAGGCCGCCGCTGCCGACCCCGCGTCCCAGCCGGTCGATCACCACGTAGCCGTGGCGGCCGGTGACCTCGTCTGTCCACACGACCTGCAGGAACGGCTGCGGCATGGGGGTCACTGGCTCTCCTTGACGACGATGACGGTCGGGACGGGGGCGCGCACCGCTTCTCGTACGGCCCCACGCAGCTCGCCGGGGGTGCCGGCGGCGAGACCCCGCGCCCCGTAGGCGCGGGCGAGCAGGACGAAGTCGGGCGCGTGCAGGTCCACGGCGACCGACGGCATTCCGCGCTCGGCCATCTCGGCGCGGATCTCGCCGTAACCGCCGTTGACCGACACGACGATCGGAAGCGAGAGGCCGAGCTCCACGGCGGTGGCCAGCTCCTGCAGGCTGAACTGGAACGCCCCGTCTCCGGCGAGCACGGCCACGGGCGTGCCGGGACGCGCGACGGCGGCGCCGATCCCGGCGGGCAGCGCGAACCCGAGCGTGCCGTAGCCGGTGGGGAACAGGAACCTGCCGGGCGGGTCCAGCGGCAGGCCGCCTAGGGCGCCGTAGTAGCACATCATCGAGTTGTCCGCGACGACGATCGTCTCCGGTGGCAGCGCCTCGCGCAGGGCCGTGAGGTGGCCCGCCCACCTGCGCGTGAGCACTCTCAGCTCGGCGTCGCGCGCGTGCCACGGCGCGGGGCCCGGCTCGGACGACGCGACGTGGGCGGGTCCCAGGCGTTCGAGCAGGCCGTGCAGCGCCTCGCCCGCGTCGCCCACGACGGGCACCGCCGCGACGTGGTCCCCGTGCATCTGGCCGGGATCGACGTCGACCCGGATGAGGGTGCCGTCCAGCCGGAAGTCGTCCACCCACAGGTCGGAAGGCGCCAGCTCGGTGCCCGCCGCGAGGACCACGTCGCACCCGGCCAGCCACTCGCGTACGGCCGCCAGGTGCAGGGTGGCGCCGAGGCACAGCGGGTGGCTCTCGGGGACGGCGCCCTTCCCGTTCGCCGTGGTGACGATCGGCGCCCCGAGCACCTCCGCCAGCTCCACCGCGAGCCCGCCGGGCGACCCCGTACGGGCGGGCGGGTGCGGCCCGTCCGTACGGGCGGCGGGGTGCGGCCCGTCCGTACGGGCGCGCTCCGGTGGCAGGGGCTGGTCATGTGCCTGCGGGTGGCAGCCGCCGCCGAGGACGATGGCGGGGCGGCGGGCGGTGCGGAGGGCGGCGGCGGCCAGGTCAAGGGCGGCGGGGTCGGGTGCGCGGCGGGACAGCCGGAGCGGGGGGCCGAGCCCGGCGGTGCCCTCGGCGTCGAGCAGGTCGACCGGGATCTCGATGTGGACGGGCCGGGGACGTCCCTCCCCGAAGAAGGCGAACGCGCGCGCGACCGCCGCCGGGATCTCCGCGACCGAGGTCACCCGGTGGCTCCAGGCGCACACCGCGTCGAGGGCACGGGACTGGTCCTTGCTCTCGTGCAGGTACCCGCGGCCCTGGCGGGGATGCGAGGACGGGACGCCTGGCGAGACCAGCAGCACGGGCACCGAGTCGGAGTAGGCCTGGGCGAGCGCGGTCGCGGCGTTGAGGGCCGCGGGGCCCGTCGTGGTGACGGCCACGCCGGGACGGCCGCCCGCGCGGGCGTACCCGTCGGCGGCGTACCCGGCCCCCTGCTCGTGCCGGGGCGTCACGCAGCGGATCCCGGCCTTGACGAGCTCCTGGTAGACGGCCAGGTTGTGGGTGCCGGGGATCCCGAAGACGGTGTCCACCCCGTACGAGGCGAGCGCGGCCACCAGCGCCCCCGCTCCCGTGACACCGGGGCCGCCCGTGGCGGTGGGGCCGGGGTCTCCAGGGGCGGTCATGCGTTCCTCGCCAGGGAGCGGGAGATGATCAGGCGCTGGATGTCGGAGGTGCCTTCCTCGATCTCCTCCAGCTTGGCGTCCCGCATCCACTTCTCCACCAGGTACTCGCGGGAGTAGCCCCAGCCGCCGTGGGTCTGGACCGCCGCCCAGGTACACCACATGGCGTTCTCCGAGGCGGTCAGCTTGGCGATCGCGGACTCTTCCGCCACAGGCTCCCCCGCGTCGTACAGCGCCGCAGCCCGCATGGTGACAAGATGCGAAATATCGGCTTTAGCGGCCATATCGGCGAGCCGGAACGCCACCGCCTGATGCTCGATGATCTTCACCCCGAACTGCTCACGGTCCCGCGCGTACGCGAGCGAGGCGTCCAGGGCCGCGCGCGCCAGGCCCGTACAGGCGGCGCCGATCAGGATCCGGGAGGCGTCGAAGGTGCGCATCAGCCCGTAGAACCCCTGCCCCTCCTCGCCGAGCCGGTTCTCCACGGGCACCCGCACGTCGTCCAGGAACAGCTCGGCGCAGGCGATGCCGCGCTGGCCCATCTTCGGCATCGGGGTGCCGACCGTGAATCCCTCCGTGCCGCGCTCGACCACGAACGCCGTGATCCCGCGCGACCGCGTCCCGGGCGCGACCGTCGCGAACACCACGAACAGGTCCGCGTACGGGCCGTTGGAGATCCACGCCTTCGAGCCGGTGAGGAGGTAGGAGTCGCCGTCGCGCACGGCCCGCGTCGTCAGCGAGGCCGCGTCCGATCCCACACCGGGCTCGGTGACCGCGAGCGCCGTCAGCGGCGGGACACCGGTACAGAGCGGGGCGAGGAAGCGGCGCTTCTGCTCCTCGGTGCCGAGCTCCAGCACCGGGGCCGCGAAGAAGCCGTTGGAGGTGACCAGGTTCCCGATCGACACGTCACCGTGGCACAGCTCCTCCTGGATGAGGCACTGGGTCACCAGGTCCGCCACGCCCCCGCCGCCGTACTCCTCGGGCAGCATGTAGGAGGTCAGGCCCGCCTTGGCGGCCTTGTCCCAGATGTCGCGGGGCAGTTCGTGGTCGGCCTCGTCCACCTCGCGGGCGCGCGGCCTGATCTCCGCGGCGGCGAACTCGCGCGCCAGCCGTACGAAGTCCCGTTGCTCCTCGGTCAGTGCCGATCCGCTGCGTATGGGGCGAGTCATGGCGTTTCTCCTCCGGGGACGGGGGTGAGCGGGCGAAGGGGAGGCGCCGGGGCGGCGCGTGCGGGCACGGCGACCAGGACCATCGCCACCAGCAGGCATCCGCCGCCCACCAGCAGCGACCACCCGGCCGCCTCGCCCCACAGCAGCACGGCGAAGGCGGTCGCCCACAGCGGCTCGACCGACATGACGACGGCGGCGGTGGTCGAGGGCACGTGGGACTGCGCCCAGGTCTGCGCCAGGAAGGACAGCGCCCCGGCGGCGGTCGCCAGGTACACGAGGCCCGCCCAGTCCCCCGGCGACCCCGGCACGGCGATGCCGCCGGGCGCCGCCGCGACCGTCAGCACGCAGGCCAGCGTGCCGATCTGGACCAGCGTCAGCGCGTAGGCCTCCTCGGAACGGCTCCACCGGCCGAGCGCGACGACGTGGACCGCGTACAGGGCGGCGGACACCAGCGTGAGCGTCAGCCCGGCGCCCGGGATGGGCCCCCCGCCTCCCCCGGCCATCAGCATGAACGCGGCGAGCCCGGCGACGGTCAGCCCCACGGCCGTCCAGGCCCGCGTGGTGATCCTCGTGCGGAACCACATCAGCCCGAGCAGCGGGGTCATGACGACGTAGGAGCCGGTGACGAATCCGGAGACGAAGGACGGCAGCGTCGTGAGCCCGTACGTCTGGGTGACCAGCGCCGCGCTGTACACGAGCCCGAGCCCGACGCCGGCCCGCCAGGCCCGGGGGGCGAGCCCGCGCAGGGCCCCGGGGCGGATCGCGAGGAGCAGCGCCGCCGACATCAGGTAGCGCACGGCGAGCAGGTCCGTCACGGGCAGCCGGGTGACCATGTCCTTGACCAGGGGAAAGGTGGTGCCCCACACGGCCGTCACGCCCAGCAGCGCGGCGACGCCCGCGAGGTGCCGCGCGGCACGCGGCTCCAGAAGGCCTTCGCGGGCCTTCACCGCAGGTCGTTCCTCAGGATGGCGCCGTTCTTCATGACGAAGGCGACCTCGGTGAAGGCGCCGACGTCGAAGGGACCCCGGACGGCGATCAGGTCGGCGTACTTGCCCGGCGCGACCGAGCCGACCCTGTCCTCCCAGCCCATGCACTCGGCTCCGGTCAGCGTGGCGGCGCGCAGCGCGCCCATCGGGCTCATGCCGTACTCGACCATCGTGCGCAGTTGCCGCGCCTGCATGCCGTGCGGGAAGCCTCCCGCGTCGGTGCCGAAGCCGATCCTGACCCCGGCGCGCACCGCCTTGGCGAACGCCTCGCGCTGCGCCTCCGCGGTCTCGTCGTTCTTGCGCAGCCCTTCGGCGTCGAAGCCGTTGGTCGCGGCGGTCTCACGGATCCAGTCGGCCCACCAGATGTCGGCGGACAGGTAGGTGCCGTGCTCCAGCATGAGCTCGATGCCCTCGTCGTCCAGGTAGCAGGCGTGCTCGATCGAGCGCACCCCGGCCCTGACGGCCATCTTGACACCCTCGGCGCCGTGGGCGTGGGCCGCGACGTGCGCGCCGTACCAGGATGCCTCCTGGACGGCGGCGCGCATCTGCTCCTCGGTGAGCTCGGGAGCGCCGGGCACGGTCCCCGCGGCCATCACCGCGCCCGTCGCGATGAGCTTGATCAGGTCGGCCCCGCCGTGCAGGATCTCGCGGACCCGCTCGCGCACGTCGTCCACGGTGCGTACGGACCCGAACCGCAGGTCGCGGGGAAGCTCGATGTCGTGGGCCAGACCGGTGATCATGCCGCCGCCGGACGACACCGTGACGTAGGCCCCGGCGACGGCCATGCGGGGCCCGATGACCGTGCCGTCGTCGATCGCGTCACGCAGGGCCGTGTCGACGAAGGCCCGGAAGGTGCCGACGTCGCGCACCGTCGTGAAGCCCGCGAGCACGGTGTCGCGTGCGTTGCGCACGCCGGCGAGGGCCTGCCGCGCGGCGCTGAGCTTCAGCTCCTGGACGAAATCGGCGCAGGCCGCGCCCCCGACCAGATGGGTGTGCAGGTCGATGAGGCCGGGCGCGAGGGTCACGTCGCCGAGGTCGGCGATCTCCACGCCCTCGGGGACGGGGGCCGTCCCGGGCAGGACCGCGGCGATCCTCTCGCCCTCCACGAGCACCGTCTGGTCGTCCCGTACGTGACCGGCCTCGACATCCACGAGCCGCGCGCATCGCAACGCGATCGCCATCAGAGATCCCTCCCACGCGTTTCCTGAGTCGCAACTCAAACACATCGGTGCTGAGCATGACAATGGGTGATTTGACTAAGTCGCGCCTCAGCTTTCGCGAGACAATTCCCGCTGTCGGCGCGCCAGGCGCGCTAGGGTTCCCCTGTGGCACGAGGATTCGGCCGGATACGTCGCGAAGATCTGCTCAGGACAGCCTGTGAAGTGATCACCGCGCAGGGCTTCGGGCACACGCGCACCGTCGACATCGCCCAGGCGGCCGGGGTCAGCCAGGGGCTGCTCTTCTACCACTTCGAGACCAAGGACAACCTGTTCGCGCAGGCGTTCGCGTACGCCGCGCAGCGCGACCTCGACGCGCTCACCAAGCTGGAGGAGGCGGGCGGTCCGCCGCTCGACCGGCTGCGCGACCTGCTCAAGCTCTACTCCCCCAGCGGCAAGTCCAAGTCGTGGGCGCTGTGGATCGACGCCTGGTCGGAGTCGCTGCGCGGCACCGCGCTCGAAGAGGTGTCCCGCACGATCGACCTGCGCTGGAAGCAGGCGCTGCGCACGATCCTCGACGACGGCATCGCCGAGGGGATCTTCCGGTGCCCCGACCCCGACGCCGCCACGTGGCGCATCGTGTCCCTCATCGACGGGCTCGCCGTCCAGGCCACCGTGCACAAGCGCGTGCTCACCCGCGCCCGCCTGGCCGAGCTGGTCCGTACGGCCACGGCCACCGAGCTCGGCATCTCCCCCGACGCCCTGGCGAGCTGACCCGGCGCCCGCGCCCAGGCCCCGTGATCGCGGTGGGGACCGGACGGGCCGCCGTTCCGGAAGCCCCGTGGTGTCCAGCGGCGGACTGGCAGGAAGCGGTCACCGGAGCGCAACTTGCTGCCTTTGATTCATCTGGTCCGCGGGCCGTGGAAACCGCAGAGTTGTTCTTGCGAGGACAAAATCCACAGCCGCAGGAAAAGAGCCCGAGAAATGAAGAACCCGATCGTCGCCCCGGCCCCTCCCAGGCCCGGCACCACCTGGGACGCGCCTTTCCCCTCCGACGGAAACCCCTGGAACTGAGGGGACACGCAGCGATGCTGGTCGTTCTGACGCTGCGCCGTATCATTGGAAAGCCGTCGGGCGAACCGCCGCTCGACGGAGAACGGATGCTCGCGCTGTTACCGCGACAATGGCGTAAGGATTTCAGGGAGGGCTCCGGATACATCGCCATCCGAATTCACACCGACGAGGACATCACCACCGCCCAGATACGCGCGCAGGTGGTCGCCGTTCTCACCAATCCGGAGGTCACCCGCTGGCGGCTGGTCTCCTGCGAGACCCTGACACACCACCAGAACCCCAAGAGAGGAAACCCGGCCACCATCACCCGGCACACGACCCAGCGCGCCCAGTGGAACTGACGTCGCGGGGCAGTGGGGGTCGTGGGCACCTGCCCCGGTGCGACTGAGGCCCGGAATGGCGGTGCGACGCCTGGTCACTCACATGTGGAGCGGGTAGCCCCGGGTGTCGAGGTCGAGGGCGAGGACTTCGCGGCGGTTGTGGCCGGCGAAGGTCACCTGTGGCCAGTCGCCGAACCGGCCGGCGGTGCCGGCGGGGATGCCATGTCCGGGGACGACGATGCGCTCCAGATGCGCCAGGTGCCGCCGATGCCCGAGGAGGGCGGGAAAGCCGAACGGGCCGGGGTGGTTGACCTTCCACAGGTCGAGGGTGGCCAGCCGTGCGACGACCGGAGAGCGGCTCAGCGTCGCGATATCCACGTGGGTTTCCCACAGTGCGAGATGGCGGAGGGCGGGCAGGGCGAGACCGGACAGCGTGTCGACCAGGGTCCACAGACACAGGTGGGTGAGGCGGTCGGTGGCGGAGAAGAAGCGCAGGACCGGGTCGAGGTGAGCGGTGCCGCCCCAGGTGCGGAGGAGCAGGTGGTCGTCCAGCAGACCGTAGAAGTTCACCTGGGAGTCGACCCGCTCGATCGCCTCGCGCTCCGCGTGCCGCGCGGCCTGATCGTCCTCCCACAGGCGCAGCGCCTGCGCCTGGATCAGCGCGCCTGTCGCACCGCCGATCATCGCCGCGAACGCGAAGGCGTAGCCGGCGTCGTCCGCCGGGGTGCCCAGCACGCAGGGCGACGCCGCCTGCGGGCGTGGGGAGTAGCCGTCGGCGGCGTAGCGGTCGGCGGCCAGTTCGAAGTGTACGGCGGCGACGTCCTCGTCCACCTGGTCGATCAGCACCTCGACCCGGCTCCCACGACGCTCGCTGACCCGCGATCCCTGGCGTCGCAGCTCCACGTCCTCGCCGTGCGGATCGGCCAGCCGCATCGTCACATCGGGGGCGATCACGGTGGGATTATCCCTGATCGCAGCCGGACATACGCGGGCATGGTGCGCGGGTCCGTCCGGAGGGGGCCGCTGCCCAAGGCGGATCTTTACCGGACGAACCCGCGGTTCAGGGGTCCCGATCCCGGACGGTGCCGTGGACGGCCCGGGATCGCGTGCGGGTGGGCGCCGTGCGGCGCCTCCCGTGGTTCTCAGTGCGTGCTGGCGAACTGCTCGGCCTCGGTGGAGCCCTTGAGCGCCACCGTCGAGGAGTCCGGCGCGACGGCCGTGCTGATCAGGTCGAAGTACCCGGTGCCGACCTCCCGCTGGTGGCGGGTGGCGGTGTAGCCCCGCGCCTCGGCGGCGAACTCGGCCTCCTGCAGCTCGACGTACGCCGTCATGCCCTCGTCGGCGTAGCCGCGTGCCAGCTCGAACATCGAGTGGTTCAGCGAGTGGAAGCCCGCCAGGGTGATGAACTGGAAGGTGTAGCCCATGTGGCCCAGCTCTCGCTGGAACTTGGCGATGGTGGAGTCGTCCAGGTGCTGCTTCCAGTTGAACGACGGTGAGCAGTTGTAGGCGAGCATCTGGTCGGGGTACTCGGCCTTGATCGCCTCGGCGAACCGCCGCGCCACGTCCAGGTCGGGCGTGGAGGTCTCCATCCACAGCAGGTCGGAGTACGGCGTGTAGGCGAGCCCGCGCGCGATGCAGGCGTCCACCCCGTTGCGCACCCGGTAGAAGCCCTCGGCCGTACGGTCGCCGGTGGTGAAGGCCTGGTCGCGGGGATCGACGTCGCTGGTCAGGAGCGTCGCGGCCTGGGCGTCGGTCCGAGCGATGATCAGGGTGGGCACGTCGCACACGTCCGCCGCGAGGCGCGCGGCGTTGAGGGTCTTGATGTGCTGGCCGGTGGGGATCAGCACCTTGCCGCCGAGGTGGCCGCACTTCTTCTCCGAGGCGAGCTGGTCCTCCCAGTGCACCCCCGCCGCTCCTGCGGCGATCATGCCCTTCATGAGCTCGAAGGCGTTGAGGACGCCTCCGAAGCCGGCCTCGGCGTCGGCCACGATGGGCGCCAGCCAGTGCGGGGCCTTGGCGTCACCCTCGGACCAGGTGATCTGGTCTGCCCGGAGCAGGGCGTTGTTGATGCGGCGCACCACGGCCGGGACCGAGTTGGCCGGGTACAGGCTCTGGTCGGGGTAGGTCTGGCCGCCGAGGTTGGCGTCCGCCGCCACCTGCCATCCGGACAGGTAGATGGCCTTCAGCCCCGCCTTGACCTGCTGCACGGCCTGGTTGCCGGTCAGGGCGCCCAGCGCGTGCACGTACTCCTCGTTCTGCAGCAAGGACCACAACCGCTCGGCGCCAAGCCGTGCGAGAGTGTGCTCTTCCTGGACGGAACCGCGCAATCGAACGACGTCTTCGGCCGTATAGGTCCTCTCGACGTTCTTCCAGCGCGGGTTGCTCTCCCACTCTCGCCGCAGCTCGTCTGCAGCTCCCTTGAGGCGATCTTTCATTTTGACTCCTTTGGCGTCCTCTGGGCGCTTGCTTCGAGTCTGCGTTGGATCGGTGATCAGCGGCAAGGTTGATCGAGAGAAATATGCCTGATGTTTCGGGAAAAGTGAATACTCGCCGGTATTTTGCTGGCAAGAAATGCAAAGTTTTCATTATGGACTAGACCAATTCCTGTGACGCGGGTCACGCGAGAGCCGCGCCCCATATCGTGATTTATGCCGACAAATCAGGATGTTTCGCACAGGCAGTGATCTTCGCCGGCGGGTCAACGGCGGCATGACCCCAGCCGGACCCGTACCGACGCGGCCGTACGGCCGGACCTGGCGCGGTCGGGTGGAAGATGTGGCGAAATTGCGCTTAGGATCGTGGTATGGCGTCCTTGGTGGGAGAAGAACCGCTGTCTTTGACGCAGGAGCTCGACCTCCTCGCGTTCGGCCAGCGCCTGAGGCATCTGCGCAAGCAGCGCGGCCTCACCCTGTCCGAGCTCGGCGAGCGCGTCGGACGGGCGCCCAGCCAGCTCTCCCTCCTGGAGAACGGCAAGCGCGAGCCCAAGCTGTCGCTGCTGAAGTCGCTCGCCGCCGCGCTCACCGTGCCGGTGGAGGAGCTGCTGCGCCGGCAGGCCCCCAACCGCCGCGCCCAGCTGGAGATCGCCCTTGAGGAGGCGCAGCGCGACCCGATCTACGCCTCCCTCGGCCTGCCCCGGCTGAAGGTCTCCGCCCGAGTCCCCAACGACGTGCTGGAACACATCCTCGGCCTGTACGAGGAGCTGCGCTCGCGGCAGGCCAAGGGCACGGCGACGCCGGAGGAGGCCAGGGCCGCCAACGCCGAGCTCCGGCGCAAGCAGCGCGAGCAGGGCAACTACTTCGCCGAGATCGAGGCCGCCGCCGCCGAGGCGCTCGCGGCCGTGGGCTACCGTACGGGCGCGCTGTCGGCGGGCACCGTCCAGGCGCTCGTCACCCACTTCGGCTACGCGGTGCAGACCGCGCAGGACCTGCCCCGCTCGGTGCGGTCGATCACCGACCTGCGCAACCGCCGCATCTACGTCAAGCACGAGCAGCTCGGCATGCACACCCCGCGCACGATCCTGCTGCAGACCCTCGGCCACCTCGCGCTCGGCCACCACAAGCCCCGCGACTTCGCCGACTTCCTGCGGCAGCGCACCGAGGCCAACTACTTCGCCGCCGCCGTGCTGGTGCCCGAGACCGCGGCCGTGCCCTACCTCAAGGAGGCCAAGCAGGACCGGGCGCTGTCGGTCGAGGACCTGCGGGACGTGTTCGCGGTCTCGTACGAGATGGCCGCGCACCGCTTCACCAACCTGGCCACCCACCATCTCGACCTGGTCTGCCACTTCGTGCGCAACAACGCGGGCGGCATCATCTACAAGGCGTACGAGAACGACGGCATCGTGTTCCCCGCCGACGAGCAGGGGGCCATCGAGGGGCAGCGCATGTGCCTGCAGTGGTCGGGGCGGCAGGTGTTCCTCTCCCCGGACCGCTTCTCCGTCTACCACCAGTACTCGGACTCGCCGACCGGCACGTACTTCTGCAGCGCCCACGTGGATCCCTCGCGCGAGCGCGACTTCGCGATCACGCTCGGCGTGCCGTACAAGGAGTCCCGCTGGTTCCGTGGCAGGGACACCACCAACAGGTCCAAGTCGAACTGCCCGACGGGGGACTGCTGCCGCCGGCCCCCCGCCGAGCTGACGCAGCGCTGGGAGGGTTACGCATGGCCCTCGGCCCGCGCGAACTCCCACGTGCTCGCCGCACTGCCCCCCGGGTCCTTCCCCGGCGTCGACGAGGCCGACGTCTACTCGTTCCTCGAACGCCACGCGGGCGTCTGATCGCCCCACCGGCGGCGTCGTGCTGACCGACCGCTGCGACGCGCCGTGCTGGACGCGCCCTCCCAGGTCGCGCGAGGGTCGGTGACCCATTGACAGGAAAGCGCGGACCCTGCATCTTTGCAATGACAAGTTCGGCGTGCGGAAACAGCCTGCGGAGGTTTCCGCTACCGGTCGTCCCCGTGCAGATGTTCGGCCCGGTGTCGCCTGGTGATCGCGCAGGACAGGGTCGCGCGCGAGATCATGATCGACACCGCTCGCTTCGCCAACTACATCGGCATGGGGCGCTGGCAGCGCCCTGAAGAAAGATCATCAAAATGCGCTCTTTGTGGAAGATGCCGTTGATCGCGGCCCGCGATCGACGGTCCCCCGCCGGCAGAACGCGAATCCCCGAACCCATGGTCATGGACGACCCGGAATCCGTCGCGCAGTTTCACCATGGCGGCGTCATGGGGAGCGGATTCCGTTCGGTGTACGACCTCAACGCGCGGGCGCTGAATGTCCTGCTCCCGAAGGGCGGGAGGCTGCTGGACCTGGGCTCAGGCTCCGGCCAGGCCCTCGCCTACCTCGCCGGAAGACGCCCTGACGTCACCATCACCGGTCTGGATCTCTCGCCCACCATGCTGTCGACCGGACGCGCCATGCTCAGGTCGGAGCACCTTGACAAGCGCGTGAGCCTCGTGCGGGCCGACATCACGGCGATCCCCGATGAGATCGCGGAGCAGCACTGGGACGCGGTCTCCTGCGTCTGGACGCTCCACCAGCTACCGGACGTCGAAATCCTGTCCGCCGCGCTGCGGCAGATCTCCGTTCTCCGGAAGTCGCACGGCGCGGCGGTGTGGATCCTCGATTTCCAGCGCCTGCGCGACCCCCGCACGATGCCCGACGTGATCGACGTGGCCGAACCGGGGTATCCCGCGAAGCTGCGGCAGGACGGCATCGACAGCGAGGCCGCGGCCTTCACGCGGGACGAGCTCCAGTCCCACCTGGCGTCCGCCGGGCTCGGGGACCTCGAATCGGGACTCGCCTCTCCGATTCCGTACCTGCATGCCTTCTGGAGTCCGGGCGCCGAGCGCAAGCCTCAGGACGAAACACTCTGGAACGACCTTCGCCAAACGGGCCGTGCGCGCCTGGACACCGCGCTGCTGCGACGTGGATTCCACCCACGGCCGTTCTGACGCCCGGGGCCGGCCCGCCGAGCCGCTGCTCGGCGGTCACCGGCGCCGCGTGCCGATGGTCCTCTTCAAGCAGCATCAGGCCCCTGTCCGAATCGGCACGCACAGGCCCGGCGGCGCCTTCCTACTGAAAGTCGAACTCGTCGGCGCGAACGCCGGCCAGGAAGGCGTCCCACTCGGCCCGGGTGTAGATGATCACCGGCCCCTCAGGCTGACGACTGTGCCGCACCGCGATCCGCCCACTCCCATCCAGCAACGGACCAGCCTCGACGCAGTTAGGACCACCATCCGGGCTGAAGCTACTGATGTGCCACGCTGCTAAGGGTTCGTACTGAGAGGTCATCAGTTTCCTCGCCTGAGACTACGTCAGCCCATCGACAATATTTTGAATCAACTTGCTTGACTCTGATAGATCCAGAGCGTCCGCTCGGATGTGTTCGAGCTTCAGCATAAACCGCCGCACTTCACTCGTCTCCACGTAAATACCTCCCCCAGGCGTATCCATGTAGGCCACCTCAGGGTATGGCTCCGGCATGTCGAAGATCCTAAATGCCCCCTCCGGGCTTGCATGCGCGCCGGAGGAAAAGGGCAAGACGCGGATCTCGATGTGAGGACGTTCGGTCAGCGCAAGAAGATGCTCAAGCTGGGCCTTGAGCACGGCCTGGCCCCCTTGGCATCGGTGCAGGACGCTTTCATCCAAGATCGCCTCGATGTATGGCGGCTCGGGATCCGTGAGGATCTGCTGGCGGGTGAGACGGAACCGGATACCAGAGGTGATCTGGATCGGGGAGGAGTCGACGATGGCCGCCTGAACGGCCTCCATGTACGGGCGGGTCTGGAGCAACCCTGGAATCACCAGCGCGTCGAACGAACAGATTCGGCTGGCGCGGGATTCGACCCAGGCGTAGTCGACCATGACTTTGGACAGGTCCTCTGAGTAACCGTCCCACCAGCCGCTCTGCCACACCTCCCCCGCCAGTTTGAGCAGCCCGTCCCGGCGGCGTGCTTCGGTGACACCGTACAGATCCAGCATCGCGAGCACATCCGGGGTCCTCGCGGGATAGATCCCAGCCTCTATGCGGCTCACAGTTCCACCATCGCGCTGGATGAACCCACCGGCCTCCTTGAGTGTGAGACCGCTCATCTCTCGCAGTTCTCGTAGCTCCCGCCCGAGCCATTGCGCTCGCAAGGTTAGCGCTCGCTTCGCGTTCATAGGTACTGCACCCCTTGTCACGATTTTGGGTTATAGATTCCGCTTCCGGCCAATACAAATTTGTCTTTTTATGCGAATGACCTCGCATGACTGCCTCAGACATGTCATCTTCAGTGACGGATCGTACACACAGAGTTGCGTCCCCGATGTCGGTCCGAAGAAGTGGGGCATTGGACCTGTTATGACAAGGAGGCGAATCCATGGACGCCGATCAACCCTCTCGGTGTCCCAAGGACCCGGCGCATGACCAGGCCATGCTTGCTGGTACGGACGCTCAATCGGCGGTTCGAGGGGTGGAGCGTCTGGTACGGCGAAGCGACCGGGCGCTGGTGGGCGGTCGGACCGCGATGGGGTCACGGCCTGGCGGGGCTGGTCGAGGCGGGCACCCCGGAGGAACTGGTCCTGCGCATGAACCGGATCGAGCAGTCCTATCCCTACACCGCATGCGACCCACCCGCTGACCCCCGCGAGCTGCCCGGACCGCCACCGGCAGACCAACGCCCTCGACGCTGATCAACCTCACACGGTTCTGGAACGTTCCTCAGCACAGAACAGAAAGGGAAGTATCCGATGATCGCGATGCGTCCTCGCGCACTGGCCTCGGCCCTCGGCGGCATCACCGCGTTCCTGCGCTCGACTCCCAAGCCCACCCAGGGCTCCGCCCCGAAGTCCACTTCGGCTCCGGCACCTGCCGCACAGGCACGAACGCTCTCCGGTCCCGCCGCGCTCGCTGGCCTCCCGACGCTCTCCCGTCGGTTCGCTCCCTCGGCCTCCCAGGTGAAACCCGCCCGCGCGTTCGTCGCCGGTCTCCTCGGTGACGAACACCCCTGCCTGGACGACGCCATGCTCCTCACCAGCGAGCTCGCGGCCAACGTCGTACGGCATGCCGTCGAGCGCGAGTTCCTCGTTTCGGTGGCCTTCCCGGGCACCGCGGTGATGGTCACGGTCGAGGACGGCGGCTCGTCCAAGATCCCCCATCTGAGAAGGCCCGCCGACGACGAGACCGATGGCCGTGGCCTCGCGCTCGTCGACACCCTCGCGTCCCGCTGGGGCTTCGAACGCCGCCCCACCGGCACCCTCGTCTGGTTCGAACTCGCCCACCCCACCCCCGACCATACGTACTGACCCGGCCGCTGTCCGGCACGTCGCGCGGGCGCGGGCGCGGAAGGAAGAAACCAGGCATGGGGGCGACGTGCCTCACGGTCCCCTGCTCTGCCAGCGGGTCATCCTTTCGGGTTCGTGGCGTTTCTCGAGCGGTCACAGCGGCTGTGGTGGTCGATCGATAGAGTTGGGACGGATCTGGTTCCACCGCGAAAGGCTCAAGATCACCCGTGGCTGATTCATTCGTTCACCTGCATGTTCACACTGAGTACTCGATGCTCGACGGCGCGGCCAAGATCAATAAGCTGGCCGCGCGAGCGGCCGAGCTCGGCATGCCGGCGATCGCGATGAGCGACCACGGCAACATGTTCGGCGCCTACGAGTTCCAGTCGAAGATGAAGGCCGCCGGGGTGAAGCCGATCATCGGGATCGAGGGCTACGTCAGCCCCGAGTCCCGCCACTACAAGAAGCCGGTCTTCTGGGGAGAGCCTCACCAGCGCAAGTCCGACGAGCGCACCGGCCTCGGTGGTGACGTCTCGGCCACCGGCACCTACCTGCACAAGACGATGTGGGCCGTCAACGCCCAGGGCCTGCGCAACCTGTTCCGCATCTCTTCCCTGGCCTCGCTCGAAGGCCACATGAAGAAGTACCCGCGCATGGACGACGAGCTCTTCGAGCAGTACCACGAAGGGATCGTCGCCACCACCGGCTGCCCGTCTGGCGCCGTCCAGACCCGCCTTCGGCTCGGGCAGTACGACAAGGCGCTGGAGCACGCCGCCAAGTACCAGGAGATCTTCGGCCGCGACAACTACTTCCTGGAGATCATGGATCACGGTGGGATCCCGATCGAGACGGGGGTCCGCAACGAGCTGCTGCGGATCGGCGAGACCCTCGGCATCCCGCCGCTGGTCACCAACGACTCCCACTACGTCACCGAAGACCAGTCCACCGCGCACGACGCGCTGCTCTGCGTCGGCACCAACTCCCAGATCAGCGACCCGACCAGGTTCCGCTTCTCCGGCAACGGCTACTACGTTCGCTCCGCCGAGGAGATGTGGGCGCTCGATCCGAGCTCCGAGATCTGGGCCCAGGGCTGCAAGAACACCCTTCTCATCGCCGAGCGCGTCGAGTCCTACGACGAGGTGTTCGCCCACCGCGACCTCGCCGCCAAGTTCCCGGTCCCCGAAGGGGAGACCGAGATGAGCTGGCTGCGCAAGGAGGCCCAGCGCGGCGCGGTCCGCCGGTACGGCGACCCTGTGCCGGCCGAGGTCCAAGAGCGCATCGAGTACGAGCTCGGCGTCATCGAGAACATGGGGTTCCCCGGCTACTTCCTCGTCGTCGCCGACATCTGCCAGTACGCCCGTGACAACGGCATCTGGATCGGCCCGGGCCGCGGATCGGCCACCGGCTCCATGGTGGCCTACGTCACCGGCATCACCGAGCTCGACCCCATCGAGCACTCCCTGCTGTTCGAGCGGTTCCTGAACCCCGAACGCATCTCCATGCCCGACGTCGACCTGGACTTCGACGAGCGCAGGCGCGGCGACATGATCCGATACGTCACCGAGCGCTACGGCGAGGACAACGTCTCGCTGATCATCACCTACATGACGATCAAGTCGAAGGCGGCCGTCAAGGACGCGGCCCGCGTCCTCGGCTACCCCTTCCCGGTCGGGGAGAAGATCACCAAGGCGTTCCCGCCGGCCGTCATGGGCAAGGAGATCCCGCTCACGGGCATCTTCGACGAGAAGCACCCCCGGTACGCCGAGGCGACCGAGCTGCGCAAGCTGTACGAAGAGGACCAGGACGTCAAGCAGGTCATCGACACCGCGCTCGGCCTGGAGGGGCTGACCCGGGGCACCGGGGTCCACGCCGCGGGCGTCATCCTGTCGTCCCAGCCCCTGCTCGACGTCATGCCGATCTTCATGCGGCCGGACGACGGCGCGCGCATCACCGGCTTCGACGGGCCCAGCAGCGAGAACATGGGCGCGCTGAAGATGGACTTCCTCGGCCTGCGCAACCTCACCGTCATCGGTGACGCCGTCCAGAACGTCAAGGACAACCGCGGGGTCGACCTCGACATGCTCACGCTGGCCCTGGACGACAAGAAGACCTACGAGCTGCTGGCCCGCGGCGACACGCTCGGCGTGTTCCAGCTCGACAGCTCGATGATGCGCGACCTCACCAAGCTGATCGCCCCGGCCCGGTTCGAAGACATCTCGTCGGTCCTGGCGCTGGGCCGCCCCGGTCCGATGGGGGCCAACGCCCACGTCAACTACGCGCTTCGCAAGGCCGGGCAGCAGGACATCACGCCGATCCACCCCGAGCTCAAGGAGTCCCTGGAGCCGATCCTCGGCACGACCTACCACCTGGTGGTCTACCAAGAGCAGGTCATGGCCATCGCCCAGCAGCTGGCCGGGTACACCCTGGGCGGCGCCGACATCCTCCGCCGCGCGATGGGCAAGAAGAAGAAGGAGGAGATGGACAAGCAGTGGGCCACCTTCTCCTCCGGCATGGTCGGCAGGGGGTACACCGAGGAGGCGGCCAAGGCCGTCTGGGACGTCCTGGAGCCGTTCAGCTCCTACGGGTTCAACAAGTCCCACACCGCCGGCTACGGGCTCGTGTCCTACTGGACCGCCTACCTCAAGGCCAACTACCCGGCCGAGTACATGGCCGCCCTGCTCACCTCGGTCGGCACCAACAAGGACCGCATGGCGCTCTACCTCGCGGAGTGCCGGCGCATGAAGGTGAAGGTCCTGCCGCCCGACGTCAACGAGTCAGGGCTGCGGTTCAGCGCCGTCGGCGAGGACGTCCGGTTCGGGCTCGGCGCGGTGCAGAACATCGGTGAGAACGCCATCAACGGCATCATCACCTCCCGCACGAAGAAGGGCGCCTTCAGCGACTTCAACGACTTCCTGACCAAGGTCCCGCAGGTCGTGTGCAACAAGAGGACCATCGAGTCGCTGATCAAGGCCGGGGCGTTCGACGGGCTCGGCCACACCCGGCGGGGACTGGTCCAGATCCACGACCAGGCCGTCGACTCGGTCATCGACGTCAAGCGCAAGGAGGCCCTGGGCCAGGACTCGCTGTTCGGCGCGTTCGACGACGACGACGGCGGAAGCAGCGTCTTCCGCGTCGTGGTCCCCGACGGCGAGTGGGACAAGAAGACCAAGCTGTCCTTCGAGCGCGAGATGCTCGGCCTCTACGTCTCCGATCATCCGCTCAACGGCGCCGAGCGCGTCCTTGAGCGCAACCGCGACCTTTCCATCGCCCAGGTCCTGGAGGGCCAGGCGGGGTTCGGCAACGTCCGCATCGCCGGCATCATCTCCGGCGTCGACAAGAAGGTCACCAAGAAGGGCGACGTCTGGGCCATCCTCAAGATCGAGGACCACGACGCGTCCATCGAGGTGCCCTGCTTCCCCCAGACCTACCAGCTGTACGGGAGCAACCTCGCGCCAGACCTGGTCGTCTCCGTCACCGGCCGCATCCGCTCACGCGGCGACGGTGAGGACGCCACCGTGTCGTTCAACGCCACCGACATCGCGTTCCTCGACATCTCCGGCATCCAGGCCGACGGGCGCGAACCCGTGGTCATCGCCCTGCGCGAGGAGCGCGTCACCGAGGACCTCGTCAGCGAGCTCAAGCGGATCCTGATGGTGCACTCCGGCGACACGCCCGTCCACCTGCGCATGGAGCGCCTCAACCGGAGGATCAGCGTCGTCGAGCTGCCCGACTACCGGGTGAACGTCAACACCGGAGCGTTCGCGGGCGACATCAAGGTCCTCCTCGGCCCCAACGCCCTCGTCGGCCCCTGACATGGCGCTCCCCTACAGGGCTCCCGACGGTGGACGCGAAGGCGCCCACCGTCGCCGAGCGTGATGGCCCTCAGAGGCGGGGGCGGGCGGCGCGGACGTACCAGCGGCCGTCGGCGCGGGCGAGGGCGAGCCTGCGGCCGAAGCACTCGCTGAGGTTCTCGCCGGTGAGCACCTCGTCCACCGGGCCGGCCGCCAGGACGCGCGCGTCGCGGACGAGCAGCGCGTGGGTGGTGGTCGCCGGCACCTCCTCCAGGTGGTGGGTGACCAGCACCGTCGTCAGCGCCGGACGGCTCCCGGCCAGGTCCTCGATCGCGGTGATCAGATCCTCCCTGCCGGGGAGGTCGAGACCCGCGAACGGCTCGTCGAGCAGCAGGATCGCCGGGTCGGCCATGAGCGCCCGCGCGATGCGCACCCGGCCCCGCTCACCCTGGGAGCACACCCTGAACGGCCGGTCGCCCAGGTCCTTGCAGCCGAGGTCGGCCAGCAGCGCGTCGGCCCTGTCGCGCTCCCTCGGCCCGTAACGGTCCCACAGCGGAGCGCTGCTGCCTGTGTAACCGGTGAGCACGACCGTCTGGGTGGTGAGCCCCTCCTCCTCCATCAGCTCCTCGTCGACGAGCCGCTGGCTCGCGGCGACCAGGCCGATGTGGCGGCGCAGCTCGCGAAGGTCGACCCGGCCCAGCCGATGGCCGAGCACCCTGGCCGTGCCCGAGCTGGGGTGGCGTACGGCCGCGGCCACCGACAGCAGCGTGGTCTTCCCCGCCCCGTTCGGCCCGAGGACCACCCAATGCTCGCCGTACTCCACCCGCCAGTCGATGCCGGCCAGGAGTGTGCGGCCCACGACCTTCACGGTCACGCCGGTCACCTCCAGCGCGGCCCCGGCGCTGCGGTCATGGTTGATCTGCGAACCCATCGCGCCAGCATAGGAGCAAAGCCCCCGCGACGGGTTCGCAGGGTGATCTGATCCAGTGACCTTGGGCCGCATCGCCCTGATCCTTCTACACCGGCGGTCAGGCGGGCGGGGTGTCGCTGAGCGTGGGGTCCGGCGGGGACGGCGTCGGCTCGGGGGACTCGCCGTCACCCCACTCGGGGACCTGGCTGATGCTGATCGTCGGCTTGGGAGGGCTATTGGTGGGCGAGGGTTCCTGCGTCGGGCCCTTGGTCGGCTTGCAGGGCTTCTCCTTGCCGCGCTTGTTCGTACACGTCTCGGGGTCGTCGGGAGGAGGCTGCTGGGTGGTGCGCACGGACGTGGGCGAGGGCATGCGGGTCTGCCACTGGGCGTCGGGCACGGGCGTGCCGCCGCCGCTGGGCTCGCCCTGCCGCGACATCGCCAGGGTCGGGGTGGGCGTGAACCCCGGCAGCCGCCCGGGGCCGCGGGTGCTGGAAGGCTCGCCGGCCGCGGCCCTGGACCCCGAGGTCTCCAGCACCTCCACGGGAACGCGGGAGCCCTCGATCGGCACCACCACCGGGATCCGGCCGGGGCCGCTCAGGCTCGGGACGGCCTCGCCTCCCCCGGTGCCCGCCGCCACGACCGTCACCGCGGCGATCGACACCGTCGCCAGGGCCGCGAACCCCGCATGGGAGGCGTGACCGCGCCGAGCGGCCGATCGGCGCGCCGACCGCGCGCCCGTCGTGGCCGCGCCGTCGGGAGCCGCGCCGTCGCCGGTGGGGCCGGTGACGTTCAGGCGCCCCGCGCCCGCCGGGTACGGGACCGGGACCCAGATCTCCTCCAGCACCGCGGAGACGGCCTCCCGCTGGTCCCAGGAGCGGTCCACTCCCCCGGCGTCCAGCAGCCAGGCCAGCAGCGCGGCGGCGTTCGGGCGCTCGCCCGGCTCCTTGGCCAGCGCGGCGGAGACGGGGTCCCACAGGAGCTTGGGCACCGAGGCGAGACGCGGCTGCTCCACCAGGATGCGCCGGGTCAGCACGTCGGCCTCTCCTGTGCCGAACGGGTGGTGGCCGGTCGCGGCGTAGGCGACCAGGCATCCCCAGGCGAAGACGTCGGAGGCGGGGATGGCGGGCCCGCCGGTCAGGCGCTCGGGCGCCACCCATCCCGGGCTGCCCATGATCTGGCCGGCCTGCGTGTGCGCGACGGCGGCGTCCAGGTCCCTGGCGATGCCGAAGTCGATGACGCGGGGGCCCCTCGGGGACAGCAGCACGTTCCCGGGCTTCAGGTCGCGGTGGACGAAGCCCGCCTCGTGGATGGCGACCAGCGCCGCCGCGGACCCGAGCGCCACGCCGTAGGCGAGGTCGGGGGTGAGCGGGCCGCGCGCGGCGACGATCTGGGACAGGGACGGGCCGGGGATGTGCTCGGTGACGAGATAGGGACGGTCGCGGTCGGTGCCGTCCTCAAGGACCGGAGCGGTGCAGAACGGCACCACGCGGCGGGAGAAGGCGACCTCCTCGGTGAACCGCGCCCGGAGCGTCGGATCGCTGAGATGGACGGCGTGCGGCGTCTTGAGCGCGACCAGACCTCCCTCTGGCCGCTCGGCGAGGTACACCACGCCCATCCCACCGGCGCCGAGACGGCCGAGCAGAAGGTAGCGACCGATGATCACCGGGTCGCCCACCGTCAGCGGCCGAACGCCTGGAGGCATCCCGCTGGGGACACCTGCTCCGCCACGTGCCATCCGGAGGTGACCTCTCTTCGAGACGTACGGCACAGGCCACTGTGTCCCTCGCGAAGGCCATTCGGCGCAAATTAGTTCGAAGCGGCATGAGAGGTAAGGCGAATCATCCCTCAAGGTAAGGAACCTGAGGGTCTTATGTGACTCAATGGGCGGTTGTGACCTCTGTGCCGGGTCGACCCGCCCCCGTACGTCAGGCCGCCGCCGAATCGGATCCCTGACCCGCGAGGGACGGCTGCGGCGGGTCCGCCGCCACCGAGAGCACCGGCGACTCCCCCGCCGGAACAGGCTCGGGAACGGGCGAGGAGACCGGCGTTCCAGAGGAGACCGGCGTTCCGGAGGATGCCGCGACGGCGTCGAGGAAGCGCTGGATGTGGCCGAAGACCAGGCGGGCCTCGGGCACGACGTCCGCCAGGATGGCGAACACGTGCGGCATGCGGCGCCACTCCTCGTAGGTCACCTTCACCCCGGCGCCACGGGCCTTTCGGGCGACGCGCCGGCCCTCGTCGCGCAGCACCTCGGTGGACCCGGTGACGACCATGAGCGGCGGCAGGCCGGTGTAGTCGCCGAAGACCGGCGAGACCAGCGGGTCGCGGCGGTCGAGCCCGGCGGTCCACCGGCGTGCGAGCCAGTCGACCCGGCTCGCGGGCAGCATCGGGTCGACCCATCGGTTGACCGTACGGCGGCTGTCGGAAAGGTCGGCCCACGGCGACAGGCAGATCGCGGCCGCGGGCAGCGGCAGGCCGCGGTCCCGCAGGGCCAGCAGCGTCGCCAGGGTCAGGTGCCCGCCCGCCGAGTCGCCGGCGAGCAGGATGTCCGCGGGCTCGTACCCCTGGTCCAGCAGGCCCTGGTACGCGCCGAGGGCGTCGGCCAGCGACTCGCTCAGCGCGTGGACGGGGCCCTGGCGGTAGTCGACCGCGAGCACGGGACGCCTCGCGGCGGCCGACAGGCGCCAGGTGATCGGCCGGTGCGTCGCCGGGGAGCAGAAGAAGTACGCTCCGCCGTGGAAGTAGAGCAGCACCTTGCTCTCGTCCAGATCGTCTCCGGCGCGCACCCATTCGGAGCAGGAGGGGGTGGTGTCCTCCTTGACGATGGATACGTGCGCGGGAGGGGGAAGCGGGAGCCGCTCTCCAAGGGCCATCAGCCGGACGACGAGTCCCATCCCGATCTCGTGTCTGAGCAGCAGGGCCGAAATGGGCTTGGTCGTACCGCGCAGCAGGCCGTTGAGCGCGCTCGCCCGCCAGCTGATCGGGTACACCGGGTGAATGTCCACGTCGATCTCCTGCTGCATGTGACCCTCCATGAGCAGCCTTGCCGAATCTTGTTCTATCTACCTGCCCGTATACCCCGGTTTACATGGGTGTTACACACTTTGTCGAGGGTTACCCGGAACATTTGACCTGGTAGGGGTGCCTAAGGGCTCGGCGTGGATCAGCCTAGCTCCCCGGGGGACCTGGCCGGCCGGTCGCGCCCGGCGGCGTCGAGGGCGCGCCGGGCGCGCCCACCGAGACGGACGGGCGGCGCGGTGAATCGCGGGTCGCCCGGGGCGGGGGTGGTTACAATTCCAGTTCCGCCCATCCTGGAGGTGCCCGACCTTCCCGCTCTATGTGACGATCTTCACGTACGGCTTCCGCCGTCACGCCACCTACCGGGCCGCCGCCCTCGCGGGGGCGTTCACCAACACGATCTTCGGCATCCTCCGCGCGTACGTGCTGATCGCGTTGTGGCAGGCCCGGCCGGGCCTCGCCGGGTACGACGTCACCGACGCGATCACCTTCTGCTTTCTCACCCAGGCGTTCATCGGGCCCATGGAGGTCTTCGGAGGCGGCCTGCAGTTGGCCCAGCGGGTGCGCACCGGTGACATCGCCCTCGACCTGGTGCGCCCGGCGTCGCTCCAGATGTGGACCCTGGCCGACGACCTCGGGCGGGCCGCGTTCCTGTTCTTCGTCAGGAGCATCCCGCCCGCGGCGGTCGGCGCCCTGCTCTTCGGGATCCACGTCCCCGCGAACCCGGTCACCTGGGTGGCGTTCCTCGTCTCGATCGTCCTCGGCGTCACGGTCAGCTTCGGCCTTCGCTACCTGGTGGCGCTGTCGAGCTGCTGGGTCGTGGACGACCGGGGCCTGCAGTCGCTGTCGCTGGTCATGACGACCTTCTTCAGCGGCATGGTGCTGCCGCTGGTCCTCTTCCCCGGCCGGCTCGGCACAGTGGCGCAGGCGCTGCCCTGGGCGGCCATGGTGCAGGTCCCCGCCGACGTCTACCTCGGCAAGCGCGACGTCCTCGGCGCGCTCGCCTTCCAGGCCATGTGGGCGGCCGTCGTGCTCGCCGCCGGCGCGCTCGTCACCCGGTCCGCGCGCCACAAGGTGGTGATCCAGGGTGGCTGACTCCCTCGCGGGACGCCCCCGGAGGGAGGCGTGCCCACGGTGATCGAGTTGGTGAGGAGCTACGTGCTCCTGGCGGCCGCCTGGATGCGCGCCGCCGCGCAGTACCCCGTGTCGATGGCGCTGCTCACGGTCGGCTCGTTCCTGGTCACCGGCCTCGACATCGCGGCGATCGCGGTGATCTTCACCCACACCGGCTCCCTCGGCGGCTTCACCCTGCCCGAGGTGATGTTCCTGTACGGCACCGCGGGCATGTCGTTCGCGCTCGCCGACCTGCTCTTCGGTAACGTCGACAAGCTCGGCCAGCACGTCAGGGCCGGCACGTTCGACGCGATGCTGATCCGGCCGGTGAGCCCGTTCGTGCAGATCGCGGTCGAGCGGTTCACCTTCCACCGCCTCGGCCGCACGGCGCAGGCGGCGACCGTGCTCGCGATCGCCCTCACCCGGCTCCACGTGCCGTGGCAGCGCGCGTGGATGATCCCGCTCATGGTGCTCTGCGGAATCGTCCTGTTCACCGCCGTGTGGACCCTCAGCGGGGCGCTCCAGTTCCTGCTGACCGACGCGGCCGAGGTGGGCCACGCGTTCACCTACGGGGGCGGCCAGCTCACGCAGTACCCGCTGAGCGTCTACGGGGGCGACCTGGTGCGCGCGGTGACGTTCATCGTGCCGCTGGCGTTCGTCAACTGGCAGCCTGGCCTGTTCGTCCTCGACCGCCCCGACCCGATGGGCCTGCCCTACTGGCTGCGCTTCCTCGGCCCGGTCGCCGCGCTCACGCTGTCCTGCGTGGCGGCGCTCGCGTGGCGCGCCGGGCTCCGCCGCTACCGTTCGACGGGGAGTTGACATGATCGAACTCGACGGGGTGGGCCGTTCCTTCACGGTCCGCGGCAAGACGGGACGGCTGCGCCGGAACTCGCGGGTCGTGCACGCCGTACAGGACCTGTCCTTCCAGGTGGCCGCCGGGGAGTTCGTCGGCTACCTCGGGCCGAACGGCGCGGGCAAATCCACGACGATCAAGATGCTGACCGGGATCCTGACGCCCACCAGCGGGCGCATCCGGGTGGCGGGCCTCGATCCGTCCCGGCGCCGCACGACGCTCGCCCGGCGCATCGGCGTGGTCTTCGGGCAGCGGACGACGCTGTGGTGGGACCTGCCGCTCAGGGACAGCTTCACCCTGATCCGGCACCTTTACAAAGTAGATCAAGTGCAGTACCGGAAGCGGCTCGCCGAGCTGGTCGAGGTGCTGGACCTCGGCGCGTTCCTCGGCACGCCCGTACGGCAGCTCAGCCTGGGGCAGCGCATGCGGGGCGACATCGCGGCGGCGCTGCTGCACGACCCCCCGGTGCTGGTGCTCGACGAGCCCACCATCGGGCTCGACGTGGTGAGCAAGGCGGCGGTGCGCGACTTCCTGCGCGGGCTCAACGCCGAGCGGGGCACCACCGTGCTGCTCACGACGCACGACCTCGGGGACATCGAACGGCTCTGCCGGCGCGTCATGCTGATCGACCACGGCAGCCTCGCCTTCGACGGGACCGTCGCCGAGCTCATGGCCACCGCCCCCGGCGACGCGTCGATCGAGGATGTCGTCACCCGCCTCTACACGCGGGCCGTCCCTTCATGAACGGCCGGCTCAGTAGTAGCCGCCGCCGGCGGGCGCGGAGGCCTCCTCCTCGTAGTCGTCCTCCTCGTCCCTGTGCCGGCCGGCCCACCGCGAGGGCATCAGCACCGGGATGAACAGCGCGATGCCCAGCATCGCGAAGACCCCCGTGCCCAGCAGGCCCTGCATGCCCTTGCCCGCCTGGACGACCATCGGGTTCATCGAGGGGCCGGTCGGCGCGAGGCCGAGCGCGCGGTTCACGTCCAGCACGTAGATCACCGTCCACGCCAGCAGGGCCATGGACGGCACGAACGTCGCGAGGGGCGAGACCCGGCCCGCCACCACCAGGCCGAGGATCAGGCCGGCCACCAGCATCGCCCCGAGGCCGACCAGCGCCTTGGTGTCCCTCACCGGGTCGACGGCGCCCGTGGCGTTCGCGACGCTCGCCATGCCGCGTAACGCGTCCTGCGAGGCCCACCCGGCGCCGGCCAGCAGCACCGCCGTCACCACGACGCCGAGCAGCAGCCCGAGAAAGTGCCGCATGGTCACCCACCTCGTTCTTCACAGAACCAGCGAACGCGGGCAACAGTAGCGAGAAAACCCCTGAAACGGCAGATGTCATATTGAGACGGGGAAATGCGGATCGCCCACCAAGACAGGCGGTCCCCGGGCATGACACGATGTGGGGCGTCATGCGTGCCCGCCTCCCCCTGCGCCTCGCGCGGTCGGCCGCCTTCACGGTCGTCTGCGTGACCCTCGCCGTGCTCGGCCACCGGGCGGCCGGCGGGTCGGGGCCTTCGTCGTGGGCGGCGGCGTCCGGAGGCGTCGCGGTGACCGCCGCGGCCGTGCTCCTCGCCGGGCGCGAGCGCTCACCCCAGACGATCATCGGTTTCCTGGTCGGAGCGCAGCTGTTCCTGCACCAGCTCTTCGGCCTCTCAGGGGACATCGGCTCGCCCCTGAGCGTCCACCTCTCCCACGGGCAGGGGCTCGGCGCCGACGTCGGCATGGTGGTCGCCCACCTCACCGCGACGCTGATCACCGGCTGGTGGCTGGCCCGGGGCGAGTCGGCCCTGTGGTCGGTGCTCCGCAGGCTCGGCGCGCTCGCCGTCCGCCGGCTGCGCCACCTGCTGGCCCTCCTCGACGAGGGCACGGGCGGCCCCGTACGGCCCGCCGCCCGCGCCCCCCGGCACCTCGATCCCGCCCCGGTCAGGCGGGAGCTCCGTCACACGGTCACCAGGCGCGGTCCTCCGCTTCCCGCCGCCTTCTGACATCTCGCGAGCCGCCGCCCCCCGGTGGAGCGTCCACCGGCGCCCGCCCGGACCCCGGCGGCATGGCCCGCGCTTTCGCCTGATCCCCCGTACGAAGTGGAGAATTCCCATGTCGTTGAGCTCTGCCGGCCGCCGCCTGGCCGCCGTCGCCGCCGGTGCCCTCGCCCTCACCATCGGCCTCGCCCTGCCCGCCCTCGCCCACGTCACCATCAACCCGGGGACGGCGGAGAAGGGCGGCTTCACCAAGGTCGCCTTCCGCGTCCCCAACGAGCGGGACAAGGACTCGACGACCAAGCTCGTGGTCGACCTGCCGGTCGACCACCCGCTGCCGTTCGTCTCGGTGCGCCCGGTCCCCGGCTGGAAGGTCGAGGTCACCAAGAGCAAGCTGCCGAAGGCCGTCCCGTCCAAGTACGGCGACATCACCGAGGCCGTCACGAAGATCACCTGGTCCGGGGGGAAGATCGACCCGGGCCAGTTCCAGGAGTTCGAGGTGTCCATGGGGTTCATGCCCGAGGACACCGACCAGCTCGTCTTCCCCGCGACCCAGACCTACTCCAGCGGGGAGGTCGTGAAGTGGGCGGACGAGCCCAAGGCCGACGGCACCGAGGCCGAGCACCCCGCCCCCACCCTCAAGCTCGTCGCCCCGGCGGCGGGCGAAGGTGACGAGCACGGGATGAGCGCCGCGCCCGCGAGTCCCGCCTCCTCCGCGCCCACGATGGCGGTCAAGGCAGACGCGCACGAGGGCGCGGGCACGTCCGACGCCGACGCGACGGCGCGGCTGCTGGCGGGCGTCGGCATCGCCGTCGGAGTCGCGGGCGTCGCGACCGGTGTCGCGGGCCTGCGCCGTGGCCGGAGCACCCCGCAGGGCTGACCCACGGCCGGGTCCGGGTGCGCGAGCGCCCGGACCCGGCTCAGCTCGTGATGTCGCGGCCGGAGAAGCGGCCCCACCCTCAGCTGGTGATGTCGCGGCCGGAGAAGCGGCCCCAGGCGATCGAGCCGAACACCACCGCGTAGGCGGCGAAGACGAGCAGCCCCTGGCCCATGACGTCGGTCGCGACCGGATCGCGCAGCGCCCCGTCGAACGAGCCCCACCAGGAGGTCAGAAGGTACGGCTCCACCGGCGCGAGCTGCGGGATCACGCCGAGGACCTGGGAGAACACCACCGTCACGACGGTCGCCGCGACGGCGCCGATGGGCACCTCGGTCAGGGTCGAGACGGCGAGGCCGACGGCCCCGAGCGCCGCCATCCCCGCGGCGCTGTAGCCGGTGACGATCAGGACGCGCAGCAGCCCGTCCGCGAGCGGGACCGTCGTCCCCGACAGTAGCGTGACCGGCCCCACCGGGAACAGGGCGAACCCCGTGACCAGCGCGGCGACCCCGACGACCGTGCAGGCGGCCAGCCCGAAGACGGCGACGTTGGCGAACTTGACGGCCAGCAGGCGGGTGCGCCCGGCCGGGGCGGTGAGCAGGTAGCGCAGGGTCCCGCCGTTCGCCTCGCCCGCGATCGCGTCCCCCGCGACGACCGCGACGGCCAGCGGCAGGAGCAGCGGGACCAGCATCGACAGCGCCACGAAGGTCAGCATCAGCCCGTTCCCGCCCACCTGCGTGATGATCGACGGCGCGTCGCCGTCTCCGCCCACCACGCGCAGCACGATGCCGATCAGCACCGGGACGACGGCGAGCACGACCAGCATCGCGATGTTGCGCGGCCTGCGGAAGGTCAGGCCCAGCTCCGAGCCCAGCAGCCGCACCGCCGCGCGCGCCGCCCCCGGGCGCGCGGCCACGGCCAGGGCCGGCTCCGCGGCCTGCCCGCCGGGGCGCGCGAGCGCGAGCGCCGGCGCCGCCGTTTCCGCCGAGTTAACCGTCGACATCGAATCCCTCTCCTGTCAGGCCGACGAACAGCTCTTCGAGGCTCGGCCGCAGGACGGCGAAGCCCCGTACGGAGACCCCGTCCCCGACCAGCTCGGCGACGACGCGTTCGGGCGCGACCGCGCCGATCTCGGCCGTGACCTCGTCGATCCCGGCGCGCACGTCGGCGAGCCCGATGAGGTTCAGCACGGACGCCGCCTGGGCGGCGTGCGGGGTCTCCACGCGCACGCGCGGCGCGTGGCCGTCGCGCAGCCCGGCGATCGGCCCCTGGGCCACCAGGCGGCCGGTGCGCATCACACCGACGTGGGTGCACATCTGCTCGACCTCGGTCAGCAGGTGGGAGGAGACGAAGACGGTGGTGCCGTCGGCCGCGATCTCCTTGATGAGCGACCGCACCTCCCTGGTGCCCTGCGGGTCGAGCCCGTTGGTCGGCTCGTCCAGGACGAGCAGCTCGCGCGGGCCGAGCAGGGCGCCGGCGATGGCCAGGCGCTGGCGCATGCCGAGGGAGTACGCCCGGTAGCGCTTGCCGGCCGCCGCGGCGAGCCCCACGCGGTCGAGCGCGGCGCCGACGCGGGCCCGCACCGTGCGGGGGTCGGCCGTGGGGTCGGCGGCGTCGTACCGGCGCAGGTTCGCCTCGCCCGACAGGTACGGGTAGAAGGCGGGGCCCTCGACGAGCGCGCCGACCTTCGGCAGGGCGGCGCCGAGCCCGGCGGGCATCGCGTGCCCGAGCACCTCGCACCCGCCGCCGGTCGGGTTCGTCAGGCCCAGCAGCATGCGGATCGTCGTGGTCTTTCCTGACCCGTTCGGGCCGAGGAACCCGAAGACCGAGCCGCGCGGCACGGCCAGGTGGAGATCGTCGACGGCGACCTGCCCACCGCGGAAGCGTTTGGTGAGCCCGCGCGAGACGATCGAGCAGTCTTCGGCGGGGACCGTTTCCGAGGCCGGGTGCGGGATCCCGCGAGGGGGCGCCGCCTCGTACGCCCCCTCCCCCGTCATCGTCGTCGTCACTCGCGGCCGGCCGCCTCGGTCAGCGCCTCGGGCGTGACGGCGCCCACCAGCAGCCTGCCGTCGTCGGTGATCAGCGCCGACACGAGCTTGCTCTGGATGAGCCTGCCGCTCCCGAAGGGCCCGGAGACCCGCTTGGCCGACTTCAGCAGCGAGTCGACCGCCCCGGCCGGGTCGCCGCCCTGCCGGTCGCCCCGGTTTCCCGTGGCGGGCCCGCGCAGGTCGGCGAGCGAGAACGGCACCTCGGCCACGGTGGTCCAGCCCTGGCCGATGGTGCGGATCTTCTTGGCGTCCTTCTCGAAGCCCGGCCCGCCGGCTTCGGTACCCTTGTCACCGCTCGGCGCGTCCTCGGCGCCGAGCGTCTTCTCCTCGACCTTGGCGCCGGCCGGCGGGGTGAACGCGAAGTTCTCCGGCGCGGGCGCCGAGAAGCTCACCTGGGTGAAGCCGACCTCGAACGCGGGCTCGGAGGCGCCCTTGGCGTAGACCTGGACGCGCAGCGGGATGTGATTGTCCCCGTCGAGGGCGAGCTTGACCTGCTTGACCAGGGACGAGGTGTCCTTGGGCGTGAGGACGAGCTGGTAGGCGGCGCGGCCCGCGACGTGCTGGCCGTTCTCGACGGTGATCGCGGTGCTCGCGTCCGCCATCTTCAGCACCTGGGCGGCCATGTCGGCCGGGGTCGTGGCGGTGGGCAGCGCGGTGGGCAGCGTGGTAGGCACGGCCTTGTCACCGCTGGTCCCGGCGCCTTGTGGCACCTTGTAGCGCGTGGCGGTGTTCAGTTCGCTCTGCCACAGCCACGCCTCGCCGGCGCCGGTGGAGATGACGTCGGTCTCGCTCATGCGGCCCGGCAGGGCGAGCCGGAGCCGGCCGTCGCCGCCGTACCAGACCTTGAGCGTGTGGGATCCGGACAGCAGGGACATCGGCGAACTGCTCGACCCTCCGGGCAGGGGCAGCGCCGGCAGGCCGAGGGAGGCGGTCTCCACCACGGTGCCCGACATCGCGGGCGGCGCCTTGTGCCGGGCGGTGTCCGCGACCTCCGCGAGCAGTTGGGCGGCGGTGCGGTCGGGCAGGGACGGATCGCCCTGGACGGCGGCGATGACCGGCCCCGCGCCGACCGCGGCTCCCACCACGGCGACGGCGACGACCGGGACCCCCCACCTCACGGCGCGTGCTCTTCTGGACTCAGGCGACATGTCACTCCTCAACGGTATGTCTTCGCGATCCGATATTCGGCAGACTGCCTCCCGGCCCCTGTGCCGAAGCTGAGACAGGCTGAGAGTGCTCTCAGGCCCGGCGACTTTCCGCAGCTCGCGGGGCCGGCGACCGGGCGGGCGCTCTCAGGCGGGTCTCAGCCGGGACAGGCCAAGATGGGGGGCCACATACGTTTTGGGGGGAGTCCGGATGCGCGTGCTCGTCGTCGAGGACGAGAGGCGGATGGCCGCCGCGCTGCGGCGCGGGCTGCAGGCGGAGGGCTTCGCCGTCGACCTGGCCCACGACGGCGAGGACGGCCTGCACCTGGCCCGCGAGGGCGACTACGACGTGGTCGTGCTCGACATCATGCTGCCGAGGCTCTCGGGCTACAACGTCTGCAAGCGGCTGCGGGCCGAGGAGAACTGGGTGCCGATCCTGATGCTGTCGGCCAAGGACGGGGAGTACGACCTGGCGGACGGCCTGGACCTCGGCGCCGACGACTACCTGACCAAGCCCTTCTCCTACGTCGTGCTGGTGGCCCGGCTGCGGGCCCTCATGCGGCGCGGCGCCCGGCGCCGCCCGGCGGTGCTCCGGTCGGGGGACCTCACCCTGGACCCGGCGGGGCGCGCCGTCGCGCGCGGCGGCACCCCGATCGAGCTGACGCCGCGCGAGTTCGGCCTGCTGGAGTTCCTGCTGCGCCGTCCCGGCGAGGTCGTGTCCAAGACCGAGATCCTGGTGCACGTCTGGGACACCTACGACACCGATCCCAACGTGGTCGAGGTCTACGTGGGCTACCTGCGCAGGAAGATCGACGTCCCGTTCGGGCGCAACGCCCTGCAGACCGTGCGCGGGGCGGGCTACCGGCTGGTGGGCGATGGAGGCTGACCGGTCGCCGCTGACCTGGTGGCGGCGCAAGAGCCTGCGCTTCCGGCTGACCGCCACGGCCTCGGCCGTACTGGCGCTGGCGCTCGCGGCGGCGGCCTCGGTGCTGGTCGGCGTGCTCGGCAGGGCGCTGGTCGCCTCCACCGACGAGGTCGCCTACCAGCGGGCCAGGGAGGTGGTGGCCCTGGCGGACGACGGGCGGCTGTCCGACCCCGTCGCCGTCTCCGACGGCACGATCATCCAGGTGCTCGACTCCCGGGGCCGCATCACCCACATCACGCTCGGCGCCGACCGCCTGGTCCCGCTGGTGAGCGCCGGCGCGCGGCGGGAGGAGCCGCCCGACGGGCGCGGCCGGTTCGTGGACGGCGCCCCGTACGGCATCCCGGGGCCGCTGCGCGTGGTGGTCCTGCACGCCGACCACGGCAGGACGGTGATCGCCGCGCGGTCGTTCAAGGACGTCGCGGACAGCCTCACCGCGACCGTCCACATGCTGGCCGTCGGCACGCCCGTGATCCTCGTACTGCTCGGCGCGGCGAGCTGGCTGATCATCGGCCGCACGCTGCGGCCGATCACGGCGCTGCGCCGGGGCGCGGCGGAGATCAGCGGGACCGCCAGGGCGCGGCGGCTCCCGGTGCCCGAGGCGCGCGACGAGGTTCACGAGCTGGCGACCACGCTCAACGACATGCTGGCCCGGCTGGAGGCGGCCGAGGCCTCGCAGCGCGCCCTGATCTCGGACGCGGCCCACGAGCTGCGGAGCCCGCTGGCCAGCATCCGCCTGCAACTGGAGGTCGCGCTCGGCCACCCGGACGGGCAGGAGTGGTCCGAGACCGCCGAGGGCGTCCTGGAGGACACCCTGCGCCTCAGCCGGCTGGCCGAGGGGATGCTCACCCTGGCGCGCCTCGACGAGCGGCGGCGCCCGGCCCGGTGGCAGCCCGTGGACCTCGCGGAGCTGATCGAGGCGACCGCCGCCCGGTACGACGAGACCGTGGTCAAGGTCCTGGCGGCGGGCCCGGCGGTCGTCGACGGCGACGCGATGGACCTTAGCCGGGTGCTGGTCAACCTGTTGGACAACGCCGTACGGCACGCGGGCGCGCACGTGGGCGTCGAGCTGCGCGTGACCGGGGCCGAGGCGGTTTTCACGGTGACGGACGACGGGCCGGGGATCCCCGAGGCCGACAGGGAGCGGGTGTTCAACCGGTTCACGCGCCTCGACAGCTCCCGCAGCCGCGACGACGGCGGGGCGGGGCTCGGGCTGGCCATCGTCCGCGAGACCGTCCTTGCCCACGGCGGGTCGGTGCGCCTGGAGGACGCCTCCCCCGGGCTGCGCGCCGTCGTGCGGCTGCCGCTCTCGCGTTCTTGATCTCCTCGTACGGATACGCGACGATCTAGTGTCCGTTATGTATGGGCTGGCGTGGTAACGTCCGTCGCCACCCGTAGGTCCGGCGCCGCCCTGTGCCACCCCGTGCGACGAGGGAGAACCGCGTGCTTCCCGAGAACGGCCGTACGGCCGACGAGCTCCTCGCCGAGATCGCCCGGCTCAGGCGCGACGACCTGCCGGTGCGCGGCGGCAAGGTCACCGCGTACGTCTACGACACCGGCCGCCCCGAGGTCCACGAGGCCGCCGCGCGGGCCTACTTCGAGATGCTCGAAGTGAACACGCTGGACCCGACGGCCTTCCCGAGCATCGTCGCGATGGAGAAGCAGGTCGTCGGGGCGGTCGCGGAGCTTCTCGGCGGCGGGCCGCACACCCCGGGCATCTTCACCAGCGGCGGCACCGAGTCGATCATGCTCGCCGTGAAGGCCGCCAGGGACGCGCGCCCCGTCGCGGGGACGCCGCGCATGGTGCTGCCGGTGACCGCGCATCCGGCGTTCCACAAGGCGGCGCACTATCTCGGCGTCGAGGTGGCGCCGGTGGCGGTCGACCTCGGCACCTACCGGGCCGATCCCGCGGCCGTGGCGGCGGCGATCACGCCCGAGACCATTCTCGTCGTGGCGTCGGCCCCCTCCTACCCCCAGGGCGTGATCGACCCCGTCGCCGACATCGCCGCGCTGGCGGCCTCGCGCGGGGTGCCGTGCCACGTGGACGCCTGCGTCGGCGGCTGGCTGCTGCCCTGGCTGGCGGAGGCCGGGGCGGCGGTCCCGCCCTTCGACCTGTCGGTGCCGGGCGTGACGTCCATCTCCTGCGACCTGCACAAGTTCGGCTACGCGCCCAAGGGCGCCTCGGTCGTGCTCTTCGCCGACCCGGCGCTGCGCCGCGCCGCGTACTTCGCCTCGGCCGCCTGGCCGGGGTACACCGTCATCAACACCACCGTGCAGAGCTCGAAGTCGGCGGGCCCGCTCGGAGGCGCGTGGGCGACGCTCAACGCGCTCGGCCGCGACGGCTACCTCGCGCTCGCCCGCAGCACGCTGGAGGCCACCCGCAGGCTCGTCGCGGGCATCGGCGCGATCCCCGGCCTGCGGGTGCTCGGCGAGCCCGAGTCCTCGCTGGTGGCGTTCACGGGCGAGGACGGCGTGGACGTCTTCGTGCTGTCCGACGAGGCGCGCGGGCGCGGATGGTTCCTGCAGCCGCAGCTGTCGTACGCGGGCATCCCCGCGAACCTGCACGTCACGGTCACCGGGGTCACCCTCGCCGGGGTGGAGGCGATGCTGGAGGTGATCGCCGCGTCGGCGGCGGCGGCCAGGGACAGGGGTCCCGCGCGGATCCCGGACGGGCTGACCGGCATCCTCGCCTCGCTCGACCTCGACGCGCTGGACGACGCGACGTTCGCGGAGCTGGCCGCGTCGGTGGGCGTGGACCTGGGCGGCGACGGCCAGCCGGAGATGGCGGTGGTCAACACGGTGCTGGACGCCCTGCCGGCCGGGACCCGCGAGGCGATCCTCATCAGGTTCCTGTCGGTGATCTACAGCTGAGCCCGGCCCCGCCGCAGCCGCTCGACGGTGGCGAGGGCGGCCCGTGCGGAGGCGGCGTCGTGGACGCGGAAGACCCGCGCGCCCTGCCAGGCCGAGACGGCCAGCGTGGCGAGGGTGCCCGCGTGGCGCTCCCCCACCGGCAGCCCGCCCAGTGTCTCTCCCACGAAGTCCTTGTTGGAGACGGCGACCAGGACCGGCCATCCGGTGGCGACCATCTCCGAGAGCCTGCGGCTGACCTCCAGCGAGTGCCAGGTGTTCTTGCCGAAGTCGTGCGCCGGGTCGATGAGGATCGCGTCCTCGCGCACTCCGGCCCGTACGGCCCGCCCGGCGAGGCCGACGGTGTGCGCGACCACGTCGGCCACCACGTCGTCGTAGGCGACGCGGTGCGGCCGGGTCCTCGGGGTGACGCCTCCGGCGTGGGCGCAGACAAGCCCGATGCCGTGCTTGGCGGCGACCTCGGCCAGACCGGGATCGGGACCGCCCCAGGTGTCGTTCAGCAGGTCGGCTCCGGCCTGGGCGACCACCTCGCCGACCTCGGCCCTCCAGGTGTCCACGCTGATCACCAGGTCGGGATGGGCGCTTCTCACGGCGGCCACCAGGTCGGCGACCCTGCGGATCTCCTCGGCGGCGTCCACGGTCTCGCCCGGGCCCGCCTTCACCCCGCCGATGTCCACGATGTCGGCCCCGGCGCGCACCGCACCGGCGACGGCGGACAGCGCGGCCTCGAAGCCGAAGGTCCTGCCCTGGTCGTAGAAGGAGTCGGGGGTACGGTTCACCACGGCCATGACGGCGAATTCGCCTGGCCGGAACTCGCGGTCGCGCAGGCGCAGAGTATGCATCGCCGCAAGCGTACGCCAGCGTGGCAGGACTGGGTTCCGATGCCGCCGGACGGCGTCCCGATGCCACGGGAACGCTCCAAAACGGCTCAGATCGCCGAACCGCTCTCGGCGACGGTGAGGAAGTCCTGCGCCATGCCCGGGAGGCGCTTGCGCGCGTGCACGAGCGCGATGATCCGGCGCAGCGGCGGGTCGAGCGAGCGGACCACCAGCCCCGCCCTCACGGCCTGCTCCGACATGCCCCGGTATCCGAGCAGGGAGGCCGAGGCGGACCGGATCGTCGCCGGCCAGCCGCCGCGCTCGTCGGTCTCGGCCGCCACGACCGGCCGTACGCCGTAGGTGGCGAAGAGCTGGTCGAACTCCCTGCGCCTGGCGCTGCCGGGGAGCGGCAGCACGAGCCTCATGCCGTTCATGCGGATCATGGGGATCGACTCGGGGAGGTCCAGCCCGGGAGGCGAGATCAGCACGATCTCCTGCCGTTCGAGCGGATGGCTGACCAGGTCGGCCGGCACGGGCAGGTCGGTCAGCCCGAGGTCGGCGCGCTGCTCCCGGATGGCGTTCACGACGCCGTCGCGTCCGTCACACCGAACGATCTGCACGCGTACGCCCGGATGCTCCGAGACGTAGGAGGGAAGGAGGCGGCCCGCCAGGCCGGGCTCCAGGCTCGGAGGCGAGGCGATGCGCAGCTCGCTTCCCCCGGAATGCGTGTGCGTGGCGAGGGCCTCGATCTCGTGGACGGCGTCGAGCGCCTCCCTGGCGAGCTTGACGACGCGGCGGCCCTGTGCCGTCACGACGACGCCCCGGCCCGAACGAGCGAAAAGCGTCATGCCGAGCTCGCGTTCGAGGTCGCGGATCGCGCGCGAAAGAGCGGGCTGCGCGATGTAGAGCGATCTGGCCGCGTCGGTCATGGTGCGGTGCTCCGCAGTGGCGACCACATAACGGAGCTGCTGCAGATTCATGGAATCGAAGCTAGGGCAGAGGGGGTCGGCGAATCCGGAACATCGCAGAGATCACCTTGGATGATTTCAGAATGTAACCAGATACCGCTACTTCCGTGACTACTGGGAAATCAGTGCACTTCTGCCCCAAATGCTCCAGAATGTGGATCTTGTGACTGGGGAGTCGGCTCGGCCTTCTGAGGCCGGGAAGGGGGCGCACGGCATGAGTACCAACGGGAACCATCCTCCACCGCCCCCGCCGGGGGGACGCCACCCCTACCCGCCCCCGCCGGATCCGGAACAGAGCGGCCCGACACCGCAGGAACCGGACCGGGGCGGCCATGTGTCGCATGACGGGGCGCGGCAGCCGTACCCGCCCCGTGGACCGCGGCAGCCACCCCCGGGATACCAGCAGCAGCACTACCCGGGACCCGCCCAGGGCCCGGCACAGCCCCACCCCGGGCCTCAGCCCCATCCGGGGCAGCGGCGTCAGGGTCCCGCGCGGCCGTCCCCTCCCCAGGGCGGCGGCCGGCCCTACCGGCAGCCGTACCCGCCCGCGCGGCCTCCCGGGCAACCCGGGCCGGCGCGCTCCGCCCCTTCCCCGCCTCCCGGCGGCCGGGCGCCCGCGCCGTTCCCGCCGCCTCCGGGCGGCCGGCCGGGCGGGCCGCCCGGATGGAACGGGCCGCCCGGCCCGCCCCGGGGTCCGTACGGCCCCGGCCCGTACGGCACGTACGGGCATCTGGCGCCGAACTGGCGCCCGCCGAAGCGCAAGTCGAGCGCGGGTGCGGTGGTCGGCGGCCTTCTCGGGGTGGTCGCCGCCGTGTTCGTGCTGCTCGTGATCGGTTCGGCGGCGCTGAAGAGCGCGAGGCAGGCCGAGCCGATCTCGCCCGTGGCGCTCCCGACGTCCGACCCGTACACGCCGATCCCGCACCTCACCCGATCTTCCCCCGACGGCACCGCCCGGTCGGCCCGCCAGGCGCTGAACACCACCCTGACCGGGAACACCGTCTACCGGGCGGGCACGCTGCCCCGCGTCGCCTGCCTCGCCCCCGCCACCGACATCTTCAACGACGCCCAGCTGAAGGCGCTGATCCTGAAGACGGGGCAGTGCATGAGCCGGACGTGGTCTCCCGCGCTGCGCCGGACCGGCATCGCCTTCGCCCCTCCGAAGTACGCCGTCACGCCGCGCGGCGGCCGGGGCGCGTGCGGCGACTTCCCCCAGCGGGGCAGCATCGTGCCCTACTACTGCCCCCGCAACACGACCATCTACGCCTCGACCACGGCGCTGGCGCGCGGCAGGGGCGACCAGCGCGGGTACGGCTCGCTCTCCACCTGGCACGGCGCGATCATCGGCATGATGGCCCACGAGTACGGCCACCACGTCCAGCAGCTGTCCGGGCTCGCCAACTCCTGGTGGGGCAAGACGCTGGCCGCGCGGTCGCAGAGCGCCAGGCTGGCGCTGAGCCGCAAGTACGAGCTCCAGGCGAACTGCTTCAGCGGCATGTGGATGAGGTCGGTGGCGGCGAGCTACCCGATCCCCGCGACCCGCCGCGGAAACCTGTTCTATTTCTTCTCCAACGTCGGAGACTGGCCCGGATACCCGCGTGACCACGGCACTCCCGCCAACAGCGGGCGCTGGTTCAGGCAGGGATACGAGCGCCAGAAGGCCTACCAGTGCAACACCTGGCTCGCCCCCGCCTCCAGCACCTCATAGGAGCCCGATGTCCGGCTCCGGCCGCTTGACAACGGTTGTCAGGACGGATACTGCGTTAAGCGACTTGTTACCGACCGATTCCCCAATATTGGCTTTGCGTCAGTGATGTCCAGGTATGGGGGTTAGAATCCTGGAATTCCGTGAACCTACGGGGGCCGGCCATGGGTTTTCGCTGGTTGGCGGCTGGATTCCGATAGTCATGAGGGAGAGCTTGTGACCACGCCTCTGGGCGGCACCGCGGGGGAGGCGGCCGGGGACGGCCCGGAGAAACCCGCCCCCGAGCGGAAGGCGGCCACGCCTCCCCGCTACGCCAAGACCCCCACCACCGCCTCCATCATCGGGTGGACGGGGCTATCCGCGCTGGTCCCCGGCGCGGCCCACCTCCGGGCGGGGCAGCGGCGCACGGGTTTCATCCTTCTCGGGGCCTTCGGTGTGCTCCTCGTCGCCGGCGTCGTGTTCGCGCTTGTCATCCGGGCGAACCTGGGCCTCGCCGTAAAGGACGGCGTCCTTGTGACGGTGACCGTCGCGGCGGCCGTCGGCGCGCTGGCGTGGTTCGCCCTCGTCATCACCTCCTACATCGCCCTCGGGCCCGACCGGCTCCCCCAGGCGGGCCAGGTCGCCTCCGGCATCGTGGTCGGCGTCCTGTGCGTGAGCGTCATGGCGCCCTTCGCGCTGACGGCGAGCAGCATGCTGACCGTCCGCCAGACCGCGGACGCCATCTTCACGAGCGACCCGGCGGTGCCGGGCGAGACCGTGACCCCGGTCAGGCAGGAGGACCCCTGGAACGGCCGGCGCCGGGTCAACTTCCTGCTCATCGGCGGTGACGCCGCCGGCGACAGGACGGGCGTGCGGACCGACAGCATGACCGTGGCCAGCGTCGACGTGAAGACCGGCAACGCGGTGATGTTCAGCCTTCCCCGCAACCTGCAGTTCGTCCACTTCCCCAAGGGCGACCCGCTGGCCGCGAGGTTCCCGAACGGCTTCACGGGCGACTCGGGGCAGGGCCTGCTGAACGAGGTCTGGCAGTACGCCGAGGACCACCTCGGCAAGGGCAGGGGCCCCCACGAGCTCAAGAGCGCCATCGGCTACACCCTGGGCCTCAAGGTCGACTATTACGCGATCGTCGACATGTACGGCTTCGCGGCCCTCATCGACGCGATCGGCGGGCTGAAGATCCGCGTGGAGACCGACATCAGGTGGGGCGGCCACTTCGGCACGGCCGGCACGATCAAGGCGGGCTACCAGCGGCTCGACGGCGAGCACGTGCTCTGGTACGGCCGGTCCCGGGTCGACAGCGACGACTTCTCGCGCATGGGGCGGCAGCGCTGCGTCATGGGCGCGCTCCTCGACCAGGCCACGCCCAGCGTGGTGCTCGCGAACTTCGGCAAGATCGCGACCGCCACCCGGCACATGTTCCGCACCGACATCCCGCGCGACCTGCTCGAACATCTCGTGCCGCTGGCCTTGAAGGTCAAGGACGCCAAGACGACCAGCCTGCAGTTCGTGCCGCCCACCATCTGGCCGGGCTCCGCGGACTGGGTCAAGATCCGCCGCCTCACCGCTCAGGCGATCAAGGACTCCGAGCGCTCCTCCCGGACGGCCCTGGCCGCGGGCGTCACCGCCAGCCCGGGCGCGCCCACCGGCGCCACTGGCGGCGCCGGCTCGGCCACCGGCCCCGCGGCGACCCCGTCGGGATCCGGGAGCCTCGCGGCCCCCACGCCCGGCGGCTCCTCCGCCGGCGCGACCCCGTCCCGCACCTCGAAAGCCTCCACCCCCCTCGACACACCCACCCCCAACCACCAGAACAAGCCGGCCAAGACCCTCTCGGAAGCCTGCGGCCTCTGAACACGCTGTCAACGAACTGAGGGGTTCCCGGTGGAGCGGGGCAAGACTGAGGAGCCGGGGGCCGTCCTGTTCATCAGGAGTGCGACGGCCCATGGGGTGTACGAGTGGGGTTAGGTGCTGGTGGGAGGTCAGCCAGTCCAGTTGCGTCGCCATACCGGTAACCAGGTCCACGTTGGCCCGCCAGCCCAGCAGTCGCTGGACTGTGGTCGCGTCAGCGTGGGTGGCAGGAACATCACCGTTGCGAGTGGTTGCAGCCTCGACCGCCACAGGGACCCCGGTGAGCTGACTGGCGATGTCGATGACGTCGTTCAGCGACGCACTGGAGCCCGCACCAACGTTGATCACGCTGTTGCCTATGGGAGCTGTCCCGGCGGCAAGGGTCGCGGCGACAACGTCGGCGACGTAGGTTTGGTCACCGCGTACGGCGAGGCAGGCCGTGGATGGTCGCTCTCCTTGCTCGGAGTGCCGTCGGTGGCTCCGTAGACGCTTGAGGAGGAGGCGACAACGAGTCGCGGCACGCGGAGACGGGTGGCGGCGGCCATTATTCGCTGGGTGGCGAGGACGTTACAGGCAACGTAGTCCCCGAACTGCGGCCCCCAGGAGGGCCGGACACCGGGAATGCCTGCGAGATGGAACACGGTATCGTCGTCGAGCAGGAGAGGTTCTACGGCGCAGGTGAGCAGATCCGCAGTGATCGAGATGAACCCGGGCTGGTTCTGTAGGGCGGCAAGGTTCGTGGTAGCCGCATGATCGGCTTCGGCGTCGCGGCGGTCCACCCCGATCACAGTCACGCCGCGCTGGAGCAACGCCAGCGCCAGGTGGGAGCCGATGAACCCGGCCGTACCGGTGACGACAGCCCGGAACGGTATGCCGGAGCGAGCGCCGCAACGAGATGACAGGGCCTCGTACATTGAAGATCTCCTGCTGGATTGTGGGCGTGGTCAGAAGAACTGGCTGATCAAAGTACGGCCATACGCGACGAGCTGGGAGTCACCGCGCTCATGGCCACGAACCAGGGCGGTGAGCGCTTCTATGACGCCCAACCGAGCCAGGAGATCATGTTCCTCCTCATGCGGCGGCTGCCCGTAGCCGGCGAAGAACTCCCGACGTAGGTGAGGGCTCAGCTTCCAACGACGGTGTTCCAGCCGGGCAAAGTCCCGCACGCGGGCGTCGAGCCGCGCGTGTTCGAAGTCGAGCACGCGCACCACCGCGTCCGGGCCGATGAGCCAGTTCTAGGCTGGTAATCCAGGTGGCAGATCCCAACATCCATGACAGCGATGGCCACGGCATCGGCGCAGCCACGCAGAATGTTCCGCTCGCCTGCGCTGACAGGCTGGCCGCATGCGCTCGCTCGGCCCACCAGCGGATACGTTCGGCCAAACGGGTAAGGACGTCGTCCTCCCGTTCCTCTGGTTCGAACTGGTGGAGGGCATGGAGGGTGGCACCTGCCGCCCGATGAACGTGCCGTTCCGAAGGCGAGCCCGGTGTGATTTCGGCAGCGCTCTTGCCGGGGAGAAAGGTCAGTAGAAGCGAGCAGGTGGCCAGGTCTGCGGCGATCATCTGGGGAGCCAGGTCCCCCAGCTGCATGGTCAAGGTCGCCTGGCGCCGTCCAAGGCCGGTCAGGCCGGTACAGGTGCGCGGGCCGCCGACCAAGCCATCGATGTTGCACTGGGCCTGTCCATGCCGGGTGAAGACGAGTTCCATGACGATCATGCGAGTCCTTCCGGCTCCATTGAGAAGGGCGCCTGCGACCACACGTAGTGATATCCGCCACGTCCCAGGTAAGGAGCGGTGAAGACACGGTGCAGCTCCGCGTGGTCGAGGAGTTGCGCCATGCTGGTGCCGCTCAGCTGGGCGTTGTGTCTTGCGGCTGCCTGGTTGTAAAGGGTGAGCGCGTGCCGGACGGCTGCCGGAGGCAGCATGCCGTACGTCATGGCGAGGGTGACGATGAGCTTGGCCAGGTCGTAGCCGAACGGGGCGAGTGTGAGGTCATCGACATCGACCGCGACTGGGATTCCCCCTTCGGTGATCAGGATGTTTCGCGAGTTGGTGTCCTTATAGAAGGCCGCGGGTCCAGTGGCGCTGGTGTGCAGGAGTCTCTTCGCGCTGGCCAGCTCTTCATCATCAGCCAGGTGACAGCTACGGCGTCGTGCGTCGAGCGAGGCAAGGCGGACAGTGACGAAATCGGCCATCGTGTACCCCGATGTCGTGCGATGGGGCACGTCGAGGCGCGCCTGGTACAGATCGCTTACCCAGGCGGCTCCATGCGCGTCCCCCAAGAGAACGGCGAGCATCGGCAGGTCCTCGACACATGGATGCCGACCATCGATGTAGGTGAAGTCGATGGATGTCACTCCAACCGCTTCGATGGCGGGCTGCCGAAGCGGGCGGACGTGTTCAGCCAGCCAGGTGTGATGTCGTAGGGCCTGCGCGCGTTCCTGAGGGGTTTCATAGGCCTTGGTGAACACGCGGGTTTTCATCGCCGCCCTCCCGGTTGCCGCGCCAGGAGGTAGGTGATGACCGAAGTGGCACTGACCGGCGTGTCTGGCAGCCGCCTGCGCAGCGCGGCGGCGATCGCGGCAGGATCTCCCCGCAGCGCGGCTGGGAGATGGTACTTCGGGCTGGTGGCGAGGTATTCGGCGACATGGTCATAGTCAGTGAAGGTGAAGCCGTGCACTTCGTGTTCCAGGTGCTCGATGGACAGCACCGGTTCGGTCAGGTTTGCCAGGTTGGCGCTGTGCGCCGCCGCGTACAGGCTTTCCCGACACGGGGCATCCGGGTCGAGTCCGGCGGCGGCGACAAGAGCGTCCAGTTCGTGGTAGCTGTCGGCGGATTTGGTGACCAGGATGGTGACGCCGTCCGGAGCCAATACCCGAGCGATCTCGGCGATGACCACCTCCGGCCGCATTGCGTGGTAGAGGCAGAACGCGGCGACGGCCAGGGCGCATGCACCGGTCGGCAGGGGCAGGTGGTGGAAGTCGGCTTGGACGAAGGACACCGCACTGTCCGTGCCGCGCTCAGCACCGAAGCGGATACGGGCAGCCTTCAGCATGGCCGCAGAGACGTCGATGCCGACGAGTCGACGCGGACGCAAGCCCTCGGCCAGAACACGGCTGCTGGTCCCCCGCCCACACCCGAGGTCAGTCACCAACGCCGGCCTGCCGACAGGTAGATGGACAGCGGCCAGGACGGCGATGACGTCGGCGACAGGTCGGCCACGCTTCTTCGCTCGGTGCAGGGCCGACGTGCGGGCGGCCAGCCGGGAGGCGTGCCCGTACAGCTCGCCTTGCGCCGTCGCATCAAGGAACGGGTTACTGGAGACGGTCACCGGATCCGCCTCCCGACGAGGGCGGCGGAGAAAGCTACACCTGGCGGGCGGTGACCTGCTCCAGCCAGTGACGAGTACGACTCCGGCTGGTCAGAAGGATCACCTCGGCGTGCCCGCCGAACTCCCGAATCTTGCCCAGCACGCGGGGCCGCATCCTGCGCCGGTAGGTCGCCACATAGCGCAACACACCCCAGTCGATGCGGTTGTACACCCCATTGCGCTTGTGCTGGCCATGGCCGTACCTGACCTGCCGGGAGAAGATTCCCCATAGCGCCGCCCAGGTCGGCACGTCCATGAGGATCACGGTGTCGCAGGCCTCCAGCCGCACCTGAAGCGTGGAGTTGTAGTTGCCGTCGATCACCCAGCACTCGCCGGCCACCAGGTCGCGTTGGAGTGCCTCGAACTTCTCCTGTGGCAGCGGATTCCAGTCGTCGTCGTAGTAGACAGCGTCCAGGTGGGTCACCGTCACGTCCAAGATCTTGCCCAGTTCGCAGGCAAGGTGGGACTTGCCACTGCCTCCACAGCCGATGATGGCGACCCTCTGCATTCGCATGTCGCTCCACGCTAGTCGAGGCGACGGCCCGCAGTCGCGTGTCGGCCTGGACTCGTTCCCGTACGAAGGACATGCCGCGTACCAGAAGGAGTGAAGGAGTCAACGCGGTCCCCTCCCAGAACCGACCGGCTTCAACGGGACAGGCGATGTGGTGAGCTCGGTCAGCATCACGTGAAGAGCCTCGATCTGGGTGCTCAGCCGAAACAGCTCCATATAGCGCAGGCACTCGGCGATCAGCTCGACGTACCCCTGGCTACCGGCGATGGCGCGTAGATGGGCCAGTTTGCCGATGACATCGGCCCCGCTTCTGACGACCAGCGAAGGAGGCACGAAGCGATCAACGTGCCGGATGTCCGCAGGTGCTAACGGTAGGCATCCGGCCAAAACCGCCTCGAAGATGCGCTGGGTCATCTGTCCAGCCGCCGCATATCGCTGAGGCAGCAACAGCACGGTGGCGAGCGCGCCACCATGCAGTTCCCGCACACGCGGGAAGGGGATGCGGCCGAGAAAGGTGACGTGAGGCCAGCGGCCGGTGTCGGGCCACTTCCCGGCGACCTGGTGAGAGTAGCGTGCGGCAGCGGGCGCGAGGTAGGCGTCGAATTCCTCGTCACGGTCGTACTGGTTACCGACGTAGCAAAGGGTGATCGGCCGCGGGACAGCGGCCAAGATGCGCGGATCGGCACTGTCCAGCAGGATGTCATCGAGCGGGAACAGCAGGCTGCGCGCCCCCGGAGTCGGCGAGAGTGCGGCCTCGCACACGATCACCCCTGGCCGGCGACGCCAGGGGCTGCCGGCGGGAAGCTTCCGGTCTTTGTCCCAGATCACCGTTGGGGTGCGGCGCAGGATGGCGTAGTGGTCAAGAAGGTCGCGCTGCCGGTGAAGGTCACAGGTGTGGCCCGGAGCATCGCAGGGCGTGGTGTTGCGGCCGGAGATGTCCCATCGCCACTCCAGGAACAGCAGGTCGATCCCGGGAAACCGGGGATCGAAGGCGTAGTCGCCCCCGATGTCGTCACCGGCCTCCAGCTACCTCGGTGCTGAGGTAGTGCACGACACTGCTCCGCACGTGTCCGCCACCGAAGCGATTGTCCATCTCGTCGAACATCGCGATCATCGCGTAGACCCGCTCAGCGGGCCCACCGCTCGCGAGCCATTCGGCCAGCGCGGCGGCGATGAATTCCGGGACCCGACCACGGGGGTGCATACCCTGTAACCAACGGGTGACAGATGCCTTGTCGTAGCGCGTGGTCACCCCTTGACGGCTCGCCAGCTCGTTCACCCGACGCGCGAGTGCGCCATGGGAACACCCTGCCTCGGAGAGGATCGCGGCCAGCGTCGCGTTACCCCCAAGTAGTGCCCTTTCACCGCCCATGCGTCGATGATGCCCGCCCACGCGGTGCCCACCCAGTATTCAGGCACGGGTCGGTGCCAATACAACCCCTCGTACAACCGGACAATGCCAGTTTCTTCTGTCATCTGCGATGGCCGAATCAGCGCTCCGATTCGTCGAGCACGCCCCCTCCACCGAAAGCGCTAAAGGGCTCTGGCGGTGCGGGGAAGGAGGGCGAAGGCGCCCAGGTAGAGGAGGCCGGCGACCACCAGGAGGCCCTCGTAGCCGATGACGAGGGCCAGGTATTCGAGGCAGCCGCCGAGGATCGCGCCGAGAAGGTTGGCGCCGAAGGCCACGGTCGCGTCGGCGGTGTCGGCGAAGCGCTTGGCGAAGACCACGTTGGCGGCGAAGATCGGCATGAAGGCCACGACCACCGCCACCAGGGCGCGCAGGGGCAGGGGCAGCCCGAGCAGCCAGGAGTTCGGCACCAGGGCGGCGACCACCAGGCCGCCGAGCAGGATCGCGTACATGACGGGCAGCGGCGGCGTGCGGAAGCGCCGTGTCACCTCCACCGCGGCGAGCACCGCCACGAGCACCCCGGCGAACACGATGGCGTTGACGACCCACGTGGTGCCGAACAGCAGGGCGAAGCCCGTGACGTTCTTGGTCTCCAGCAGCAGGAACGACACGCCGAGCAGGAACAGGTCGGCGTAGGGGCGCATGCGGCGGAACGGACCGGCGACCGCGCGGACCGCGACGATGCTCACCAGCAGGATCAGGCTGAGCGCGATGAGGTAGATGGACGGGATGTCGCGGCCGTGGAGGTAGAGGAACGGGCGGTCGTCCACCGCCGGGGGCGGGGTGTCGGCCTTGGCGCCGGCCCACTCGCCGGCGCAGCGCTGCGCGTCGGCGGTGACCCCGGCGGTGATCACGGCCTGCTGCCCGGAGCCGACCTCGTCCACGCACGGCTTGTGGCCGAAGGCGGCCTGCGCGGTGGAGGCGAGCCGGTCGACCAGCCACTGCTCGCGGTAGTAGTTGTACATCGAGAACGCGCCGCCAGGCTTGAGATGGTCGTGCGCGGCGCGCATGGCCTCCTGGGTGAACAAGTAGCTCTCCAGGCGCAGCGAACTGGCCCCGGACACCAGGGTGAGCGAGTCGGGCAGGGCGAACAGGATGAGGTCGTACTTGCCGTCGGTGCGCTCCAGGAAGGCGCGGCCGTCGGTGATGTGGGTGGTGACGCGCGGGTCGCTGTAGGGCTGGTCGGGGTGGAAGGTGCCGCCGAGCTCACGGAGCTTGGGGTCGATCTCCACCGCGTCCACGTGCTTGGCGCCCTTGGACAGGGCGATGGCCACGTCGGTGCCGCTGCCCGCGCCCACGATGAGCACGTCGTCGAGGCTCGCCGCCGCCGACCGCTCGTACGGCAGGGCGTACTGCCGTTCCCACTGCAGGCGGTTGGCCGCGGGGATCGCCTGCTGGTGCGGGATGCCGTTGACCGCGATGTTCAGGATCGGAACGCCGCTGAAGTCGGCCCGTTCGTACGTCACCTTGTAGTACGGGGACCACAGCGTGCCCGGGCTGACCGTCTCCACGGTGAGGGCGCCGACGACCACCAGGGAGGGAAGGGTGACCAGCCCGAGGTAGCGGATCAGTGAGCGGGGCTGGAGCAGCGCCCCGTAGGCGACGGCGGCGATCAGGCCCCACGCGACCGGGGGCGCGCTCGCGAACGACAGCAGCGAGAACATCGCGATGCCGGTGAGGCTGCCGATGAGGTCGTAGCGGTAGGCCTCCAGCCGGGGAAGCTCGGGGAAGCACCTGCCGACCAGCTCGGCGGGCCCCATCAGCACGAGCGCCGCCGCGGTGAACACCACGGGGAGGATGGCCCAGGCGGGCGGCCCGCTCGTGGACAGGCTGGTGAAGTAGAGCACGCCCTCGGTCTCCCGGTTCACCGTCACCGGGAAGAACAGGACGATCAGCACCAGCACCGCGAGGACGATCGGCGAGTAGTACGGCTGCAGCGTGGTGCGCCCGACGCGGAGGAAGCCCAGTCCTATGCCGAGGAAGGAGCCCAGCAGCACGAAGTTCGTGAAGTAGCTCAGATGCACGATGTTGGAGCCGGTCCAGCGAATCAGCGCCAGCTCAAGGAAGAGCATGAACGCGCTGGCCAGCACCAGTCTCGGCCGCACCGTCAGCCAGTGGTCTCCTCCCGTACCGGAGCCGGGACGGGACGGCATGTCAACCTCGGCGATCATGCGTCTCAACGTAGTCAACCACCGCGTCCGGCGGAAGCCTTACGCGCGACCGCGTTCGGGACGGATGACGCCCGGAAATTTCCCACGATGCTTCGCATGCCTTCGCGGTGAATTACACGTTGACGTGGCATTTCTGCTGGTGGACGCGGTCGTGGCGGATGCAGGAACGTTGTGGCGTCTCGTCTTCGCGATCTCAGGGTGGTGTCCTCATGCGGGTCCTGATCCAGCTCCGTCCCTCCCCCGACGTCGTGGCCGCCGTCGCCGCCCCCGGCCTCGTCGCGACCACCGCCGACGTCACCGACGGCCTTCCCGGGGTCGCGCTCGACCACTCGTTCACCCCGGTCGCGCTCCCGAGGGCCCAGCCCGCCACCCTGGGGGGCGACCCTCTGTCGCTGCACCAGCCGCTGGTCTTCTCCATGGCGCCGGAGGAGGCGTCGGTGCTGGTGAGGGGCGAGATCTCCGACGACGAGGGCTCCGCGCGCCTGGCGCTGCTGCCCGGCGGCCGTCGCGACGTGGTGGGCATCTACGCCGATCCCGTCATCGAGACCAGCCTCACCTGCGGCGGCACCCCTCCCGTGGGCACCTGGCAGGACGTCGCCCGCCTGCTCGACGTGACGCGGCTCCAGTCGGAGGGCTACGACGGCACGGGCGTGGCGCTCGCGGTGTGCGACACCGGCATCAACGCCGCCCATGTGACCCACCAACTGGGCAAAGAGGTCACGATCGACGGCGAACGGAGCTGGACTCCCGGCGGGGTCTCCGGAAAGGCCGGGTCGTTCGCGGTCGACCATGGCACGATGTGCGCCTTCGACGCGCTGATCGCCGCTCCGGCCGCCTCTCTGATCGACGTCCCGGTCCTGCTGTCGCGGCGGCAGGGGGGCACGGCCATCGACGGGCTGCTCTCCGACGCGGTGGCGGCGTTCGCCCACCTGCGCACGGTCCTCGAAGCGCAGCCCGCCGCGACCCGGGCCCTGGTCATCAGCAACAGCTGGGGGTCGTTCTCCCCCGAGTGGGATCTGGCCCCCGGGCAGCCGGGGAACTACTCCGACAACGCGGCCCACCCGTTCAACATAATCGTCGGCAGCCTGGAGCAGGCGGGGGCCGACATCCTGTTCGCGGCCGGCAACTGCGGGTCCGAGTGCAAGGACCGGCGGTGCGCCTACAAGGGCCGTCCCATCGTCGGCGCCAACTCCCACCCGCAGGTCCTGTCCATCGGCGGGGTCGACACCAACGGCGAGCGGGTGGGCTACTCCTCGCAGGGGCCGGGACGGCTGAGCGACCGCAAGCCCGACATCTGCACCTACACGCACTTCTCCGGCTCGAAGGCGTTCGGCGAGGGCCGGCCCGACTCGGGCACCTCGGCGGCCTGCCCGGTGGCGGCCGGGCTCGTCGCCGCGATCCGCACCCGCTGGCCCGCCTCCCGGCTTTCCCCTGGGCAGCTCCGCACGCTGCTTCACCGCACCGCCGACGATCGCAGCGACGTGGGCTTCGACTACGACTACGGCTACGGCATCGCCGACACCACGGCGGTCCTGCGGGCGCTCGAACGACGGGCGGTGCGCGGCGCGCTGTGAGATGCCCTGCGCGTACCGGGGCCGGGCGGCGCGTAGCGTGGGGGGCATGGTCCTGGTCACGGTACAGCTCCCGCCGAAGGCGACCCTCGAACAGGCCATGCGGCAACTGGGCCTGAACGAGGACGAGGTGGACACCGCCTACGGCCTGGTCCCGCTCGACCCCGCCCAGGGCCTCTACGCGCTGCGCGTCACCGAGGACGCCGGCGACCGCGTCACCCCGGCGGACGGCGGCCCGTACGCGGACCCCCCGATCGAGCCGTACGGCCCGCCCGCCGACCTTTGACCGAGCGGTACGGCCCGCCCGCAGACCTTTGACCGAGCGCTTGCTAGGGGTTAGCCTTGGCCGGGCCGACGAGGGCCGGAGCCGGACACGAGGTCGCCATGGTGCAGCAGCCGTCCAGCGGCGGGGTCATGCGGCGCGTCAGCGTCGCGCTCCGCCCGTTCTTCCGCCGGCTCGCGACCAGCCGGGGATTCTCCCTGGTGGCGCCCAAGATCGTCCCTCCCCTCGACCGGTTCCTCAACCGGGTCAGCGGAGGTCGTCTCCTGCTGGGCGACCAGATGATCCCCCACCTGCTGCTGACCACGACCGGCAGCAAGAGCGGCGAGCCCCGCCGGTCCCCGCTCGCCTGCCTGCCCGAGGAGGGCGGCGCGTTCCTGGTGGTCGGGAGCAACTTCGGCAAGGAGCGCCACCCGGCCTGGAGCGGCAACCTCATCAAGACGCCGCGGGCCACGGTCACCTTCCGGGGGCGCGTGATCCCGGTGACGGGCCACCTGCTCGCCGGGACCGACCGCGAGCGGGCGTGGGAGGCTCTCACCCGCCACTGGCCGGTGTACGAGGACTACACCGGAAGCTCCGACCGGGAGTTCCGCGTCTTCCGCCTCTCCCCCCGGACGGGCACCCCATAGGGTCCCGCGCACGCGGGCGCACCGCGAGACTCCCGTGGAGACCCTAGGATCTTGCGCATTCCGATCTTCTGAGTTCAGGAGTGCTCATCCCCATGCGTGATCGTGTACGTCAGGCCCTCGAATCGACGTGGTTCCAGCGCGCGATCATCACCGTCATCGTGGTCAACGCGGCGACCCTGGGCCTGGAGACCTCGCCCTCGATACTCGCGTCGTACGGCACCGTGCTCCACATTGTCGACCACGCCGCGCTGTACGTGTTCGTCGCCGAGCTGCTGGCGAAGATGTACGCCGACCGGGCGCGCTTCGTGCGCGACCCGTGGAACCTCTTCGACACCGTCATCGTGGCCGTCTCGCTCCTGCCGGCGGCCGGTGGGCTGTCGGTGCTGCGCGCCCTGCGGATCCTGCGGGCGCTGCGGCTGATCTCGGTGGTGCCGAGCCTGCGCCGGGTGGTGTCGGCGCTGCTCAGCGCGGTTCCCGGCATGGCCTCGATCGCCCTGTTGCTGGCCCTTGTGCTCTACGTGGCCTCGGTGATGGGCACCAAGCTGTACGGGGCGGCCTCCCCCGACTACTTCGGCGACCTGCCGACGTCGCTGTTCACGCTGTTCCAGACGATGACCGGGGACGGCTGGTCGGACATCAACCGGGACGTCATGGAGCACCACCCGTCGGCGTGGGTGTTCTTCGTGATATTTGTGCTGATCTGCACGTTCGTCGTGCTGAACCTGTTCATCGCCGTCGTCGTGAGCGCGATGGAGGAGGAGCACCAGCGGGAGCGCGGCGAGAGCGCGCCCCCCGGACTGCCCGGCGAACTGGCCGCCGAGCTGGCCGCCGAGCTGGCCGCGCTGCGCGCCGAGATCGCGGCGCTGCGCGAGGCCATGCCCACTCCCGAGAGCGCCTCCTCCATGCGCTGACGCGGCTCGGCTCAGCGGGAGTAGTGCTCGACGACGAGCTGCTCGTCCACAAGGACGGGGACCTGCTGACGCTCGGGCGTGCTGAGCAGCGTGAAGGTCAGCTCGCGCAGGTCCACGTCCAGGTAGGGCGCCGTGATCTCGTCGGCGTAGGTGCCCTCGGCCGCCGCCACGAACGGCTGCATGGCGCGCGACCTGGGCCGTACGGCGACGGTCTGGCCGGGCCGTACGAGATAGCTGGGGATGTCGACCTTGCGCCCGTCCACGGTGATGTGGCCGTGGTTGACGTACTGGCGGGCAGCGTAGATGGACGGGGCGAGCCCCGAGCGGAGCACCAGCGAGGCGAGGCGGCTCTCCAGCAGCGAGACCAGCTCGGCGCCCGAGCGCCCCGGCCGGCGCTGGGCGAGGCCCCAGTACCTCCTCATCTGCTTCTCGGAGACGTCGTAGTACCAGCGCAGCTTCTGCTTCTCCATCCGCCGCAGGCTGTAGTCGCCCGCGGCGCGGCGGTTGGTCTTGCGGCCGTGCTCGCCCGGCGGGTAGGGCCGCTGCTCGAAGTAGCGCACGGCCTTTCTGGTCAACGGAAGGCCTGCCCGCCTGGACAGGCGCACTTTCGGTCCGGTGTAGCGCACGATGACCTCGCTGTGATTAGGTATGCCTAAGTAAGGGAAGCCTAACCTTAAATCGCCGTGTGACGCGAACTCGAACCCAAGGAGCCGACGCCATGCACGTGACGGTCCCCCCTATCTCCGAACGTATCCGGAGCCTCGCCACGGCCTCCGCGCCGACCCACGTCTCGCTGGACGGCTCGGCCCACGCCGCCCGGGGCGGGGTCGACGCCGCCGGCCGGCCGCTCCTGCTGGTCAAGCCAGGCGAGCCTCTGCACGCCATCCCCGCCTCCGACGACGTGGTCGTCACCGTCGACCTCGCCGCCACCCGCACCCTGGGCGGGATCGACCACCCCCGCGGCCTGCTCAAGGTGCACGGCTGGGCGCAGGCCGTGCCCGCGGACCAGGCCAGGGACGCGGCCGTGGCCGTGGCGGGGCGCTGCCCGGACGAGGCGCTGTTCGCGGCCGTCGAGGGAGACCCCCGCGGCCCCCGCCTGTTCCGCGTCGACGTCGGCTACGTGATCTACCTGACAGGCCAGGAGTCGGGGATGCTGGACGCCGAGGACTACCTCGGCGCCGGACCAGACCCGTTCCTCGACGCGGCCGAGCGCATCCTGCGCCACGTGAACGAGTCCCACCGCGACCAGCTCCACCGGGCCGTCCAGACCATGCTGGGCGAGCCCGCGCCGGAGGTCTGGCTGTGGGAGCTCGACCGCTACGGCGTGACCGTGCGCTCGGGCATCGAGGACCCCACGCTCATCCGGGTGCCCTGGCCCTCACCGGTCGACGGCCCCGAGGCTCTGGAGCAGGCCCTGAGCTGCCTGATATGCACCCACTGACCACACCGCCCGGCCGCCTCCCCGCCTAACCGGCCGAGCCCACCGGGTGGGGCGGCCACGCGGAATGGGCCGCCTCGAACGGCCCCGTGCCGTCGATGGAGGCGTCGACCACCTCCGGGGCCAGGATGTGGTCGATCACCATGACCGCGCAGCCGGTGATGCCCGCGCCGGCGCCGAGGCGGCTGCGCTCGATGCGCAGGCTCCGGGTGGACAGCGCCGTGGAGCGCCGGTAGACCACCTCGCGGACGCTGGAGACCAGCGGCTGGAAGTTCTCCGCGACGTCGCCGCCGAGGACCACCACGGCGGGGTTGAGCAGGTTGACCGCGCTCGCGATCACCTCCCCGAGCAGCCGTCCGGCCCTGCGCACGACGGTCATGGTCTCGGCGTCACCCGCGCGCACCAGCGTGACCACGTCCGCCAGCGAGGAGACCTCCCGGCCCCGCGCCCGAAGGTCGCGCAGGATCGCGGTGCCGCTGGCCACCGAGTCGACGCAGTCGACGTTGCCGCACCGGCACAGCACTCCCCCGCCGTCGCGCACGGGGATGTGGCCGATCTCCCCGGCCGCGCCGAGCGCCCCGCGCAGGATCTCGCCCCCGGCGATCACCCCGGCGCCGATGCGGGTCGACACCTTCACGAACAGCAGGTCGGCGACCTCCCGCGCGTACGCCTCGCGGTACTCGCCCATGGCGATGACGTTCACGTCGTTGTCCACGAAGACGGGCACCGGGTAGCGCGCCGAGATGAGCGGCGGGATGACCACGCCGGTCCAGCTCGCCATCACGCGCGCGCTCTCGGTGCGCCCCGCCGCGAACTCGACGGTCGCGGGCACGCCGAGCCCGACGCCCCGCACGTCCGACATCGGCCGGTCTCCCAGCAGGTCGGCCCAGACGTCCATCAGCAGCGGCAGCACCACGCCGGGGCCGCGCTCGACGTCGATCTCCAGGTCGGTGCGGGCCAGCTCGCGACCCGCGAGGTCGCACAGGGCGATCTGCGTACGGCTGGCGCCCAGCGAGGCGACGAGCACCACCCCGCCCGCCGCGTTGAAGGCGAGCCTGGCCGGGGGCCGGCCGCCGGTGGAGGGACCCTCGGTGTCCTCCACGACCAGGCCGCGTTCGAGGAGGCCGGCCACGCGCAGCGCCACGGCCGGGCGCGACAGCCCGGTGACCCTGCCGATGTCCGCCCTCGTGACCGCCTCACCGGTGCGGATGAGGTGGAGCACCTCGCCGCCGCTGGCGAGCGCGGACGCTGATCGTCGACCCATCGGCCAAGTCAATCACACCTCTTTTGTAATCTTAAGTTCCTAAGCTCCTCATCTTAAATGCCAAAACTGCGGTTGTGTGTGACCAAAGATCGGGCTAGTGTCCGGTCTGTCCTTAGTTGGTAGATCTACGGAGCTTTCCCCCGTGCCTGAGCCCGCACCCCCGACCGCGTTCGCGCCCTCCACCGCGCCGTCGACCGCGCCGTCGACCGTGCCGTCGACGCTGTCTATGCCGTCGATGCCCTCGATGGCGTCCGCGCCTTCCGCCCCGCCGGCGGCCTCCGCTGATCCCGGGCCCTCCGCCCCGGCGGTGTCCGGGCGCACCACGGCGCACGTGGCCGACCTGATCGTGTTCGGCGGCACCGGCGACCTCTCGATGCGGAAGCTGCTCCCCGCCCTGTATCACAGCGACCGCGACGGCCGGCTCGCGCCGGAGACCCGCATCATCGCCATGTCGCGAGGCGGGCTCACCGATACCGACTTCCGCGGCAAGGTCGAGGCCGAGGTACGGCCCGGCCTGCACGCCGGCGACGCCGAGGGATGGGACCGGTTCCTCCGGCGGCTCCACCACGTGTCCGTCGACGTGGGCGGCCCCGACCACGCCGGCTGGAGCGCGCTCACCCACCTGCTCGCCGGCAGGGAGAACACCGCGAGGATCTTCTATCTGGCAAGCCCGCCGATGACCTTCGGCCCGTTCTGCAGGGGCGCGCACGAGGCGGGCCTGGTGACCCCGCTCTCCCGGGTGGTGCTGGAGAAGCCCCTCGGCCGCGACCTGGCGGGCGCGCGGCGCATCAACGACGAGGTCGGCGCCATCTTCCAGGAGCACCAGATCTTCCGTATCGACCACTACCTGGGCAAGGAAACCGTCCAGAACCTGCTCGTGCTGCGCTTCGCCAACGCGTTCCTGGAGCCGATCTGGAACTCCCTGTGGATCGACCACGTCCAGATCACCGCGGCGGAGTCGGTCGGCACGCCGGGGCGGCGGGGGTACTACGACCACGCGGGCGCGCTGCGCGACATGGTGCAGAACCACCTGCTCCAACTGTTGTGCCTGGTCGCGATGGAGCCGCCGTCACGCAACGACCGCGAGTCCATCCGCGACGAGAAGGTCAAGATCCTTCAGTCCCTCCGGCCGATCTCCGGCACTGAGGCCGACCGGTTCACCGTGCGGGGGCAGTACGTCGCCGGGGAGTCGCGCGGGCAGGCCGTCCCCGGCTACCTCGACGAGCCCGACCAAACCGCGCCCACCGACGCGTCGCGCCGCGTGGAGACCTTCACCGCCATCCGCGCGGAGGTGAAGAACTGGCGCTGGGCGGGCGTGCCCTTCTACCTGCGCACCGGCAAGAGGATGCCCTACCGCCGCTCGGAGATCGTCGTCCAGTTCAAGGACGTGCCCCACTCGATCTTTCCCGGGGGCGGCCCCAACCGGCTGGTGCTGCGCCTCCAGCCGAGCGAGGGCATCCACCTGCACATCATGGCCAAGGAGCCGGGCGCGGGCGAGGTCGTCCCCCGGCCCGTCCCGCTCAGCCTGAGCTTCGCCGACACCTTCCGCACCCGCGTGCCCGAGGCGTACGAGCGCCTGCTCATGGACGTCCTGTCGGGCAACCCGACCCTGTTCATGCGGCGCGACGAGGTCGAGGCGGCCTGGAGCTGGATCGATCCCATCATCGCTACCTGGGAGTCGTCGGCGGCGCTCCCCGAGACCTACCCTGCCGGTACGAGCGGACCGGCCGCCGCCCACGAACTGCTCGGCCGCAGCGGCCGCGCCTGGCACGAGGAGGACCTGCCATGAACCGCACCGTACAGGAGGTCACCGAGCGCCTCGCCCAACGCAGCCTTCGCAGCCGCACGGCCTACCTTGAGCGCGTCGGCGCCGCCGCGAGCGAGGCCAGGGAGCGGGGGCCGGCCCGCGCGAGCCTCGGCTGCGCCAACCTCGCCCACGGCTTCGCCGCCTGCTCGCCCGGCGACAAGCTGGCCCTGCGCGGGAACGAGAGGCCCGGCGTCGCGATCGTGTCGGCGTACAACGACATGCTGTCGGCGCACCAGCCGTACGAGACCTACCCGGCGATCCTGAAGGACGCCGTGCGCGAGGCGGGCGGCGTGGCGCAGTTCGCGGGCGGCGTCCCGGCGATGTGCGACGGCGTCACCCAGGGCCGCGCGGGCATGGAGTTGTCGCTCTACAGCCGGGAGGTCATCGCGATGGCCACGGCGATCGCGCTCTCGCACGACATGTTCGACGGCTCGCTGCTGCTCGGCGTCTGCGACAAGATCGTGCCGGGGCTGCTGATCGGCGCGCTGCACTTCGGGCACCTGCCCGCGATCTTCGTGCCGGCCGGGCCCATGCCCTCCGGGCTGCCCAACAAGGTGAAGGCGCGCACCCGCCAGCTCTTCGCCGAGGGCAAGATCGGCCGGGGCGCGATGCTGGACGCGGAGGCCGCGTCCTACCACTCCCCGGGGACCTGCACGTTCTACGGCACCGCCAACTCCAACCAGGTGCTCATGGAGGTCATGGGCCTGCACCTGCCGGGCGCGACGTTCGTCAACCCCGGCACCGAGCTGCGCGAGGGTCTCACCCGCGCCGCGGCGAGGCGTGTGGTCGAGATCACCGCGCACGGGGAGGAGTACACCCCGGTCGCCGAGGTCGTCGACGAGAAGGCCCTGGTCAACGCGGCCGTGGCGCTGCTCGCCACCGGCGGCTCGACCAACCACACCATGCACCTGGTCGCCATCGCCGCCGCGGCCGGCATCGAGCTGCTCTGGGACGACCTGGCCGCGCTCTCGTCGGTCGTCCCCTTGCTGACCCGGATGTACCCCAACGGCCAGGCGGACGTGAACCACTTCCAGGCGGCGGGCGGCATGCAGGTGCTGATGGGCGACCTGCTCGACGCCGGGCTCCTCCACGAGGACGTGCTGACGGTCGCCGGGTGCGGACTCGGCCTCTACCGGGGCGGGCCGGAGCTGACGGAGACCGGGGTCGTCTGGGAGGAGCGGGCCACGCGGAGCGCCGACCTCGACGTGCTGCGCCCGGTCGCCGAGCCGTTCTCGGCCGACGGCGGCATCCACATGCTCAGCGGGAACCTCGGCCGCGCGGTCAGCAAGGTGTCGGCGGTCAACCCCGAGCACCAGGTGATCGAGGCCCCCGCCAAGGTCTTCGACGACCAGTCCGAGCTGCTGGCGGCGTTCGCGGCGGGCGAGCTGGACGCGCAGGACTTCGTCGCGGTGATCCGCTACCAGGGTCCGAGCGCCAACGGCATGCCGGAGCTGCACAAGCTGACCCCGCCGCTCGCCGTGCTGCTGGACCGGGGGCAGCGGGTCGCGCTCGTCACCGACGGCCGCATGTCCGGGGCGTCGGGCAAGGTGCCCGCGGCCATCCACCTGTCCCCGGAGGCGGCGGACGGCGGCCCGATCTCGCTGGTCAGGGACGGCGACCCGATCCGGCTCGACGCGAGGACGGGCACGCTGGACATCCTGATCCCCGAGGCCGAGCTGGCCGCCCGGACACCCGAGGGCCGGCCGCTGCGTGACGACGAGTGGGTGGGCACCGGCCGCGAGCTGTTCGCCGCCTTCCGCCGCGCGGCGGGTCCCGCCGAGCGCGGCGCCGGCATCTTCGCCCTCAACGGCGCGGAGGGTCGTGAGGGGGTCCTCACCTTCGACGACGCGGAAAGCCGTCTCGTCCTCGACGGCCCGGAAGCCCGTACGGAGGCCCTCGTCCTTGACGGCGCTGAAAGCCGTACGGAGGTCTTCTCCCTCGACGGCGCGGAAGGCCGTACGGAGGCCCTCGTTTCCGGCGGCGTGGAGGGGCGCGCGTGAGCCCGATCCCCCTTCCGTCCCCGCAGAGCCCCTGGCTGGTCGCCGACGTCGGCGGCACCAACGCGCGCTTCGGGCTGGTCACCCGGCCCGGCGGGCGTCCCGGCAGGGTCACCGTGCTGGCCGGGGCCGAGTACGACGGCCTGCCGGACGCGGTGCGCTCCTACCTCGACGACCACGCCGGAGGGGTGCGGGCCTCCGCCGCGTGCCTCGCGATCGCCGGCCCGGTGAACGCCGACCGCTACCGCCTGACCAACACCGGCTGGACCGGCTCAGTCGGCGAGCTGGACATCCCGCACGTCGAGCTGCTCAACGACTTCGAGGCGCTGGCGCTGGCCCTGCCGCACCTCGCCGCCGGCGATCTGGCCTCGCTCGGCGGCCCGCCCCCGGCGCCGGACATGGTGAAGGCGGTGCTCGGTCCCGGCACCGGGCTGGGCGTCGCCGGGCTGGTCCCCGTGGGGGACGGCTGGGTGCCCGTGCCGGGCGAGGGCGGCCACGTCGCGGTGCCCGCCGTCACCGGCCTGGAGATCGAGGTCGTACGGGCGCTGCGGGCCGACGGCATGTCGTTCGTGGACGCCGAGCACCTGCTGTCCGGCCCCGGGCTCGTACGGCTGCGCCACGGGCTCGCGCTGGTGAACGGCACCCCCGTGGCCCCGCTCCCCGCCTCGGAGATCGTGGCGCGGGTGGACGATTCGCTGTGCGCGCGTACGGTTGAAGTGTTCTGTGGTCTTCTGGGGAGCTTCGCGGCTAATGTCGCTCTCACGTTGGGCGCACGCGGCGGGGTGTATCTCGGGGGTGGGATCGTGCCGAGGATCGTCAGGCGCATCCAGGAGAGCGACTTCCGGCGCCGGTTCGAGGCGAACCTCGTGCTGTCCGACTACCTGAGCGAGATCGCGACCACGGTGATCGTGGCCGAGCAGCCCGCGCTGACCGGCGCGGGGGCCTGGCTCGCCCGGCGCGTGACGGGGCGGGAGCCCGCCGTCGCCTCCCCCCGAACACCCGTCACCCCCGAAACGTCGCTTAGCCCTGCAACGTCGGTTACCCCTGCAACAAGGAGCGCGGCCCCGTGACCATCCTCGATCTCGCCCCTGTCGTCCCGGTCGTCGTGATCGACGACGTGGAGACGGCGGTCCCGCTCGCCCGGGCGCTTGTGGCGGGCGGCCTTCCCGTCATCGAGGTGACGCTGCGCACGTCCTGCGCCCTCGACGCCATCGCGCGGATCGCCGCCGAGGTCCCGGACGCCGTGATCGGCGCGGGCACGGTCAGGACCCCGGCCGACGTCGCGGCGTCCACCGGCGCGGGCGCCCGGTTCCTGGTCAGCCCCGGCAGCACGCCGGCCCTCGTGGACGCGATGCTGGACAGCGGCGTGCCTTTCCTGCCGGGCGCGGCGACCGCGTCCGAGGTCCTGGCGCTCGCCGAGCGCGGGCTGACCGAGCTGAAGTTCTTCCCCGCCGGGCCCGCCGGCGGCGTCGCCTACCTCAAGGCCCTCGCCGGGCCGATCCCGGAGGTACGGTTCTGCCCGACGGGCGGCATCCGCCTGGAGACGGCTCCCGAGTACCTGGCGCTGCCGAACGTCGGCTGCGTCGGCGGCACCTGGCTGACCCCGGCCGACGCGCTCGCCTCCGGCGACTACTCCCGGATCGAGAAGCTCGCCTCGGAGGCCGCCGCCCTGCGGACCCGTACGAGCTAGCCGGCGTCGCGCATCGACAGGGGCGGCGCGAGGTGCTCCAGCGACCTGCGCTCGGCGTCCACCGCGAGGACGAGCGCGACCAGCCCGGCGAACACCATCATGGCGGCGGCGAACAGGTAACCGTAGAAAAGCCTGGTCGGATCCGGATGGTCGCGGTCGCCGATGAGCGCGCCGAAGATCGTCGGGCCGAGGGCCCCGAACGTCTGGGCCACCGCGAAGAACAGCGCGATCGCCAGCGCCCTGATCTCCAGGGGGAACAGCTCGCTGACGGTCAGGTAGCCCGAACTGGCCGCCGCCGAGGCGATGAAGAAGATCACCGACCAGAGCAGCGTCTGCGTGGTCGCGGTGAGCATGCCCTCCTTGAACAGCCACCCCGTGACCGCGAGCAGCGTCCCGGAGACGATGTAGGTGCTGGAGATCATCACCCTGCGGCCGAGCGTGTCGAACAGGCGCCCGAGGAGCAGCGGCCCGGCGAGGTTGCCGAGCGCGAACGCGAAGAGGTACTTCGAGGCGTCATGGGGGGTCACGCCGTAGAACGTGCTCAGCACCAGGACATAGGTGAAGAAGATCGCGTTGTACAGGAACGACTGGCTGATCATCAGGGTCGCGCCGAGGAACGTGCGCCTCGGGTACTCCCGCAGGAGCACCCGGGCGATCTCCCGGTACGACGGGGCTCCGTGCGGGCGGAACTCCATGGCGCGGCCCTCGTCCACCGGGGCGAGCGGCGCTCCGCCGTTCTCGACGGCGGCCTCGATCTCGGCGGTGGTGCGCTCGGCATCCTCCTGCCTGCCGTGCGTGAGCAGCCAGCGCGGGCTCTCGGGAAGGTGGCGGCGCAGCACCCAGATGGCCACCCCGAGCAGCGGCCCGATCAGCAGCCCGAGCCGCCAGCCCAGGTTGATGGGGAAGACGGCCGGGTTGAGCAGCACGTACGTGCTCGCCGTGCCAATCATGGCGCCCAGCCAGTACGTGCCGCTCACGGCGAGGTCGACCCTGCCCCGGTAGTGCGAGGGGATCAGCTCGTCGATCGCCGAGTGGATCGCGGAGTACTCACCGCCGATGCCCGCCCCGGACCAGAACCTGAAGAACAGCAGGAAGGCCAGGTTGGGCGAGAAGGCGGTGATCCCGTTCGCGACCAGGTAGAGCCCGAGCGTCAGGATGAACAGCCTGCGCCTGCCGAACCGGTCGGACAGCCGCCCGAACACCAGCGCCCCGATCACCTCGCCGACCAGGTAGACGGTCGCGGTGATCCCCACCTCGACCGCCGACAGCCCGAGGGTGCGGCTGTCCTCCAGCACCGACCCGACCGCGCTGGCGATCGTGATCTCCATCCCGTCCAGCACCCACGCGACCCCGAGCGCGGCCACGAACCGCGTGTGGAACCGCGACCACGGCAACCGATCGAGCCGCGCGGGCACCAGACTCCGGACGACCGTCTCCATGGTCACTCAGCGTAGCTACCCGGTCGCCGCGGCGCCCGCCTTGGCGTCGGTCATCGACAGGGAGGGCGCGAGGTCCTCCAGGGAGCGGCGCTCGGCGTTCACCGCGCAGAACAGCGCCACGATCCCGGCCGCCACCATCAGTCCCGAGGCGAGCAGGTAGCCGTAGAACAGGCGGGACGGGTCGGGGTGGTCCTGGTCGCCGATGAGCGCGCCGAACAGGACGGGGCCGAGGGCGCCGACCCCCTGGGCGATCGAGAAGAACAACGCGATCGCCAGCGCCCTGATCTCCAGGGGGAACAGCTCGCTGACGGTCAGGTAACCGGCGCTGGCCGCCGCCGAGGCGACGAAGAAGATCACCGACCACAGCAGGGCCTGCGTGGTCGCGGTGAGCATGCCCTCCTTGAACAGCCACCCCGTGACCGCGAGCAGCACCCCGGACACGATGTAGGTGCTGGAGATCATCGGCTTGCGCCCGATGGTGTCGAACAGCGGCCCCAGCAGGAACGGGCCCGCGAGGTTGCCCACCGCGAAGACGAGGAGGTACTTGGAGGCGTCGCTCGCGGACACGCCGTAGAACGTGTTGAGCACGATGACGTAGGTGAAGAAGATCGCGTTGTACAGGAACGACTGGCTGACCATCATCGTCACGCCGAGGAACGTGCGCTTGGGGTATTCCCGCAGGACCACCCTCAGGATCTCCCGGTAGGACGGGGCGCCGTGCGGGCGCAGTTCCATGGCCTTGTCCTCGTCCACGGCCGGCAGTTCGCGCCCGCTCTCGGCGACCGCCTCCTCGACCGTCCGCGTGGCCTCCTCGGCCTCCTCGTGCCTGCCGTGCATGAGCAGCCAGCGCGGGCTCTCGGGAAGGTGGCGGCGCAGCACCCAGATCATGGCTCCGAGCACCGGCCCGATCAGCAGCCCGATCCGCCAGCCGAGGTCCAGGGGCAGCACGTCGGGGTTGAGCAGCACGTACGTGCTCGCCGTGCCGATGATCGCGCCCAGCCAGTACGTGCCGCTGACCGCGAGGTCGACGCGGCCCCGGTATCGGGAGGGGATCAGTTCGTCGATGGCCGAGTGGATCGCGGCGTACTCCCCGCCGATGCCGGCTCCGGCGAAGAAGCGGAAGACCAGCAGGAAGGCCAGGTTGGGCGAGAAGGCGGTGATCCCGTTGGCGACCAGGTAGAGCCCCAGCGTCAGGACGAACAGCCTGCGCCTGCCGAACCGGTCGGACAGCCGCCCGAACACCAGCGCGCCCGCCACCTGGCCGATCAGGTAGACGGTCGCGGTGAACCCCACCTGGACGGCCGACAGCCCGAGCGTCTGCCTGTCCTGCAGCACCGACCCGATCGCGCTGGCGATCGTGATCTCCATCCCGTCCAGCACCCACGCGACCCCGAGCGCGACGACCAGCCGCGTGTGGAACCGCGACCACGGCAACCGGTCCAGCCGCGCCGGTACCAGGGTCCGTACTGCGTTCTCCATGATGACCTGCCTAGCGATGCGCTCCTGCGAGGTCCGCCGGACCGCCCGCGGAAGCCGGCGACGCCCAGCAGATGTTCTTGGCACCCGCCACTTCCCACGCCGCGCTCCCCCTAACAAGCGGAGAACAGCGAGCGGCTTTTCCGGATACCAATAATTGACTCCGGCGAAACGCGGGCCACCGGGGCTCGCATGGGGCCGGACGCTAATCTTCCTGATCGTGGCACCGCCCGGACCGTGAATTCACCGGTCCGGGAGTTGGTCGTCATGACGCTCCGGCGTGAACGCGGCGTACGGAAGGGAAGGACGACGATGACCGTTCCGAGCACCCAGATGGAAGGTCACGTGGCCGGGCGGCGCCCTCGCCGGGCACGGCTGGGCGACCGGTGGCTGCGGTTGCGCACCAGTGCCGGGATGGTGGGCGCCCTGGCCGGGCTGGCCACGGTGACGGCCGCGCCCGCCGACGCGACCGCGGGAAGCGACGGCAGCTTCGAGACCCCCGTGGTCAGGCCGAACACGTTCCAGACCTTCTCCTCGGGCCAGTCCATCGGGGCGTGGAACGTGACCGCCGGCACCGTGGACCTGGTGGGCCAGGGGTTCTGGGAGGCGGCCGACGGTGTCCAGTCGCTCGACCTGAACGGCTCAGGCACCGGCGCGGTCTCCCAGACCTTCAGCACGCTCCCGCTGGTCAAGTACGAGATCGGCTACCGGCTCTCGGGAAATCCGGCGGGCACACCGGTGGTGAAGACCGGGGACATCCGGATCGACGACCAGGTGGTGGGCAAGTTCTCGTTCGACACCACGGGGACGCGTCTCTCCGACATGGGCTACACCCGGCAGAAGGTGACTTTCGTCGCGAACGGCCTGTCCACCACCGTGCGGTTCTCCAGCACCGTCCCCGGCGGCTTTGGTCCCGTCATCGACGACGTCGAGATCAGAAGCTGCCTGGTCGTCATCTGCCATCTCTGAAGTTCTGCCACCTGTGAAGATCCGTCATCTGTGAAAGCGGAACACGCCTTCGGGTGAACCGGGATTCTCGTACGAGCCGGGGCCTTCACCGTGTAGATCAGGGAATGCTCCCCCGGTTCGTGGGCCTAGACCGCTCCGAACAGGGCAGACGGCTCTGACCGGCTCGTACGTCACGGGCCTGGCCGCGCGGCGCGCGGTGGTTGGCGACGACCAGGGAGAAGGCCCGGAGATGGCGCAGCGAGCCGAGCAGGACACGGGGCAGCGCGCTGACGATCAGCGTTCGGAGCAGGACGACGACCCGCCTCCGGGACAGCGGGCCGAGCGGCAGGGGCACCCCGGGGAGCCCCGGCTCCCGGCGGCGTGCGCGGTGGTGGTGGCCATCGCCCTCTATTCGGCGCTGCCGAGCCACCTCATTCTCGGGCCGAGGTTCGTCGTGCCCGCGCTGGAGCTGCTGCTGTTCGTCCCCCTGGTCGCGGTGAACCCCTGGCGGATGCGCCGCGAGAACCGCCTGCTGCGGCGCCTGTCCATCGGGCTCGTGCTCCTCATAGCGGTGACCAACACGGTGGCGCTGGTGCTGCTGGTGGAACAGCTCGTCGCCGGGCGGACCGACAACGGCAAGCAGTTGCTGCTCGCGGCCGGGCAGGTATGGCTCACCAACATCATCATCTTCGCGATGGCGTACTGGGAGCTCGACCGGGGCGGGCCCGTCCAGCGCACACAGGCGCGGGGCCGGAAGCTGCCGGTGGCCGACTTCCGGTTCCCGCAGGACGAGGACCACGACGCCATCGGCGAGGTGGCCGCGCGATCCTCGGTGAAGTCGGGCTGGACACCCGGATTCGTCGACTACTTCTACGTGTCGGTGACCAACTCCTCGGCGTTCAGCCCCACCGACACGATGCCGCTGTCGGCGCGCGCGAAGCTGCTCATGGCGACGGAGTCGGTGTCGGCCCTCCTGCTGTCGGTGCTCGTCATCGCCCGCGGAGTCGGCCTGCTGAAGTGAACCCGTCCTGAAGCGGGCCTGGCCTGACGCGGACCCGTCCTGAGGTGAGACCGTCCTGAGGTGAGACCGTCCTGAAGTGGGCCCGGTCGCGCTCAGGCCGGGGGCAGGCGCTTGAGCAGGGTCTCCTCGTCGATGGGGCTCTCGTGGGTGCCCTCGGAGGTACATGCGTGCGCGCCGGCGACCGCGCCGAGGCGTACACACTCCTCCGGCGGCAGGCCGCGCAGGCGCCCGTACAGGAACCCCGACACGAACGCGTCGCCCGCTCCGTTGCTGTCGGCCACCGGGCCGGGAAGCGGGGCGGCCGGGAGCAGCGCGGGCTCACCTGCGGCGTCACCGAGGAGGTACGCCCCGGAGGCGCCCGCCGTGCAGACGACCAGGGACGCACGGCCACGCGCCAGGATGTCGCGCATCACCGGACCCGGGTCGGGGAGCTTGACCGCCGACATGAAGACCACGTCGGAGGAGTAGGCGAAGTCCTTGTGGTGGTCGTTCACGCCGTCCCAGTCGTGCAGGTCGGTCGAGACCGGGACCCCCAGCTCCAGCAGCTCGGGGTACAGGTGGCGGGAGAAGTCGGTGATGGACACATGGACATGCCGCGCCCGGCTGATCGCGGGGAGGTAGAGGTCGCGGGGCAGGCGCTGCCCGGCCGCGGCGCGCGGGTCGTACAGCGAGAGCCGCCGCCCGTCGGGGCCGACCAGCAGCACGCTGCGCCTGGTGCCCTCGGGCACGATCTCCCACCCGAAGTCGGCGCCGCGCGCGGCCAGGTGGGCGCGGATGAGCGCGCCCTGCGGGTCGTCTCCGATCAGGTCGATCAGCCTGGCCCGCAGGCCGAGGGCGTGGCAGCCGAGGAGCACCCCGCTTCCGGTGTTGCCGATGCGATCGACCACGGGCGGCACGCCGTAGGTGTCGGCGTACGGCAGCGGCAACTCCGGCACGTACACCGTCGTGTCGACCCCGGCGCCCCCCACCACGACCACGTCGTACGTCACGGCGCCACCTGAACTCATCGCCCCCTCCAGAATCTCAGATGAGACCCCCGAACGCCCTTCAACCCAGCCGGCACACATATTTCGAGCGAAATGAACCTTACCTGCGGACCGGTCCCGCGCTCTCGTGGGTTTCGCGCCGGCCGGTGAACCGCGACTACGCACCCGGGGTGAACAGTTTTCGCGTCTAAACGATCAGTTCGGCCCACCCTCTCGGCGAAAGCGCGAGAGCCAAACTTGAGTAAAGGCCTGGTACTGACCCAAATCCGGTACTCCGGCTGGCAGCCGTCCAGGACGCCGTGACGCAGAGCCTTCAGCAGCTCCATGGCGGCGGCCCAGATATCCGTTCCCGGCACCAGGTTGTACTTGTGCTCCTGCTCGGTCCCGGCGAAGTGGGTCTGGAAGTACCGCTTGTGGTTGTTGAGGCGGAGTACTGCGGAGGCGTGGACGTCGAGTGCGGGGTTCAGCCAGCGCAGGGCCTCCACCGGTCCGTCGCCAACCGGCATGGGGGTGGTGCGGATGAAGCAGGCGTCCTCGGGGTGGAAGCGGATCTGGGCGAAGACGTGGTAGCCGCGGCGTGTTGCGCCAGGTAGCACAGCGGTACGAGGCCGGGAGCCGAGGTGGGGCCGGTCATCGCCATCAGGTCGGGGCCGGCAATGGCGTCGGGGAAGAGGGCGCTGCCGTCGATCTCACGGCCCGGTGCGAGCGCGTCGCCGGAGGCAGTCAGCGGGCGGACGGGGCAGGGGCCGAGCGCGTCCCAGTGGACGACCACGGTGGTAGTCGGGGAAGTGCTCACTTCCTGGGGTGGGACCTGGACCAGGACGATGGGGTCGTCCGGCTGGCGTGGCGCGGTCTGGTTGAGCAGGTGGATTCCGCCTAGGACGATCCAGGCCTCGCGTTTGGCCGTTTCACGATGCATGGCAAGTCTCCCTTTCCTGAGCCGTGTTCGTGTCGGTGGCTGGCGTTCCGTACGGAGGCTAACGACATAAGGTGTGCGGGGTGATCCATCGCGAGAACGAAGAGACGATCTTGAATGCGGCGGCCGTCGATGTCGGCCTGGCGGCCCTTGAGTTCGACGGTGCGCGGGCCTGGCTGGAGCAGGCGCGTCGACACCCGATGGAGCCGCTGGCGGCGGATGTCTGGGTAACCGATCCGGACTTCGGGCACGTCCTGCTGGTGAAGCACCGGGTGCGCGGCTGGGTGCCGCCCGGTGGCAAGGTCGAGCCGGGAGAGACTCCCCGTGCCGCCGCAGCACGTGAACTGGTCGAGGAGACCGGGCTGCACGCGGAACTGCTGGAGGTGCCGGCCGCGGTCTGTGTGCGTTCCTACCGCTCGGACTGGTCGCCGACGCTTGGCCTGTCGTACGCCGCGATCGTTGGTCTCGATGCGCCGCTGGGTGGGGAGAGAGGGCAGCCGCCGCGCTGGTTCGCCGTCAATGAGGAGTGGGAGTCGGTGTTTCCCGAGGATCGCGACCGGATCCAGGCGCACATGGCCCGGTTGGTGGCTGTCGGGGCGCGCTGACCATCGGCTGCGGGACATGGTCAGATCACCTCGCCGATCCGGTCGAGGGCCTCGCCGGGCATGGTGACGAGCTGGTGTGGTCGCAGCGCGCTGGCGCAGCCTCGGCAGGTTGCTGGGTCACAGCCGGCCCCCGGGGCGCTGGGCGACGACGACGAGCCAGCTCGTGACGGTCGGCGCGTCGGGGCTGGTCTGGGCGTACGCCTTAGCGAGGATGTCCATGCGCTGGGCGTGAGTGAAGTCGCCGTCCGGGCGGGCGAAGACGGGGATGGACAGCCACGCCTTCTTCTCCGCCATGGTGCTGTGCTGGGCCGTGACCTCGGTGTCGACCACGGTCAGCCCGGCGGCGGCCAGCTGCTCGGTGATGGTCTCCGGCGACAGCTTGGGGCCGTCCCGGTCGGCCGCCGGAGGCGGGGTGTAGCCGTAGTCGCGTGCGGCGATCTGGCGGATCAGCGTGTTCAGCGAGGGGCCGGTGCGGCCGGTCTGCTCGTTGGGGTGGGTCACGTCGGCGAAGCCGCCTCCGACGTTGAAGACGAACCGGCCGCCGGGCTGCAGGACGCGACGGACCGCGGCGAACACCGCCGGGGTGTTCGTCTTCCAGATCGCCGAGTTGCACACCACGGCGTCGACGCCGCCGACTGGGGCGTGTTGGGCGAGGTCCTCGGCCGGGGCGGTCACCCATGACAGCCGCGGGTCGGTCAGGGTGCGGCGGCCGATGCGCTGCATGGCCGGGACGCTGTCGAGGGAGATGACCCGGGCGTCGGCCGGCCCCAAGGCGAGGATCGCCTCGGCGGTCGCACCGGTCCCGCCGCACAGGTCGATCACCAGACGGCTGTCGGCGAGGTGGGCCCGGCGGGCGAGGTCGCGGCTGGTGGAGCTGTACATGGGATGGTCGCGGGTGAACGCCGCGTACGCCTCGGCGGTGGTGTCCTCGTCCCAGCCGAAGAGAGCATCCTGGGGCATAGTGTGTCTCGCTTCGCAGGGAGGGCCCGCCTGGTGCAGCGGGGGCGGGCCGGGGGTCAAAAGAGGGAGGCCTGGACGGCGGCGGCGGGCGAGGTGAACGCGCCACCGAGGGTGATGCGGCGTCCCTTGAGCGTGCCGATGTCCAGCAGGTAGCCCAGGTCGTTGTCGCTGTCCGATACGACGAGGGCCTGGGAGCCGATGCAGGAGATCAGGGTGAAGCCGTGCTCGCCCTCGTCCACCTTGTGCGGGTACAGCGCCCGCGCGCCACCGGGGTTGCGCAGCTGGTCGCCCTCGTGCGGCGGGGTCCAGGCTTCCAGGACGGTCGCGGTGCCGAGCTCGGCGAACGTCTTGGCCGCGCGGTCGACGGTCTTGCGGTGGGCTTCTTCGGCGGTCGGCAGGTCGGCGAGGTCGGCCAGGGCCTTGAGCTTGGCGGTTGCCCGGACGGTCTGGGGGATGCCCAGGTGGCGGGTGATGGCATCTTCGAGGTAGCGCACGGTGCGGCCGTCCGGACTGTGGGCCAGGTAGGTCGCGAACAGCGCCCCCTGTTCGTCGAGGCGGGAGCGCTTGCGCGGCTCGGCCGCAGTGCCGACCTTGGTGGTGCCGTCGGCGAAGGTTGCGGCGTACAGCCAGTGTGGCTGGGCCATGTACCGCTGGAGTGCTTCGGGGGCGTGGCCCCGCTGGTGGAACTGGTGGGCGAAGCGAAAATCGTCCCGTCCCGCGCACTGGGTGCACTGCCCGCTCTGGACGGCCGGTGCGCGGTCGGGGCAGGCGAGGGCCTCAACGCGGACGGTGTCGGCGAACTGGTACCGGCCGGTGCACCACCTGCCGGTACCGGTCACGCGGAAGCCGAGGCGCCGGTGCATGAACTCGGCGTAGACCAGCGGCCCGCCGGGCAGGGGGGCGAGCAGCAGCCGGGGGTCCCCGGTGGCCCAGGTGATGCCGTGGCAGATGTACTCGCCGCTGTCGGCAAGGGGCACTGGCATGGTGCGTTCCACGGGAGATGAGGCGGGCGCCATCAGACGGTGAGCTGGAGGCGGTCGGTGAGGGCGTCGGCTGCGGTCTTGAACACGGTGTCGCGGTCCATGCTGGTGACGTCCAGGGACAGCCAGCCGCCGCGCTCGCCCTGCTCCTGGAGCTGGGCGAGGACGGTGCTCTGGTAGCGGATGAAGTCCTCGTCGCCGCTGCCAGAATGGCCGGTCTCGAGGGAGGTGAACTCCCCCTTGCGCCGGAGGGCTTCGCGGGCGCCGATCCGCAGGAAGATCACCAGGTCGGATTCGGTGAGGTGGGCGAAGACCTGTTCGGCGAGGTGGGTGGGGACGTCCGGGTTGACCGCGTACCGGGCGAGGATCTTGTGGTGGGCGTTGTCGAGGATCACGTGGGTGCCGACGGCCAGGGCGGGCCGGATGACGAGCTTGTCCTGGAGGGTGTACCAGGCGGCCAGCGCCAGCAGCCAGTAGTGATCATCGCACGCCTGGGCGACGCGTGCGTCCCGGCGGTAGACCAGCGCGTTGAGGCGGTCGAGGTAGGCGGACAGCTCCGCGTCCATGGGGACTTCGGTACTGTGCTTGCCGACGAGGATCGCTGGGTGGCCGGCGTCGTTGAGGGCCTGGTGCAGGCGGGCGGCGAGGGTGGACTTGCCGGCCCCATCGATGCCGGTGACCGTGATCTCCCGCCCGCGTGCGGGGGCGGCGGAGTGCGCTGCGATCGTCATGGTCGACTTCCTCCAAGGGTTCGGATCGGGCGGCCGGCCAAGCGGTCCGCGATGATTCCGCGGATCCGGTCAACCAGAACGGTGCGCCGCCGGATGACGTCGCCGTGACGCTCATTGGACAGGTCAGCGGGGTAGTGCTGGGCCAGGTTGTTGGAAATGACGTGGAGGTAGCCGAATCTGATCCCCGCCTGGAGCGCGGCCGCCCCCATAGGGCCGATCTCCGGGTCGACGAAGGCGTACTCGGCATGCTTGGCCAGCCAGTCACGGTTCTCCAGCAGAATCGACGCGGAGGTGACGTGGAGGCCGCTGTGCACGCCGGGCTGGGCGGCGGCGAACTCACCGAAGAAGTCGTCCCAGGTAACGAGAGCACCGCCGACGAGGCTCTCGTTACCGGTGGCGAGGAGCGTGTTCGGCACGATCTCGGGGAACAGCGCCCCGACCTTGCCGACGTAGACGACGTCGCGGGCACCGAGCTCGGCCAGGCGTGCGACGACACGGCCGGCGACATCGCCCCCAGATGCTGTGCAGGAAGCCGAGGTAGACCACTCGGCGGCCGTGCACGACGGCGCGCTGCCAGGCGTAACCCTTTCCGCGGGTCCACACACCGTCGTCGGGGGCGAGGTGCTGAAGGCCCCAGCCGACGATCACGAGATCGCCGTCCAGATCGAGGTCGAGCCCTTCGATGGCAGCGCGGCACGCCGCCTCTTCCGGCGGCTGGTAGGTGACGGTCCCGGCCGCGCGACCGGTCATGGCCAGGTAGGTGGTGATGATCAGCGCGTAGTGGTGTACGTAGTCGGCACCGGGAAACGCCTTGATGACCAGGTCACGGCTGTGGACTTCGGCGGTGGGCCGCTCGATGTTGAACAGCTTGCCGATCTTCTCGTACCGAGAGATCACGGCCAGGCGGTCGTAGCCGCCGACGACGCGGATGCTTTCCCATTCCTGGTCCTGGATGAGGTGGTGGACCTTGATCTGTAGGTAGCGCAGCAGACTGTCAGGGTTCATGGTGTGCCCGTCGACAGGGATCGGGGCCGTGCGCAGCAGCCCGTGCCCGCCTGCGGCGCCGGCCTTGCGCGCCCAGTGGCTCGGGCGGCAACTTCGGGAACTACGTGAGGGGCCGGCCTCACACTCAAGGACGCCTCTGCACGCATCCAACGCGAAGGGCCGACCCTGAGCCGCTTCGAGGCAGGCATCTATCCGATCCGCCTCCCGGATGTGACCGCGCTGCTGGACCTCTATGGGGTCGTCGACCCCACCCGACGAGAGGGGTTGATTCAACTTGCGGCGGAGGTATGGCAGACGGGCTGGTGGGACGGGTACTCCGAAGACCTGCCCAAGTTGATCATCGACTACGCCTGGATCGAGAGCCGCGCCCGCCGCATCTACTCCTTCGATCTCGTGGTGATCCCCGGCCTACTGCAGACTCACGGTTACATGGAAGCGTTGATTCGCGGAGCTGACACCAACGCCTCCTTGACGCCCTTCGGCGCCCGATTTCGTCTGGATCGGCAGAGGATCCTCGCCGCCCCGGAGCCGCCCGACATCGAGGCCGTGCTCGACGAGAGCTTGCTCCATCGCGCACCCGGCGGGCCGCACGTTCTCAGGGAGCAGCTCAAACACCTGGTCGAACTGGCGAAACGTCCTAACATCGGTGTGCGGGTGCTGCCCTTCACTTCACATGTCCATCCCAGCCCCGAAGGCACGTTTCTCATCTTCGAGATGCCTGAACCGTTTCCCGAGGTCGGGTACGTGGACACCCCTGCGGGTGGCATTTACGTCGAAACAGAACGCGTCGAGCGACTTATCATGAAGTTTGACCGCGTTCGCGATCATTGCCTCGACTTGGACGAGTCGGCGATCCGCATCCGGGCGGCTGCGGACGCGATCCTGTAACCCACGGACGGAAGGCAGGGGCGACGATGTCAGCCTCCGATCAGCGGCCCCGTGTCGCGTGGCACATCAGTAGTTTCAGCCCGAACGGCGGCAGTGACTGTGTGGAGGCCGGCCCCGTCCTCGACGGCACCGGTCGCATCGCCGTCCGGCACAGCCATCACCCCGAGGGCACCGTCATCGTCTACACCCGAGCCGAGTGGGACGCCTTCCTCGTCGGCGTCCGCGCGAACGAGTTCGACTTCTGAACTCCTACTCACAAGGGCACCATCCAGATGTCCCTCAGCTTGACGTGGCGGCGCGGTCCTTGCGAACGGGTCATCGAGCCGTTGGATCGAGGTCCGAGCGTGCTGACACAGGGAATGGCCCGCACACTCGGCTTCTTCGATTCCCCGGTCCGCGTCGTCAGCGGTTGACGAGGGGGCCGGAGCCGGTGGAGCCGCGGACGACGAGCTCGGGCTGGAAGACCAGTTCGATGTTCTTGGGGGCCGCCCCGTTGATCTCCTCCAGCAGCGTCTGGACCGCCGCCGAGGCCATCGCGCCGATGGGCTTGCGCACAGTGGTGAGCGGCGGGTCGGTGAAGGCGATCAGCGGGGAGTCGTCGAAGCCGACGACCGAGACGTCACCCGGCACCGAAAGGCCCCGCTCGCGCGCGGCCCTGATCGCGCCGAGCGCCATGAGATCACTCGCGCAGACGATGCCCGTGCAGCCGCGCTCGATCAGCGCCGCCGCCGCGGCCTGCCCGCCCTCGACCGAGAACAGCGAGTGCTGGATCAGCTCGTCGCAGCCGGAGACGCCGAGCAGCTGCGACATCGCCTGGGTGAACCCCTCGATCTTGCGGATGACCGGCACGAAGCGCCGCTGGCCGAGCGCGAGGCCGATGCGCTCGTGCCCGAGGTCGACCAGGTGCTGCACGGCCAGGCGGGACGCGAGCCGGTCGTCCGGCGAGATGAACGGCGCCTCGATGTGCTCGCTGTAACCGTCGACCAGGACGATCGGCAGCCCCCGGTCGGTCAGCCTGGTGTAACGATCCATGCGGGCGGTGGTGTCGGCGTGCAGGCCCGAGACGAAGATGATGCCGCTGACGTCGCGCTCCAGCAGCAGCTCGGTGAACTCGTCCTCGGGGGCGCCGCCCGGGCTCTGCGTGCAGAGCACGGGCGTGTAGCCGTGCTGGGTCAGCGACTTCTCGATGGCCTGGGCGAACGCCGGGAAGATCGGGTTGTCCAGCTCGGGGGTGACCAGCCCGACAAGGCCGTTGCTGCGCTGCCGCAGCCGCTGCGGGCGCTCGTACCCCATGAGGTCGAGCGCGGTCAGGACGAGCTGGCGCGTGCCGGCGGACACCCCCGACTTGCCGTTCAGCACGCGGCTGACCGTGGCCTCGCTCACGCCCGCCTGGGCCGCGATGTCGGACAGCCGGGCGTTACCGTTCATGGCCGCTACTTTACGCAACGCCGAGCGCCCACCACGCGGCGGAATCCGGCGCCAGCCGTACGACGTCGCCCTCGATGGCCACGGGAGCGCTCGCGATGAGGAGCTCGCCCGGCCGGGGCAGCTCGACCGGCTCGCCGGTGGTGTTCACCGTGCAGACGAACGTCTCCCCCCGGGCGAAGACCAGGGTCCCGGCGGGAGACTCCATCCACCGCAGGGAGCCGTCGCCGAGGTCCGGGTGCTCGCGCCGCAGGCGCAGGGCGCCCCGGTAGAGCGACAGCGTCGAGCCCGGATCGCCGAGCTGGGCCTCCACGCTGAGCGTCCCCCAGGTGGCAGGGACGGGCAGCCAGGTCTCCTCGATCCCCGGCGGGCTGAACCCGAAGGGCGGCTCGGAGTGGGCCCACGGGATCGGGACGCGGCAGCCGTCGCGGCCGTCCTCGGGGCCCCGCAGGCGCTGCGGGTCCTGGCAGACCTCGTCGGGCAGGTCGAGCACCTCGGGGAGGCCGAGCTCCTCACCCTGGTAGACGTAGGTGGAGCCGGGCAGGGCGAACATCATGAGGGCCGCCGCGCGGGCACGGCGCAGGCCGAGTTCGCCGTCACCGTACCGGGTCACGTGCCGCTTGACGTCGTGGTTGGAGAGCACCCATGTCGTCGGGGCGCCGACGGGGCCCACGGTGGCGAGCGACTCGTCGATCACCTCGCGCAGCATCTCCGCGTCCCACGGGGTCTTCATGAAGTGGAAGTTGAAGGCCTGATGCAGCTCGTCGGGCCGTACGTACCGGGCGAGGCGCTCCTGCGTGGGCGCCCATGCCTCGGCGACGCCGATGCGCTCGCCGTCGTAGGAGTCCAGCAGGCGGCGCCAGGCCCGGTGGATCTCGTGGACGCCGTCCTGGTCGAAGTAGGGCAGCACCGTGGTGCCCAGCATCTCGATCTGTTCCCTGGACCCGATGTCCGGGAGCCCCTCGGCCTTCACCATGCCGTGGGCGACGTCGATGCGGAAGCCGTCCACGCCGAGGTCGAGCCAGAAGCGCAGGATGGCGTCGAACTCCGCGTGGACCTCGGGGTTCTCCCAGTTCAGGTCGGGCTGCTCGGGGGCGAACAGGTGGAGGTACCACTCGCCGTCGGGCAGCCGCGTCCACGCCGGGCCGCCGAAGATCGACTCCCAGTCGTTGGGCGGCAGCTCCCCGCCCTCGCCGCGTCCGGCGCGGAAGATGTACCGCTCGCGCTCGGGGCTGCCGGGGCCCGCCTGCACGGCCGCGAGGAACCAGGCGTGCCGGTCGGAGGTGTGGTTCGGCACCACGTCGGTGATGATCTTCATCCCGTGGCTGTGCGCGTCCTCGATCAGCGCCCTGGCGTCGGCCAGCGTTCCGAAGATCGGGTCGACGTCGCGGTAGTCGGCGACGTCGTAGCCGAAGTCGGCCATCGGCGAGGTGTAGAAGGGCGTCAGCCAGATGGCGTCGACACCCAGCCCGGCCAGGTAGTCGAGGCGGCTGCGGACCCCGAGCAGGTCGCCGACGCCGTCGCCGTTGCCGTCGGCGAAGCTGCGCACGTAGACCTGGTAGATCACCGCGTCACGCCACCAGCGCGTGCCGGTCTCGACGGGACGGGCTTCACGGACCACGTCGGTCATTGGGATCCCCCGATTCTCCGAAATATCAGGTTCCGATACCACGGTGGTCTTACGACTTCGTGGCTCCGGCCGTCAGGCCGGTTACGAGGTTGCGCTGGACGAGCAGGAAGACCACCGCCGCCGGCACCGCGATCAGCACCGAGGACGCGGTGAGCAGTCCCCATTCGGCCTTGTGCTGGCCGACGAACTGCCCGATGCCCACGGCCAGGGTGTACTTGTCGTCGCCCGTCATGAACGCGGTCGCGTACGCGACCTCCGCCCAGGCCGTGATGAAGGAGTAGAACGCCGCGACGGCGAGTCCCGGCTTGGACAGCGGCAGGATGAGCCGCCAGAAGGTGCCGAAGGGCGTGAGCCCGTCGACCCGTCCGGCCTCGTCGATCTCGACGGGCACCGTGTCGAAGTAGCCCTTCATCATCCAGGCGCAGAACGGGATCGTCGAGGTCAGGTAGGCGATCACCAGGCCGGGGAACTGGTTGATGAGCCCGAGCCCGGCCATGAGGTTGTAGATCGGCACGATCAGGATCGCCACCGGGAACATCTGCGTGATCAGCAGCATCCACATGATCGACCGGAATCCCGGGAAGCGGAAGCGGCTGACCGCGTAGCCGGTGGTCGCCGACAGCACCACGCCGAGCAGGGTCGTCAGGGCGGCGACGAACAGCGAGTTGAACAGCCAGCGCGGGAACGCCGTCTGGCCGAGCACCTGCGTGTAGTTGTCGAGGCTCGGGTGGTTGAAGAGCTCGACCGTGGTGGACTGCCAGGCGTCCCTCGGCTTGAGCGAGGTCAGGACCAGCCAGGCGACCGGGAAGACCGCGATCAGACTGGCCAGGAACAACGTGACGTGCAGGGCGGCGGACGCCCCGGCTCCGCGCGAGCCACGACGCCTGCGCCGCGGCGCCGCGGCGTGACCCGCGGTGCTCACCGTGCTCACCGTGCTCACCGTGCTCACCATGCATCTCCCTGCTGACGCAGCGCGCGGCGGTAGACCACGGCCATGACGACGAGCAGCGCGAGGATGAGCACACCCCACGCGGCCGATCCCGAGTAGTTCCTGATGCCTTCGAAGGCCTGCCGGTAGGCGTAGGTCACGAGGATCTCGCTGGACCCGCCGGGCCCGCCCTTCGTGACCAGGAAGATGACCGGGAACTGGTTGAAGGTCCAGATGGTGCCGAGCAGGACCACCGTGCTGGACACCGGCCGCAGTCCGGGCAGGGTGATGTTCCTGAAGCGCTGCCAGGGAGTGGCGCCGTCGACCTCGGCCGCCTCGTACAGCTCGCGGGGGATGGCCTGCAGGCCTCCCAGCAGCGCGAGCATCATGAACGGCACGCCGAGCCAGACGTTCACGGTGATCACCGAGACCTTGGCCCAGAACGGGTCGTCCAGCCAGTCGAGCCCGCCGAAGCCCGCGGCCCGCAGCATCGCGTTGACGACGCCGAACTCGCCGTTCAGCAGATACCGCCAGATGAACGCCGAGACGAACGCCGGCACCGCCCACGGGAGCACGAGCATCATGCGGTAGACCGACCGGAACCGCAGCGGCCGGTTGAGCAGCAGCGCGAGCCCGAGGCCGATGCCGTAGTGCAGGGCGACGCAGACGAGGGTCCAGACGACCGTCCACAGGAGCCGGGACAGGAACGCGCTGGAGCCGACGATGTCGACGTAGTTGGAAAGCCCGACGAACTCGTACGTCGAGGGGATGGTGTTCATCCCGATCGTACGGCCCATGTTGGCCTCGGTCGCGTCGGTGAGCGACAGGTAGACGCCGCGCACCAGCGGGTACCCGATAAGCACGAGCGTCACGATGACGACCGGGGCGCACATGGCCCACGCGTACCAGTGCCGGGAGAAGAACCGTCCGGCCCTCCCCGGCCCCGGGCGGCGGGTACGGCCGCGGGCGCTCGTGCCCGCGGCCGTACCGTCAACGACCTGGGTCGTCATCGGTCACAGGCTCCAGCCCTTGAGCAGGCCCTGGTAGGCCTTGGCCACGTCCTGGGCCATCTGCTCGCTGGTGGTGCCGCCGGTGGCGAGCTTCTGGTAGCCCTCCACGAGCGGCTGGAAGAGCTGGCCGGCCTCGGGGATCCACGGACGCTCGACGGCGGCGGTCATGGGCTCCTTCCAGCGGCCGATCATCTCGTTGCCCTGCGCGTCGGGCAGGCTGTAGGCCGACTGGCGGGTCGGCAGCAGGCCGAGCTTGCCGGCGATCTTGGCCTGGCTCTCGGCGGAGTCCATGAACTTCACGAACAGGTAGGACGCGTCCAGGCTCTTGGAGCCCGCGTACACGGTGTAGTCGTGGCCGCCGGTCGGGGCTCCCGCCTTGACCGAGCCGGCCGGGACCGGGGCGATGCCGAAGTTGTCGGGCTTGTCCTTGAAGACCTTGCCGCCGAGGTTGTCGGTGTTCGACCACGGACCATTGAAGATCATCGCGGCCTTGCCCTCCTTGAAGGCGGTCTCCGCGTTGGTGTAGCTGTCCTGGATCGCGGGCTTGGACGCCGCGCCGGACTTGATCAGGTCCTCGACCACCTTCAGGCCCGCCACGGACTGCGGCGAGGCGACGGTGATCTTCTTGGTGGCGACGTCGAGCAGGTCGCCGCCCTCGCCGTAGATGAACGGCAGCAGGAAGTAGGCGTCGACGTTCAGCGCGAGGCCCTCGGCCCCGGCCTTGGACTTGACGTCCAGCGCGAACTGCTTGAGCTCCTCGAAGGTCTTCGGCGGGGCGTCGTGGCCGGCCTTCTTCAGCAGCTCCTTGTTGTACAGCAGGCCGAGCGTGTCGGTGACCTGCGGGATGCCGTACGTCTTGCCCTCGTACTTGCCGCTGCCGGCCGGGCTCGGGAGGAAGTCCTCGGGCTGGTCGAGGGCCGGGGTGCCGTCAAGGGGCGCGAGGTAGCCGAGGGAGGCGAACTCGGCCACCCAGCCGACGTCGGCGCGGAGCACGTCCGGCGCGCCGGCGCCGCTCTGCGCGGCGGTCTTGAACTTGTTCTGCGCGTCGGCGAAGGGGACGTTGACGTAGTTGACCTTGACCTTCGGGTACTTCGCCTGGAAGTCCTTGATCAGCTCCTGGAACACGGGACCCTCGTTGGTGGCGTCCGAGGTGTCCCACCACGTCACCTCGCCGGAGACGTCAGCGGCGCCGGCGCTTGTGGCCGGAGCGGCCGACTGATTGGTGGTGTCCTCGCCGCCACAGGCGGAGACCGCCAGCGCGAGCGCCGCGGCTGTCGCCGCGACCGAGATGCCTCGCCGCATGTTGTGCACTCCTTGCTCAGCTTCATTGCCCTAAGGATCGGCCGATCCCGCCCGCGTCCCCGACGGCGGACGGGATCACCGGGGTACGCGGAACGTAACAGCCATGTGAACAGACATGAAAGACCTTTCGGAAACTTTCTGCAAATTGTGACACGTCTGTCATTACATCCGCGTTACCCGGGCGGGGGGCCAGCGCCCGGCCCTCGCGGACCAGTGCCCGGCCCGCGCCGGCGCGTCCGGTGGCAGGCGGCCGGGCTCCACCGCCGGCGCCGCCCTTTCCCTATCTGTCCTGACCTCTACAGACAGGCAACGGTCAAGTAACCAGCAGATGAGCAATTTCTCACCTCATGTATGGACACAGTGGCCCACTACGCGATGTACTACCTCATCAATCACAATGACGGCTGGGATCCGGGTTCTGATGCCCGGGAGGAACGAGTGACGATGAGTACCGTCGTTCTCGACAGCGTGACAAAGGTGTACCCCGGGGGGCATCTCGCGGTCGATCGCATGAGCTTGCGCGCGGAAGAGGGCGAACTGCTCGTCCTGCTCGGCCCATCCGGATGCGGTAAATCCACGCTGCTGCGGATGATCGCGGGACTCGAAGAGATCACTTCCGGGGACCTCTACCTCGACGGGCGGATCGCCAACGACCTGGCACCCCGTGACCGCGACGTCGCGATGGTCTTCCAGAACGGCGCCCTCTATCCCCACCGCACCGTGCGGGGCAACATCGCCTTCCCGCTGGAGATCGCCAAGGCCGACCCCGCCATGGTCAGGGAACGCGTGACCGAGCTTTCCAAGGCGCTTCACATCGACGAGACGCTGGACCGCCGTCCTGGAACGCTCTCCGGTGGCCAGCGGCAGCGCGTCGCGATGGGCCGGGCCATCGTCAGGCAGCCGTCGCTGTTCCTGATGGACGAGCCGCTGTCGAACCTCGACGCCGGGATGCGCACCGAGTTACGCATGGAGATCTCGTCGCTGGTGCGGGCGCTCGGCGTGACGACCATCTACGTCACGCACGACCAGGTGGAGGCCCTCACCCTGGCCGACCGAATCGCGATCATGAACCGCGGCGTCCTGCAGGACGTCGGCACCCCCGGGCAGATCTACAACGACCCGGCGACGGCGTTCGTGGCGGCCTTCCTCAGCTCGCAGCAGATCAACCTGCTGGCGGCGACGGTCAAGACCCCGCAGAACCAGTACATCATGCTGGACTTCGGGCTCCACCAGATCACGATGCCCTGGACCGACCCCCGGGCCTACGCGGTCTCCCAGCACACCGGCAGCCAGATCATCGTCGGCATCCGCCCCGACGCGCTGACCCCCATCCCCGAAGGCGTCGACAGCCCGCACTTCAGCGGCAGGGTCAGGACGCTGGAGTACCACGGTCACGAATGGCTCGCCTACCTGGAGGTCGGCATCCCCGTCGTGCCCGCCCCCGAGCCCGCGCCGAGGGCGGCCGCCAACGGGCACGTCAACGGCAACGGCGACGGGCACGCCGCCGGCGGCACGGCGGGCAGGGTGCGGTCGATGATGCGGCGCCTCATCTCCGGCGAGGAGGAGCACGCCCCCGAGTACATCGCCCCCTCCGCGGCCGGCAGCGGCACCCACCGCCGGGCCGACCTCGTCGTGCGCCTGGGCTCGCGGCCGGTGTGGCGTGCCGGCGAGCACGGCCGCGTCGCCGTGGACCTCAGCAGGCTCATGCTGTTCACCCTCGAAGGCAACAGGATCGACCCGCCCCGCCGCTAGGCGACCGTACGGTCGGCCGCCGAGCCGGCGAGCTGGGACACGATCTCCACCACCCGCACCACCTTGTCCAACTCCACCTGGTGGAAGGCCGGGCCCTCCGTGCGCGCCACGACGAGATGCAGGCCCGCGGTCTTCATCGGCAGGCTCAGCAGGTGCAGCGGCCCCTCGCTGAACGCCGCCGGGCGCAGGGGCGTGAGGTCGGGCATCTCGTCCACGCCGGGAGCCTGCCAACTGCCGTGCACGACGGCGCCGGTGTCGGAGTCCACGGCGACCGCCCACTCGGCGCTCACCAGGTCGGGGGCGGCGTCGACCAGGGTCACGAAGGCGCGCTCGGAGTCGGACACCACGTGGCCGAGCAGGTCGTAGTCGGGGCTCGTCCCCGGGGCCTCCCTGGTGGGCCACACGCCCTCGATGCGCACCCCGGGCACGACCGACAGGCGTTCGCGCAGCTCGTCGGCGGCGAACCCGCCCGGCCACGACAGGGTGAAGTCGTCCACCGCCCGGCCGCCCTCCCGCTCAAGGACCGTCACCTGGAGGATGTCCGCGCCGAGGACCCCGAAGGATCGGGCCACCTGCCCCAGCACCCCCGGCCGATCGGGAAGCGAAACCCGGATCCGTAGCACCGTCACCACCACCTCTGTATATCCAGCCGAACCACGTATACGGGCCGACCTCCTGTTTCTTTCATCTACTGCACCACGGCACACAGCGTCCTGGATCGAGGTTTCGGCGATGTTCCGAAGATATGTCCGAAATAAATCCAATTCAGTATTGATAGGCGCCCGCATCCGTGTTCCTCGACCGGGGGATGGCCCGTCCCGCCGCGTCGTGCGCCAGCCCCGTGCCTCCGTACCACGAGGGCCCGAGCGGCACCCCCTGGCCGATGGAGGCCGCTCCGGGACGTAGCCGCAGGTCATGGCGGCTGTGGAAGCCGGGATCCTCGCGGATCGAACGGTGGCCGAGCTTGATGCCCGTGGACCTGCCATCGTAGACGCCGCCAGCGTCGTCGATTCCCGAGCCGTCCTCGTATCCCAGCACCCCACCGACCTTGATGGCGTTGTTGCGCAGCCTCAGGATCTTCGCGGAGCAGCCGTCGGCGCAGGAGACGCCGATGGTCTTGCGCGCCGGGAGGTACACCGAGTTGTTGACCGCCACCGTGCCCGTGACCGGCCCCACGGCGTGCCCGGCGCCGCGGGTGATGAGGAACGAGCCGCGTTTCTCCCCAGAGGTCACCACGTTGTTGGCGAACAGGTTCCCCTTGGCGGTCCCGCCGGGGCTGTGGCCGAGCTCGGTGAAGGTCTCGTTGTCGCGCGCGACGTTGTGGGCGACGAGGTTCCGGTCGCCGTCGTACACCTCCACGGCCGCGCCGTCGGACACGTAGTCCTGGCTGGAGGCGTAGCTGCCGACGATCAGGTTGCCGATGACGCTGTTGTCGTCGCCGTTCAGCAGCACGCCGAACGCGCCGGAGTCGTTGTCCGGCTCGCTGTCGTCGACGCTCATCCGGTCGTTGCCGATCATCTGGCTGTCGCGGATGACGTTGTGGGAGCCCCGTTCCGTCACCCAGACGCCCGCCACGTTGCGGTCGGCGTACACGTCCCACAGGTCGTTGTGGCGGCCGTCGATCCTGAAGCCGCCCCACCCGCAGTCGCTCGCCCGCAGGTCGGAGATCCGCCAGTAGGACCCCTCGACGACCACGCAGTCGCCATTCCTTCCGCTGATCTTCGGCCGGGCGCCCCTGCCGTACGAGCCGACCGTGATGTGCCGCGCGGCCGTGCCCCTGCCCCTCAGCGTCAGGGTGCCCTTCCACCGGCCGCCCCGCCGCAGGAGCAGCGTGTCACCCGGCCGCAGGCGGGCCGAGCTCGCCCGGCCGAGCGAGCGCCAGGCCTTGCCGGGAGAGGTCCCCGGCGCGTCGTCGTCGCCCTCGCGGCCGTCCACGTAGTAGACCCTGCCCGCCGCGGACCCGGAACGTTCCAGCGGGGACGCCCGCGCGGGTCCCTCGGACAGGGCCCGCGCCGCCGCCTCCGGGACGGCGAGCAGCAGGAAGGTCAACGGCAACGACAGGCCCGCTCGCCAGAGGTTCGGCGTCATAACACCACACTTAGGGTTAAAAGATCGCTGTCGCTCACGGTAGCGGTCAGAGGTCATCACCGGGAGGCCCACAACCGGCCGGCGACCGGATCGGGTGACCCGGCACGCCGGACGGTAGGCTCCCCCGGCGTGCGGCCCGGTCCCGCGCCCGGCGGCTTTGCCAGGGCTTGGTGACCTCTTTCCCGGCTCGCGGATCTTGGATGAGATCCACGCCAGTAGCCTTTGCCAATGTCCCTCCCATGGGCCGCCGTGTGGCCTCGATCCATCCGGGGGCAGGTCACCCTTCTCGCGCTCGTGCTGGCGGGCCTCTTCCTGATCCCCCTGGGCCTCGCGGCCGACATGGTGATCAGGGGCGCGGTCGCCACCTCCATCTGGCGGGAGACCAGGGAGGCCGCCTCCCGGATCGTCGTGGCCTACCGGAACGCGACCCTGCTCAACCCCATCGCGCCCGGCCCCGGCGGCGTGGACGTCATCCAGGTGATCGGTCCAGGGGGCCACCTGCTGGCCGCGACGGCGAAGGCCGGCGGGGCGCCCCCGGTCAGCGACGTACGGCCCGACCTCCCCGACCGGCTCGTGGACTTCACGACGTGCCCGAAGGCCTCCAGGGGCTGCTACCACGTGACGGCGACCCTGGCCGACGCCAGGCCCGGCTCACCGGTCGTGTACGCCGCGAAGCGCACCCCCGCGGTGCTGTCCACCCGCGTCCTGGACGTGGCCGTCGGCCTCCAGATAGCGGCCCTCACCGGCCTGATCGGCTGGATCGCCTGGAAGGGGGCCGACCGGGGGCTCCGCACGGTCGACAACATCCAGGCCGAACTGGCCCACATCACCGTGAGCGACCTGTCGCGCCGGGTCCAGGAGCCGCCGGGCGAGGACGAGATCTCCAACCTGGCGAGGACCGTCAACAGCACGCTCGCGCGCCTTGAGCACTCGGTCGAGCAGCAGCGGCGGTTCGCCGCCGACGCCTCCCACGAGCTGCGCACCCCGATCGCCGGGCTCCGCGCGCAACTGGAGGAGGCGCGGCTGCATCCCGGGGACACCGACCTTCCGAGCCTGGTGGACGGCGCCCTGCGCGACACCGACCGGGTGGAGGCCATCATCACCGACCTGCTGTTCATGGCGAGGCTCGGATCGAGCGGCCCTGCCGTGCAGGAGTGCGTCGACCTTGGCCACCTGGCGGCCGAGGAGATCGCCCGGCGGCCGGCGCAGGTGCCGGTCACCACCGACTTCAAGGAGGAGGTGGTCGTGCTCGGCGTGCGGACGCAGCTGTTCCGGGTGATCGGCAACCTGCTGGACAACGCGCGGCGCCACGCCTCCAGCATGATCAAGGTGGAGGTGAGCGGCGCGAACCGCACCGCCGTCCTCGCCGTCACCAACGACGGCGACCGCATCGCCGAGAAGGACCGGGAACGCGTCTTCCACCGTTTCGCCCGGCTCGACGAGTCGCGCAGCAGGGACCGGGGCGGCACCGGCCTCGGGCTCGCCATCGCCCGCGACGTCGCCATCGCGCACGGCGGGACGCTGCACGTCGAGGACGTCCCCGAGGGCACCAGGTTCGTCCTGCGGCTGCCGATGATGGATTAGCGCCCTCGCCAAGAGTTAACAGGAGCGACGCTGGGCGTTCAGCTCAGGCTCCCCTTGAGGGACGGCACCGGTGGTTAGCGTGCGTGACACCTTACGAGCGTGTCGCCGCGACGACCGCTCGTCACGCCGCATATCGAGGAGTCACCTTGCGAGTCCTGGCCGTCGTCCCCGCCCGTGGTGGTTCTGCGGGCGTCCCGCTCAAGAACCTGGCCAAGGTCGGGGGCACGCCCCTGGTCGCCCGCGCGGTGGCTTCCTGCACGGGGACCGCGCTCATCGACGAGGTCGTGGTCAGCACCGACCACGACGGGATCGCGGCCGTGGCCAGGGACGCGGGCGCCCGCGTCATCGAGCGTCCCGCCGAGCTGAGCGGCGCCACCGCCTCCAGCGAGTCGGCCCTGCTGCACGCGCTCGACCAGCTCGACGCCGACCCCGAGGTCGTCGTGCTCGTCCAGTGCACGAGCGCCTTCATCGACGCCGCCGACCTGGACGCCGCGGTCGCCAAGGTCCTCGACGGGACGGCCGACGTCGTCTTCTCCGGCCTCGCGACCCACGAGTTCGTGTGGGCCGCCCGCGACGGCGGCGTGAGCGGGATCAACCACGACCCGGCCCACCGGCCGCGCCGCCAGGACCGCGAGCCCGAGTACCGCGAGACCGGGGCCTTCTACGCCATCCGCACCGCCGGCCTGCGCGAGCACGGGCACCGCTTCTTCGGCACCGTCGCCGTCCAGCCCGTTCCCACCCGCCACGCCGTAGAGGTCGACACCCCCGAGGACCTGGAGATCGTACGGGCGCTCGCGCCGTTCGTGGACCAGCCGGGGCCGCTCGACGTGGACGCGGTCATCACCGACTTCGACGGCGTGCACACCGACGACCTGGTCTACGTCGACCAGGACGGCCGCGAGTCGGTCGCCGTCAGCCGCTCCGACGGCCTCGGCGTCTCCCTGCTCAAGCGGTCGGGCGTGAAACTGCTGATCCTCTCGACCGAGCGCAACCCGGTCGTGGCCGCCCGCGCCCGCAAGCTCGGCGTGCCGGTCCTGCAGGGGCTCGCCTCCAAGCACACCGCGCTGCGCGACTGGCTGAGCATCGAGGGCCTGGACCCCGCCCGCGTGGCCTACGTCGGCAACGACGTCAACGACCTCGGCTGCATGGACCTGGTCGGCTGGCCGGTCACCGTGCCCGACGCCCACCCGCGCGTACGGGCCGCCGCCCGCATCGTGCTCGACCACCAGGGCGGCGCGGGCGCCGTACGCGAGCTGTGCGACCGCGTGCTCGCCTCGCGGCCCGTCGACGCCGAGCCCACGGCCGCGGGCCCGCGCGCCACGCTCCGGGTCAAGGGCGCCCCTGTGCGGATCGGCGAGTCGCTGGTGGGCCCCGGGCAGCCGGTGTACGTCATCGGCGAGATCGGCATCAACCACAACGGCGACCTGGACATCGCGCGCCGGCTCATCGACGTCGCCGCCGACGCCGGCTGCCAGGCCGTGAAGTTCCAGAAGCGCACCCCCGAGATCTGCGTGCCGGTCGAGCAGCGCGGCCAGATCCGCCAGACTCCGTGGGGCGAGATGACCTACATGGAGTACAAGATCCGGACCGAGTTCGGCCGCGACGAGTACACCCAGATCGCCAAGTACTGCGCCGAGCGGGGCATCGACTGGTTCGCCTCCCCGTGGGACGTGCCCTCGGTCGACTTCCTGGAGGACATGAACGTCGTCACGCACAAGGTCGCCTCGGCCAGCGTGACCGACCACGAGCTCCTGCGCCGGCTCGCCGCCACGAACAAGCCGATCATCCTGTCGACCGGCATGTCGACGCTCGCGGAGATCGACGAGGCCGTCGAGATCCTCGGCACGTCCAGGCTCGTGATGATGCACGCCACCTCCACCTACCCGCTGCCGCCGGAGGAGGCCAACCTCCGCACGATCATGACCCTCCAGGACCGGTACGGCGTCCCTGTCGGCTACTCCGGGCACGAGCGCGGCCTGCAGATCTCGCTGGCCGCCGTCACCCTCGGCGCGGTGACGGTGGAGCGGCACATCACGCTGGACCGCACCATGTGGGGTTCGGACCACGCGGCCTCCCTGGAGCCGAGCGGCCTGGAGCACCTGGTCAGGGACATCAGGATCATCGAGTCCGCTCTCGGTGACGGCGTCAAGCGGGTGTTCCCCGGCGAGGAGGCCCCCAAGGCCCGGCTGCGCCGCGTCACCGTCTGACCCGAGCACACCCCCGTCCGCCGGAGGGCCTCGCACGAGGCCCGAGGGCCAGAGGAGAGTTCACGAATTGACGCACGCTGGGGGGCGCCGGTGATCACGCTGTCCGTCGTGGTGCCGGTGCGGGACGCCGAGCCGTACATCGCCGACGCGCTCGCCTCGCTGCGGCGCAACGCCCGGCAGGACTTCGAGTTCATCGTCGTCGACGACGGGTCGGCGGACGCGACCCCGAGGATCGTCGAGGACTTCCGCGACGACCTGCCGGGCCTGACCGTGCTGCGCAACGCCTCGCCGGCGGGGCTGGCGGACGCCCGCAACCTCGGCGTCTCCCTCGCGTCCGGCCGGTACGTCACCTTCATGGACGGCGACGACTGGCTGGCGCCGGGGTACCTGCCCCACCTGGTGGCCGCGATCGACGGCCTCGGCTGCGACTTCGTCCGGGTCGACCACGTCCAGGTGGAGGGGCGCAAGCGGGTCGTCCACCGGGCGCCGGAGGCCAGGCGGGGAGTGGTGCTCACGCCCAGGGACCGCATCCTGCCCGCCGGCGTCAAGACGATGGTGGACTACCCGTACGCCTGGGCGGGGATCTACCGGCGCGACCTCGGCGACCTGCTGGCCTTCCCCGGCCACCTGCACACCGCCGAGGACCGTCCCTGGATCTGGAGGCTGCACCGCGAGGCGCGCTCGTTCGCGGTGGTCTCGCTCGCCGGCGTCTTCTACCGGCGCATGGTGCCCTCGTCGCTGACCCAGATCGGCGACGAGCGGCAACTGCATTTCTTCGACGCGTTCGAGCTGGTGTTCAAGCAGGTGGAGAACGAGCACGACCTGCTGCCCAAGGCCGTGCGCACCTTCTGCGCCCTGCTGGCGCACCACCTGGAGCTCGGCGACCGCTTCTCCCCCGCGCTCCGCGCCCGCTTCGAGGCCAGGGCGCGGGACGTCCTCGCCGGCCTTCCGCCGGACCTGGTCGCGGAAGCGGGGCTGGAGCCCGAGCGCGCGGCACTGCTGCACCCGCTGCTTCCCCGGCACCTCCGAGAGCCCGAGGAGAGCTTCCCGTGACCCAGGTCTTCTACAGCTCGACGCTCTTCGGGGCGATGACGCTCGCCGCGGCGATGGACGCCGGCAGGTTCGGTCCCCACTCGGGGCGCAGGATCCTGCTGGTGTCCAACAACGCCGCCATCCCGGAGGTCACCCCGTCCCTGGACGAGGCTCCGGGCTTCGCGGCGCTCCGCGGGCGCTTCGACGAGGTCTGGTCCTGGAACGACATCGTGGCGCCGCTGCACCCTTCCGACTGGAAGGCCCGCGTCATCGAGGTGCCCATGCTCGGGCGCCTGCTGAGCTCGCACCTGTCGCTGGGCGACGGGCCCGCCGAACTGGTCCTGGAGTCCGTCGCGGTCCCCCCGTCGAGGACGGTGGCGGCGCTCATCCGGGACTGCCCGATCACGGTGTACTCCGACGGGCTGATGAGCTACGGGCCGACCCGCGACCCGCTGCCGCAGGAGACCTCCGGAAGGATCACCCGGCTGCTCCACCTCGACCTGGTGCCCGGCCTCGTCCCGTTGCTGCTGCGGGAGGCCGGCGTCGCGCCCGACCCGCTGCCCGACGCGGCTTTCCGGGGAGTCCTTGACGCGATGCCCGCGCCGGACGGCCTTTCCGGCGACGCGATGATCCTCGGCCAGTACCTGTCGGCCCTGGAGATCGTCACCCCCGAGGAGGAGGCGGAGCTCCACGCCGCCATGCTGCGCGCCCTGGCCGCGCGCGGGCACCGGAAGGTCCTGTTCAAACCGCACCCGGCGGCGGGGCGCCGGCACGCCCAGCGGCTCCGCGCGGTGGCGGGCGAGCTCGGCGTGGAGCTGAGCGTGGCCGGGGAGACCGTCCCGGCGGAGGTCTGCTTCCAGGCCCTGCGGCCCGAGCTGGTGGTCGGCTGCTTCTCCACCGCTCTGATGACCGCGCACCGGCTGTTCGGCATCCCCGTCGCCACGATGGGCTGCGACACGGTGCTCGAACGGCTCGCTCCGTACGAGAACAGCAACCGGATCCCGGTCACGATCGTCGACGCCACCGTGCCCCGTCTCGCCCCCGACGGGTCGATCACCGACCCGCCGGAGGCCGACCTCCCCGGACTGGTCGAGGCGGTGGGCTATTGCATGCAGAACGAGGCGTACCCGGCGCTGCGCGAGCCGGCCGCCCGCTACATCGACACCCACGGCGCCCAGGCCCGCTACTTCAAGAACCGCCGCCTGGCCTCCGTCGGCCTCATCCCCACCCCCGAACCCCCCACCAAGGCCAAGGGCCTCACCACCCGCCTCCGCCGCGCCCTCACCCGCTGACCGGTACGGCCCCGCGATCGATCGGCGGGCCGGATGACAGGCCGTACGACCTCACGCTCGCCCTAAACCGTGGCCGCAAGCCGACGCCAAGCCATGTTAAGTCGGTTCCAACCAGCCATGGTGATCCTTGTCGGCATGAATCCACTTAAGAGCCTCCTTCGGGTCGTCGCGGGGGCGGTCCTCGCGATGCCCCTCGTGGCCACCGCCTCCGTCGCCTCCGCCTCCTCGGTGGAGGCCGCCCCGTATGTTCGGGTCATCATCAACTCGATCACCATCTGGCGTACACAGGAGAGCGGTGCTGACGAAATCTTCGTCAAGGTCGGCGGCCCCAGCATCGTGCCGCCCTTGAACGTGACCTACCGTGTCTGGCCGAGAGCCGAGGGCTCGATCTCGTCGGTCCAGTCGGGCTCCTGCGTGAGCTTCCTCGCCTCCCCTTGCCCCTCAGGTGTGCGCGCCTACTACATGAGGGACGCGGGTCCGGCACAGCCCGTTTTCAGGTCCTCTGGCAGGATCACCGTCAACATCCGGGAAGAGGACGCCTTGTTCTCGGACGATGACGTCTTGCTCGAGTCCTTCAACATCAGCCCGGCGACCAGCAACGCCACTTACATGTTCCGGCCGAACGCGGGCAGCCAGAGCGGCCCTGACTACCAGATCAATCTCACGGTGGTTCCCAGCACCACGCCGTTCTGACCCCACCGCCAAGACTCGGGGCTTGGCGACGGAACGCAGACCACGTCCGGGCGGCACGCACACGCGGAAAAGCCCGCCGCCGCGGGAGCAGACCCCCTCGGCGAAGTAGATCGAACCGGCGGCTCCATGATCACGCCCGTGATCATGGAGCCGCCGCCCACCGCGCCCTCACCCGCTGACCGGTGACAGAGACAGCAGGATCGGTACGGCGCCTGCGATCGACCGGCGTGCCGGAAGAGCACGGCCCGACGATCTCACGCTCGCCCGAACCCGTGGCCGAAAGCCGTCTCCTAGTCATTGTCAAGTTAGTTCCAACCGGCCGCGGTGATCCTTTTCGCATGAACCCACTCAAGAGCCTTTTCCGGGTCGTCGCGGGGGCGGTCCTCGCGATGCCCCTCGTGGCCACCGCCTCCGTCGCCTCCGCCTCCTCGGTGGAGGCCGCCCCGTATGTTCGGGTCATCATCAACTCGATCACCATCTGGCGGACACAGGAGAGCGGTGGTGACCATATCTTCGTCAAGGTCGGCGGCCCCAGCCTCGTGCCGCCCTTGAACACGACCTACCGTGTCTGGCCGAGAACGGATTGGTCGGTCTCGTCGGTCGAGTCGGGCTACTGCATGAGCTTCCTCTACTCCCCTTGCCCGTCAGGTGTGCGCGTCTACAACATGAGGGACGAAGCTCCGTACCAGCCCGTGTTCAGGTCCACTGGCAGGATCACCGTCAACATCCGGGAAGACGACCCCATACTCTCGGACGACGACCTCTTGCTCGAGTCCTTCCCCATCAGCCCGGCGACCGGCGACGCCACTTACATGTTCCGGCCGAACGCGGCCAGCCAGAGCGGCCCTGACTACCAGATCGATCTCAAGGTGGTTCCCAGCACCACGCCGTTCTGACCCCACCGCCACGACTCGGGGCTTGGCGACGGAACGCAGACCACGTCCGGGCGGCACGCACACGCGGAAAAGCCCGCCGCCGCGGGAGCAGACCCCCATCGGCGAAGTAGATCGAACCGGCGGCCCCATGATCACGCCCGTGATCATGGGGCCGCCGTCGTCATGGACGTGCCCACCGTCGCGGCGCTTCAGGGAGTTTTCCATCGCCGGCCGGCCTCCGTCGGCCTGATCCCCACCCCCGAGCCCCCAGCCAAAGACAAGGGCCTCACCACCCGCCTCCACCGCGCCCTCACCGGCCGACCGGCGACATTTCCCTCCGTCCGAAGCCGCAGAGCACAGGGGCATGTCTCGCCTTTTGAGAAAGGCCGTGGACCGGCTCGCTCGGACGTGATAGGTGCGTACACGGCCGCCATGGCTCACGCCTGTGAGCTGGAGGTTTCCCACCGGTGAATGCTTTGTTCGGCGTCGAGGTTCCATTATTTGCGTTTACTGGAATTATCACACGAGGCTACAAATCACCCGATTGGGTCGTTTGAATGCGTTGCCGTCACGGGTTTTTGTGATAAATCTTACAATCAGTCGGACTTGCGTGTTTATGATGTGATCATTACCGATGAGTCGCCCTCTAGGGCGTATCCGCACCCGATCGGAGTTCATCGGAATGCAGCTCAGGCGAAACCTCTCCCTGGTCGCCGCGTCGGTCCTCCTCGCGGCCGGTATGGTCGCCTCACCCTCGGCGGCGTCGGCCGCCCCTCCGCCGGACGACGGCCCCTCCTCCCACGCCGTGTACGACACCTTCCCCGGCGCCAAGCTCGGCGAGCACGCCGGCCCGGCGGCCCTCGCGCCGAGCCAGGCCAAGGCGCGGGTCAGCCCGCAACTGGTGGCCTGCGACGGCGACGGCACCAGCGGCAAGCGCGTCGAGGTCCTGTACGTGCGCGAGGCGTCGATGCCCGACCGCTACACCCAGTTCCTGCCCATGTTCCGGGCCTGGCTGGCCAACGCCGACGACGCGTTCAACGACGGGGCGGCCACCTCCAACCGCAGCCGGCACATCCGTTACGTCACCACTGCGGTGAGCGGCGGCTGCGCCGCCGTCGTGCGCAACGTGGTGGTCCCCGCCGGGTCACTGGCCGACTTCGCCACCAGCATCACCGCCGTGAAGGCCCTCGGCTACACCAGCACCGACCGCCACTACCTCATGCTCACCGAAGCCACGGTGATCTGCGGCGTGGGTGAGATCAAGAGCGACGACCTGACGACCGGGGCCGCCAACCTCAACAACGGGCTCGCCTTCGCCCGCGTGGACGCCATCCCCGGCTGCTTCGGCGCGAACGCCATCGCCCACGAGCTGGGGCACACCTTTGGCGCCGTGCAGCTCAGCTCGGCCCACTCCGACGGCACCTGGCACTGCCTGGACCAGTGGGACCTCATGTGCTATGGCGGCACGCCCTCGTGGAACTGCCTGCAGTGGAACGACTACCGGCTGCCCGACTGCAACCGGGACGACTACTACAACGCCGCCCCCACCGCCGGAACCTACCTGGCCACGCACTGGAACGTCGCGAGCAGCGCCTACCTCATCGCGGGCGGCACGGCCGACAGCGACGCGCACCCCAAGGTCGGCAACACCTACGTCATCACGAACGTCTCCACGGGAGGCGCGCTCGAACCCATCGGCGCGTCCACCGGGGCGCTTACCGAGCTGAGCCAGCGCGCCCGCGTCGACACCCCCAGCCAGAAGTGGCTGATGGGCTACACGACCGGGCTGCAGTTCGTCAACGTCGGCAGCCGCCTGTGCGCCGACAGCTCCTACAGCGGCACCACGCCCGGCACGACGCTCCTGCAGTACATCTGCGCCGGCCAGGACGGCATGCGCTTCGCCTACCTTCCGACCGGCGGGAACACCTACGCGATCTTCGACTGGCTGTCCGGGCTGGCGCTGACCGCGAGCGGCGCCTACCCGGCGCCCGTCACGCAGCAGACCTACACCGGCGCTACCAACCAGCAGTGGGTGTTCAACCAGGTCACGGGCATCGCGCCGGTCAACAACAGCGTCTACTACCTGCAGGGGCTCGGCAGCCGCGACAACGCGGAGCCCGCGGGCGGCTCCACCGCGTCCGGCGCGCTGATCACGCACAACGCCCCGTCCGGAGCCACCAGCCAGCGGTGGACGCTCCAGGCCACCGGGTCGTACTGGAAGCTGGTGAACGTCAACAGCGCCAAGTGCCTGGACCTGGTCTCGGCGAGCACGTCCACCGGCGTCCAGATCAGGCAGGCGACCTGCGGCACCGCGACCAGCCAGCAATGGACCTTCCAGCGGGTCGCGGACGGGACGTCCTTCCTGGTCAACCGCTTCAGCGGCAAGGTGCTCGACACACCTCCCGGCGGCGGCACCACCCTGGACCAGCAGACGGTCACCGGCAACACCGACTCCGGCCTCGGCATCGTCGCGGGCGACCAGATCTGGTATCTGAACCCCGTCTGACCCGTGCGGGCCGCCCGGTCTCCCCGGGCGGCCCCCGGCCGCGGCGTACCTGCTAGCCGAGCGCCTTGAGGTAGCGGCGGACGCGGCGGCCGGCGCGGTAGCCCACGCGCAGGACGTCCGGCGGGACCTCGACGCGCAGGCGGGCGCGGCGACGGGCCGCGGCGTGCCCGGGACCGTCGAGCAGCGGCCGGACCGGGGGCAGGCCGCCGGCGCGCGCCCGCTCCACCAGCACGGCGAGCTTGACCACCCAGTCGCTCACGGCCGGGTCGTGGAAGTAGTTGGCGTCGCGCCAGGCGGCGGCGGGCTGCCGGAATTCGCCGCGGGTGAGCTCCTCCAGGGTGCCGAGGCATCCGCTGTCCTCGAACACCAGGTTGATCATCTCCGCGCTCACCCCGAAGTCGGACAGCACCAGCAACGGGACCCTCCCCGCGATCGCCTCAAGCGCCGCCGTGGAGCTGACCGTCACGAACGCCGCCGCCTCGGAGAGGTGCTCGCGCATCGCGCCCGCCGCGAACCTCACGCCGCCGTCGCGCACCGCGCCCGTCTCGACGAGCCCGCGCCACAGCCGCTCGTAGTGGTACCGCTCGTTGTGGGTCTGGCGCTCGGTCGGAAGGGCCCGGAGCTTGACCACCACGTCCAGGTCGGGGCGGGCCTCGGCGAGCCGGGCCAGGGCGAGCAGGATGCCCTCCCGCTCCTCGCGCCGCTTCGGCACCTTCGCCTGGGTCGCGAACACCACCCGCCTCCCGCCCTCCTCCGCCACGGTCTCGCCGGCCTCGGACGGCCCGGTCTCGCCCGCCTCGGACGGCACGGCCCGCGCGGTGAGCGGCGCGGGGCCGGGCCGCCCGGTCGTCGAGGGGAAGACGAGCCGGTCGGCGGACGTGGGGCGGGCGAGGGCGTGGTCGAGGTAGGGCAGGCGGGCGAGCGCCATCTCGCCCTCGGCGCCCAGCTCCCTGCCGATGCGGGCGAACTCCTCGACCTCCCTGCCGCTGTGCACGACGAAGAGATCGCATCCGCCCCGGTACAGCCAGGCCTTCTCCGTCGCGGGGATCGAGATGCCAGGAAGGCCCGACACGAAGACCGGGCGGGGGCTCAGCCCGTCGAACACCTCGCTCACCAGCACGTCGACCACGGGCCCCGTGCAGGAGACCAGCACGACGTCCGGCCTGATCCGCTCGGCGAGGCGGCGAAGGCCCCGCGCCGGCACCACCGCCGGCGGCTCCTCGGTGTCGAACCGCGTCCCGTTGACGGCGGCGGCGATCTGACCCGGGGACGGGACGATCGGCGTGCGCACCACGGCCAGCGTCGACGTCCACCCGGCGGGGAGCTGGTCGAGGAGACCCGCCGCCCACTTCAGGTAGGAGTCCGAATCGGCCACAGCGAGAACCCGGGTCAAGGAGAAGCCCTTTCGTGCGCGAACATCTGGAGGTGTGATCGGAGGGAGACCGTCGCCGTCGGCGTCCACCAGTCGTCGGGGACCTCCACGGTCTCCACGGGGACGCCGCGCGCCGACAGCAGGACGCGCAGCGAGGTGACCGCCGTGGAGGGCAGGCTCAGCACCCGCTGCCCCGGCCGCAGGTCCCGCAGGGTCATCTCGACGGGGACCCCGCCGTCGTACACGGTGACGCCCGGGTGGCCGCGGACGGCCGCCAGGTCGCCGGGGTCCTCCCGCCTGTGCGGGTAGTAGGCCAGCGGCCCCTTGAGGGCGAAGAGCCAGGCGAGGTAGCGGTCGCGGTGGATCAGCCCGTTTCGCACCAGCGACGTGCCGAGGACGACCGTGCTCTCGGCGGGCCGGGGATGGGCGACCGCGGGCTGGGAGCGCAGCCAGGCGAAGTCGTGGGTCACCAGCTCGGCCCCGATCTCCCGTACGGCCTTCGCCAGCTCGGCGGGCACGGGCAGCGCGGTGAACACGGTGAGCCGTCCGGCCCGGGCGGCGGCCCGCAGCCGGATCGCGGCGGCCGCCCCCAGCATCCGCCGCGTCGGGCTCGCCTTGGCGCGGGCGCGCACGAGGGGGGTGCCGAGCCTCGCGGTGAGCAGCTCAAGGAGGCGGATCGTGGCCAGGCCGTCGTCCACCAGGACCATGCGCGTGGGCGCGGCGGTGAGCGAGGTGAGCTGCATCCTGCCGGAGAAGGCGTCTCCGAGGACCCACGCGGAGTCGCGGCCCGGACGGGGCATCCCGCCCTCGGCGGTCTCGATCTCCAGCCCGGCGGGCAGGTCGAGGGTGGTCAGCTCCGTGCGGGTGACGCGGAGCCCGGGCAGCTTGGCGCGGGTCACCACGCGCGTGCCCGCCCCGACGACCCCGGCGTACCGCGCCTCGACCGCGCACAGCAACTGGAGGGGCGACTCCACCCAGGCTACGGCCGGCACCTGCTCCCGCACGCGGCTTCGACCGTTCCTCTCCACGCCGGGCATTGACACTTTCACGACGCAAGCAACGTAACCGGGTGACCCGACGCAGGGGGGAACAACCGATGAACGGAGGACAACGACGGATCAGCCAGGTCTCGCTGTTCTCGTTGTGGTCCGGCCGGGCCGCCTCCCTTCCGCGGGGTCGGTGCCGGAGATCCCGGTTCCCAAGGCGGACCTCCGGTGCCTCGTGCCTCACGCACCATCCGTGTGCCCTCGTCACTCCAGCCCGCTTGACACCAGCGGTGCGAGGCATCACAACTATCACTTTCGCCCGGCTCATCCCGACTCTCCGCACCGGTGCCGCCGATGGCGCCGAGGTCGCGCCCGGCGGCAGGAGCGCTCCTCCGTACCCAGGTCAAGGCGGGTGAACCCCAGCCCGGAGGCCACCGGCCCCGGCGCGGTCAAGGCAGGTTTGCCCTCCAGTCCCCCGTCATAGCCCAGAGGTTTGTCCTGTTTGCATGTGTTTGTCCGATGTATTACTCTGAGTGGACTCCTGGCACAGGTACTGCCCGTTTGAGTACCCCGCTCGTGCCGTGGAGATTGCACAGCGCGGCTCGGTCCACTGCGGAGATCCCTCTCCCGCCGCTACGCGCTACGCCGAGTCCGCATCGCGCGGAGCCGGGGACCCACCTCCTCTGGGGTGAATCGGGATCGTCACTCCCACGGACGATCCCGTAGGGCGAACTTCCACGCCCGAACCCGTCAGCTAACCCGGTAGGCGGCTTGGAAGAAGGAGTATCCCCTTGTCAATGTCGATACATCGGCTTCTGGACGCCCCGAAGAACCATCTCAAAGCCTTCGCCTTCGGCGGCCTGGTCCTCGCCCAGGCGGTGACGGGCACGGCCCTCGCGGCCAACGCCTCCGCCGACGACACGATCCACAACCTCGCCGGCGCCGAGGCGCCCATGACCGTGCAGGCTCCGGAATCCGTGAGGCGGGTCTCCGCCGAGCAGCTGCTGAGCCTCGCGGAGCGACAGGTCGGCATCTCCGAGAACAGCGCCGGTGGCGGCACCAAGTTCCACTCCTGGTACATGAGCACTCCGAGGGCCAGGGAGACCGTGGCCCGTGACAGCGGCACCATCGCCGGGTACGCCGACGCCGCCTGGTGCGACATGTTCGTCTCCTGGGTCGGCACCCAGCTCGGCATGCAGGACACCGTCGGCACCGACGCCTACACCGTCGCGCACGCCAAGTGGTTCGCGTCCCAGGACCGCTGGGGCAGCACTCCGAGGCCCGGCGCGGTCGTCTTCTTCGACTGGGGCCGCGGCAAGAGCCTGGACGACATCGACCACGTCGGCTTCGTCGTCAAGGACAACGGCGACGGGACGATCAAGACCGTCGAGGGCAACACGGGCAACGGCAAGGTCGAGATCCGTACCCGCCCGACCTCCCAGGTCGTGGGCTACGGCTACCCGAGCTACGCCGCCTGACAACCACCTCCCTGGCGCCCCTCTCGCAGGGGGTCGCCCCTCCGGACCATCGAAGGCGCCCTTCCCCTCCCATGGAGGACGCCCGTCCACCCCGGTGCCGTACGGCCGGCGACCCACTCCGCCGGCCGTACGGCATCGGGCTTTCCGGGCCCTGGGACCTTGATGATCTTGTGTGAGCCGTGGCGCATGGATGATTTGCGCCCGACTGTGCCAGTAGCGATGGGAGCGCTCCCAATAACTCCAATGGCCCTTATCGCGCTCAACGTCTGATTTCAAGCTCCTAACAGCCCCAGGAGTAACAGTTAGGTTTCAGCATATTGACGTCAGCATTGCCTATCGGGGACTCTTCGTGGGAGCGCTCCCAAACTTCGCTCGCGAGGAAGCCCTCGCGGGATCACGACTGAGGGATCCAGCACATCGCGGGGCCCGACTGTCGGGGCCGGCCCTCGATGCCACCTCCCAACGATCGGGCAACCACCTGAGAGGGGTCCGGAATGAAGAACAACATGCGCCGCGGCAGAATGCTCGCGGTCGCATCGGTGATGACCGCCGCGCTCGGTATCACCACCGCGTGCTCGTCCAGCGACACCGGCAGCACCGCCGGCAGCTCGTCATCGGCCGCACCCGCTGAGAAGATCACCCTCACGCTGCAGACCTTCGGCGGCGGCACCAACTTCGGCTACAAGGCCGCCGTTGAGAAGTGGAACACCGAGCACCCGAATGTGCAGGTCAAGTACAACAACCTGACCGACAGCTTCGAGAACGTCTATTGGCCCCAGATGCTGCAGTGGTTCCAGTCCGGCACCGGCGCCGGTGACGTCATTGGCATCGACGAGGGCGGCATGGGCCTGGCCAAGGCCCGGCCCCAGTTCTTCACCGATCTCGGTCAGTACGGCCTGCAGAGCCGTCAGGCCGACTTCCCCGCGTGGAAGTGGGAGAACGGCATCAACTCGGAGGGCAAGCTGTTCGCCCTCGGCACCGACGTCGGCGGAATGAGCATCTGCTACCGCACGGACCTGTTCAAGAAGGCCGGACTGCCCACCGACCGGGACGAGGTCTCGAAGCTGTGGAGCGGCGGCTGGGACGCCTTCGTCAAGGCCGGCGAGGACTTCCAGGCCAAGGTCAAGGACGCCAAGTTCGTGGACAGCGTCAACACCATCTACAACGTGGTGCTGTCGCAGGAGGCCGCCAAGAACGGCAACGTCACCTACTTCGACAAGAACCAGCAGCTGATCCTGGACAAGAACCCGGCCGTCAAGACCGCGTTCGACTTCACCACGAAGATCAGCCAGGCCGGTCTGACCGCCAAGCTCCAGAACTTCACCGACCCGTGGAACACGGGCTTCGTGAAGTCGCAGTTCGCGACCCTCGGCTGCCCCGGCTGGATGCTCGGCGTGGTGTCGGGCACCGCCGGCGACAAGTTCAAGGGCAAGTGGGACGTCGCGACGGTTCCCGGCGGCGGCGGCAACTGGGGCGGCTCCTGGCTCGCGGTGCCCAAGCAGTCCAAGCACCCGAAGGAGGCCGCCGAGCTGGCCAGCTACCTGACCAGCCCCGAGGCGCAGCTGCTGGCGTTCAAGGAGGGCGGCAACCTGCCCAGCACCATCCCGGCGCAGGACAACCCCGAGCTCCAGAGCGCGACCAACGAGTACTTCGACAACGCGCCCATCGGCAAGATCTTCGGGCCGTCCATCAAGTCGCTCCAGCCGACCTTCCTCGGTGAGAAGCACGCACAGGTGAAGGCCGCCGTGGAGCAGATCATCATCGGCATGGACCAGGGCGCCGTGCCCTACGGCGAGGCATGGCAGAAGTTCGTCGAGGCGGGCCAGAAGGCGGCGGGCTGATCGTTCCCGAACGTCACCGGCCCCCCGTGGCAACCCTCCGGCGGGGCCGGTGACCTCCCCTCCTGAGCGGCAGGCGGCAGCGGAACCACGCTGCCGCCCTTCGCTCCGAGCGCCGAAAGGTAGATCGTTGACCTCCTCCCGACGGACAGGCCCCGTAGTGCCCACCCCACACGGGCCGAAAGTTCGCGGCTCATCGACCGGAGGACCCCCCATGCCGCCGCAAGGGCAGCCCCTGCCTCCGTGGCACTCCCGCCGATCGTGCTCATCGCGCGGCGGCGGGCACACCACACATCGCTTTCGACGAAAGAAGGAGAATGGGGCACTCTCCCCACGGCTGAAGGCCAGGGGACCCGCCCCGGAATTCCGATGAGCGTCAACGTCCGCGCCCAACGTGCGGATCCCGCGCCTCCCCCCTACCGGCCGGGGCGCCACCAATCGGGATCCTCACGCCGCTTCCTGTCCCAGCTCGACCTGAAGGCCACGCCCTACTTCCTCATCTCGCCGTACTTCATCCTCTTCGCGATCTTCGGCCTGTTCCCGCTCGTCTTCACCCTGTGGGTCTCGCTCCACGACTACGAGCTGGCCGGCGGCGACGCCAAGTTCACCGGCCTCGCGAACTACGGCAACCTGCTGACCGACGCCGACTTCTGGAACGCGGTGATCAACACCGTCGGCATCTTCGTCCTGGCGACGGTGCCGCAGCTGGTCCTCGCGCTCATGCTGGCCAACGCCCTCAACAAGCGGATCCGGGGGCGGCTGTTCTTCCGCCTTGGAGTGCTCCTCCCCCTGGTCACCTCGGTCGTCGCGGTCGCCATCGTCTTCACCCAGCTCTACGGCCGCGACTTCGGCCTGATCAACTACGTGCTCGGGTCCCTCGGCGTGGACAACATCAACTGGCAGAACGCCAAGTGGTCGTCCTGGACCGCGATCGCCACCATGGTCGACTGGCGCTGGACCGGCTACAACGCGATCATCTACCTCGCGGGCATGCAGACGATCCCCCGCGACCTCTACGAGGCGGCGTCGATCGACGGGGCCTCGCCCCGCCGGCAGTTCTGGAGCATCACGCTGCCGATGATCCGCCCGACCATCATCTTCACGGTCTTCGTCTCCACGATCGGCGGGCTGACGCTCTTCGCCGAACCGGTCATGTTCGGCAGCAACCGGATGGAGGGCGGCAGCACCGGTCAGTTCCAGACGATCGCGATGTACATCGTCAAACAGGGGTTCAGGGACTTCGACTACGGCTACGCGGCGGCGGCCGCCTGGCTGCTGTTCATCCTGATCCTCCTCGGCGTCGCGATCAACTACGCGTTCGTCCGCCGGATCGGGGGCAGCAAGTGACCGCCATCACGCAGGTCAGGCCCGGCCGGGCCGCCGCCAGGAGCAAGCGGGACCCCTTCCGCGCCACACCGCTCACCAAGATCTCCCTGCTGTTCACCATCCTGCTGTCGATCTTCCCGATCTACTGGATGGTCATCATCGCGTCGCGGACCAACTCCGACGCCGTCGAGGTGCCGCCGCCGCTGCTTCCCGGAGGCAACCTCGGCGAGAACGTCCAGCGGGTGCTCAGCACCGAGGACGCGCACTTCCTCGCCGGCCTGACGAACTCGCTGATCGTCACCTCCACCGTGACGATCTCCGTCGTGATCATCTCGACGTTCGCGGGCTTCGCCTTCGCCCGGCTCCACTTCCGCGGGCGCAACCTGCTGCTCGGCTCCATCCTGATCACGATGATGGTCCCGCTGCAGCAGATGGGCATCGTCCCGCTCTACCAGCTCATGGTCAGCCTCGGCTGGGTCGGGACGCTCAAGGCCGTCATCCTTCCGTACCTGCTCAACGGCTTCGGCGTGTTCATGATGACGCAGTACACCCACCAGGCCGTTCCCGAGGAACTGGTCGAGGCGGCCCGGGTGGACGGCGCGTCCACGATGCGCATCTGGTGGAACGTGATCCTGCCCGCCGTACGGCCCGGCATGGCCGTCCTGGCGTTGCAGACCTTCATGTTGAACTGGAACGAGTTCATGTGGCCCCTGATCGTCCTCACCCCGGACAACCCCACGGTGCAGGTCTCGATCAGCTTCCTCACCGCGGCCCACACCACCGACTACGTGCTGATCTTCACCGGCACGGCCCTCTCGGTTCTACCCCTCATTGTTGTTTTCGTCGCGTTCGGCCGGCAGATCGTCGGCGGACTCATGGAAGGTGCGGTCAAAGCGTGACCACGCAGGAGACTCAACCCGAGACCGACGCCCCTGCCCTGGTGTTCCCGACCGGCTTCGTCTGGGGCGCCGCCACCTCGGCGTACCAGATCGAAGGCTCGATCGACACCGACGGGCGCGGGACCTCCATCTGGGACACGTTCGTCCGGCAGCCGGGCCGCGTGCTCAACGGCGAGAACGCCGAGGTCGCGATCGACCACTATCGCCGCTACCGCGACGACGTGGCGGTCATGGCCGACCTCGGCCTGACCGCCTACCGCTTCTCGGTCTCCTGGCCGCGGATCCAGCCGGACGGGGCGGGCAAGGTCAACGAGGCCGGTCTCGACTTCTACCGCCGCCTGGTGGACGAGCTGCTCGCCCACGGCATCGAGCCCTGGCTGACCCTGTACCACTGGGACCTGCCCCAGGCGCTGGAGGACCTAGGCGGGTGGCCGGTACGCGACACGTCGAAGCGCTTCGCCGACTTCGCGGCCTGCGTCCACCAGGCCCTCGGCGACCGGGTCCGCAACTGGAGCACGGTGAACGAGCCCTGGTGCGCGGCCTTCCTCGGGTACGCCTCCGGCGAGCACGCTCCGGGACGGCGCGAGCCGGCCGCCTCCATCAGGGCCGCCCACCACCTCAACCTGGCCCACGGCCTGTCGGTCCAGGCGCTGCGCGCCCAGGGCGCCGGCGCCCAGATCGGGGGGTCGGTCAACCTGTACGCGATCACCCCTGCCTCGCAGGACGAGGCGGACCTGGACGCCGCCCGCCGCATCGACGGCCTGCAGAACCGGTTCTTCCTCGACGCGCTGCTGAAGGGCTCCTACCCCGAGGACGTCCTCGCGGACCTGAGCGCCGTCACCGAGATCGACTTCATCCAGGACGGCGACCTGGAGACGATCTCCACGCCGTTCGACACGCTGATGGTGAACTACTACAGCCGCTTCACCGTGTCGGGGAAGCCGGGCGGGGCCGCCTCCGCCGCCGCCGCGCCGACCGGCGCCGGGTCCCCGTGGCCGGGCAGCGAGCACGTGTCCTTCGTGAACGGCGGACGCCCGGTCACCTCGATGGGCTGGGAGATCGACGACATCGGCCTGTACGAGGTGCTCCAGCGGGTCTCCCGCGACTACCCGAGCATCCCCCTGGTCATCTCGGAGAACGGCGCCGCCTTCGACGACGTCGTGACCGGGGAGACGGTGGACGACCAGGAGCGCCTGGCCTACATCGAGGCGCACCTGCGCACCTGCCACGCCGCCATCGAGGCGGGGATACCGCTGAAGGGATACTTCGCCTGGTCCCTGATGGACAATTTCGAATGGGCATGGGGATACGGCAAGCGTTTCGGGCTCGTCTACGTCGACTATCCCACTCAGCGCAGAACCCCCAAGGCCAGTGCGTATTGGTACGCCGACACTATTCGCCGAGGCGGCCTTCGCGGTCCGGCAGAATAAGGCTGAACTCTAGGAGGGGGCACTTCTCATGAACGGGGACCGCCGCTCGGGAGCGCGACCGACCCTCGAGGCCGTCGCCGCTCGCGCCGGCGTCGGCCGCGGGACGGTTTCACGCGTCATCAACGGCTCGCCGAAGGTGAGCGACAAGGCGCGCGAGGCCGTGCAGCAGGCGATCGACGAACTCGGCTACGTGCCCAACCGGGCGGCGCGCACCCTGGTCACCAGGCGCACGGACACGATCGCGCTGGTCGTGTCCGAGTCCGAGCAGCGCATCTTCGACGAGCCGTTCTTCGCGGGCATCATCCGCGGCATCGGCTCGTCGCTGTCGGAGACCGGGCTCCAGCTGATCCTGACCATGGCGCAGTCCAACGACGAGCACGAGCGCCTGGAGCTCTACCTCACCGGCCAGCACGTCGACGGAGTCCTGCTGATCTCGCTGCACGGCGCCGACCCGCTGCCCGGCCGGCTGGAGGAGATGGGCGTGCCCACCGTCCTCGGCGGCCGGCCGGTCGGGTTCACGCCCTTCAGCTACGTCGACATGGACAACCGCGCCGGTGCCAGGCAGGCGGTCAAGTACCTGCTCGCCAGGGGGCGGCGGCGAATCGCCACCATCGCCGGCACGCAGGACATGGGCGTGGGCGTCGACCGGCTCGCCGGGTACCGCGACGCGCTGCTGGCGACCGGCATGCCCGAGCTCGTCGCGTATGGAGACTTCAGCGAGAGCAGCGCCGTCGAGGCGATGGAGCGGCTGCTCGGCGAGCATCCGACCCTCGACGCGGTGTTCGCCGCCTCCGACGCGATGGCGATCGGTGCGATGCGCGTGCTCAAGGAGCACGGCAGGGCGATACCCGGCGACGTGGCGGTGATCGGCTTCGAGGACTCCGCCATCGCCGCCCAGACCGTGCCGCCGCTGACCAGCGTCCACCAGCCCACCGAGGCCATGGGCCGCCAGATGGCGCAGCTCCTGGTCTCCCGTATCAACGGCGAGCGCCTGGAGCAGCCCGTCGTGATACTGGACACGCATCTGGTCGAGCGCGGCTCGGCCTGACACGAGGAGCAGACCGTGCCCGAGCAGCGTTTCCCCGAGGAGTTCGTCTGGGGCGCGGCGACCTCCGCCTACCAGATCGAGGGCGCCACCGAGGAGGACGGGCGCGGGGTGTCCGTCTGGGACACCTTCGCGTCCGGCCCGGGCAACGTCAAGGACGGCGACACCGGGGCCGTGGCCGCCGACCACTACCACCGGCTCGGCGAGGACCTCGACCTGATGTCCTCGCTCGGCCTGCGCGGCTACCGGTTCTCCATCGCCTGGCCGCGCGTCCAGCCCGACGGCGCAGGCAGGCCCGACCGGCGGGGGCTCGACTTCTACCGCCGGCTGGCCGACGGGCTCCGCGAGCGCGGCATCCACCCCATGGCCACGCTGTTCCACTGGGACCTGCCCCAGGCGCTGCAGGACAAGGGCGGCTGGGAGAACAGGGACACGGCCGAGCGGTTCGCCGACTACGCCGAGATCATGTTCGACGCCCTGGACCTGCGCGACTGGCTGACCGTCAACGAGCCCAAGACCGTGGTCGAGTGCGGGTACCGCTGGGGCGTCCACGCTCCGGGCGTCCAGGATGACGGGCGGGCGTTCGTGGCCCTCCACCACCTGCTGCTCGCCCACGGGCGGGCGTCCCGCGTCCTGCACGACCGGCATCCCGGCCGCCGCATCGGCCCCGCGCTCAACCTGCACCCCACCTACGCGGCCGACGACGACCCCGAGACGGCGAAGGCCGTGCGACACCAGGACGGCCTGGAGAACCGGCTGTACCTCGACCCCATCTTCACCGGCGCCTACCCCGAGGACATGCTCGCGTGGATCGCCGAACGCAGCCCCATGGCCGACCACATCCTCGACGGGGACCTCGCCGTGATCAGCGAGCCGGTCGACGTGCTCGGCGTGCAGTACTACACCCCGAGCTTCGTCGACGCCGGGGGCAACCGCGTCCTGAAGCACCCCACCGCGCAGCTCGACTGGCTGGAGATCTACCCGAGGGGCCTGTACGACACGCTCACCCGGCTGAGGGCCGACTACCCCGAGGTGCCGATCGTGGTCACCGAGAACGGCGTGCCCGCCCCGGACGTGGTGGGCCCGGACGGCGGGGTCGCCGACGCCGGGCGCGTCGCCTTCCTGCGCGACCACCTCGCGGCCGTACGCGACGCCCTGAACGAAGGGGTCCCCGTGGAGGGGTACTACGTGTGGTCGCTGCTGGACAACTTCGAGTGGGCCGAGGGTTACAGCGCGCGCTTCGGCATCGTCCACGTCGACTTCGCCACCCAGCGGCGCACCCTGAAGGACAGCGCCCTGTGGTACCGCGACGTGATCTCCACCGGCCGCCTGACCTGACGCCCGCTCCCACCGACCCGCCAAACGGGCCATGACCTCATGGCGCTCACGGGGTTTTCACCGCGTAGCCGGGGACGGAGGGCCAGCGGACGGTGAGGACCACCGACCGATCCTCGGCGCGCCAGGAGTGGTCGACGCCGTGGCCCCACACGACGTAGTCGCCCGGCTTGGCCAGCAGCACGCTGCGGCCGGGCAGCTCCACCCGGAAGCGCCCGCTGATCAGGATGAGCAGGGCGGTGCGCTTCTCGCCGGTGACCCACTCGGCACGCTCGTCGCCAGGGGGGTGCACGCCCCACTTGATCTCGACGTCCTCGCTGTGCCGCATGTCGCCGAACGGCTTGAAGTGCCCGAGCAGCCACCCCTTGTCGGCCGCCGCGTCGACGTCCGCGCTACCCACGTACACGTTCTCACTCACGACCGCCGACGCTAGCAGCCCAAAGGCCGAGCCCGCCGCTGTCTGAACAGTCGAGCCCGCAACTCCCGGTGTGCCTGCGACACCTCGGCCGAGACTCCGGGAAGATCATAAACATATTCGACGGTAACCGCCGTGTCCTGGGGACGCCCAGGACGACGGGGGTGTGGTCAGTGGGTGGCGGGTGTTCTCGCGCTAAGGGGGCGCATGTCGGTCCAGACCTCCTCGATGTGGGCGAGGCACTCCTCCTGGGTGCCCTCGAAGCCGTCGGGGCGCCAGCCGGCCGGGATCTCACGGTCCGACGGCCAGAGGGAGTACTGCTCCTCGCCGTTGAGGACGACGCGGTGCGGGGCTTCTGTCACGGGGTCTCCTTGAGAGCGGGTCGTCGGTCGGTCGGGTGCGAGTCGTCGCCGGCCGAGCCCACCGGGGTACGGCCCGGCGAGGCCGGCGCGGTGGGGACGGGCAAGGTCGGCGCGGTGGGGACGGGCGAGGATGGCGCGGTGCGGGCGCGCAGGGCCTCGACGCCGACCAGGTCGTCGGGCAGCGCGTCCGGGACGACGTCGTCGAAGCGGGCCAGCGCCTTGACGCGCATCGCCACCAGCGCCGTCACCGCCATGGCGAGGGCGAAGCAGATGTACATGAAGCCGATGCCGCGCCCCGCGCCCGTGCCGATCAGCGTGCCGACGGTTCCCGCCAGTGGGCCGTCGTGGGCCAGCAGCGGCTCGAACACCGCCGTGCCGTACGGGGCCACGAGACCGAAGCCGACGGGGAGGGTGGACCAGGCGACCAGCGTGTTCAGCGCGATCACCCGCCCGTGGAACCGCTGGGGCACCTTGACCTGGATGATCGTGGCGTAGACGCCGTTGAGGAGCGTGAGCCACAGCGACATGCCGAAGGCTCCGGCGCCGATCACGACCAGGTCGTCACGCAGCCCGGTGACCAGGCAGAAGACCGACAGGGCCAGGGTCGAGAGCAGGACGCCGCGAAGGCGCTTCCTGCGCGGCCCGCCCCACACCGTCATGGCGAGGCCGCCGAGGAACGCGCCGAGCCCGCCCGCGAAGGCGACCCGCCCGACGTCGGCCAGCGTGCCGGTCGCCAGCACCAGCGGCGAGATCATCAGGAAGAGCGGCGACAGGAAGATGTTGAGCACGGCGAAGAACGCCAGCATGGAGCGGAACGACCGGTTCCCCCACGAGTACCGGAAGCCGTTCACCATCTCGGTCACCACGGACTCCCGCCGCTTCCACGCCATCGAGGACGGGAACCGGATGAGCGCCACGCTCAGGATGGCCACGGCGTAGCTCGCCACGTCGATGACCAGGATGCCGGACAGGCCGATCGTGGCCATCAGCCCGGCGGCGACCAGGGGGACGATGAGCTGTGAGGTGCCGATGACCATCTGCACCACGCCGTTGGCGTGACCGAGGTAGCGCTTGGGCACCAGTTGCGGGATCGCCGAGCCGTACGCCAGCCGCTGGAAGCTGAGCGCGACCGACAGGCACACGATCAGCGGGTAGATGTGCCAGGTCCGCAGGTGGTCGGTCCACAGCAGCACGCCGAGGATCACCTGCGTGGAGCCCGCCCCGATGTCCCCGGCGAGCATGACGCGGCGGCGGTCCGACCGGTCGACGATGGCGCCCGCGAGCGGGGACACCAGCATGCCGGGGACCAGGCCGAGCACGGCGAACAGCGCGAAGCTGACCAGCGAGCCGGTGGTCAGGTATATCCAGATGGGGATCGCGAACTCGGTGAGTGCCGATCCGGTGATCGAGACGAGCTGGCCCGCGGCCACGACCGCGAACCGCCGCATGCTCGGCCTCGGCCCCGCCGAGGACATCCCCGAGCCGGGGTACGCCGGAGCCGGCCCGCCCCCGCCGCCTCCGGGAGCCGCCGAGCGCTCGCCGTTCGCGGGGGTGGCTGTTTCAGCGGCGCCGGGGGTGGCGGTGGAGACGTCGTGCAGCCACCAGGTGGAGTCCTCACGGCGGAGGTACGGCTCGGTACGGCCGTCCGCGACGGCCGGGTGGATGCCGGTGAGGATCGCCGCCAGTTCCTCCGCCCGATATTTCATGAAGAAGTGGCCTGCTTCGTCCAGCACGACGAGGGCCGTCGAGGCCGAGACGCAGTGCCACTCGCGGAAGCGTTCCTGGTAGAACTCGGTGGCGGGGTCGCGCTCGCCCACGACGGCGACGACCGGCGCCCTGAACGGAGCCGTCCGCTCCTCGAACAGCCGGCCGAAGTACCGCTCCGCGGCGCGCGTGCCCTGCCGCCGGTTGCGGATGATGAGCCTCAGCTGCTCGGGGTCGACCTCCTCGATGTCCATCCCGGCCGCGGTGAGCGCGTTGGCCATCGCCTGGTCACTGCGGATGCGCTCCATCCAGTCCGACACCCGCGACATGAGCCCCTTCGGACGGGCGAAGGGGAAGATGCCGCCGAGGTAGACCGCGTCGACCTCGCGCCCGGCGGCCTCCAGGCGGCGCACGATCTCCGCCGCCAGCATCACCCCGAGCCCGCAGTGCCCGTACAGGACAAGGGGGCCCTCGACCGTGGCGAGGATCTCCTCGACGCACTCGCTCGCGACCTCGGGGATCGGCCGTGACTCCTCCCCCAGCTCGTGCCCGGGGACCGCGATCGAGTACAGCGCCCAGTCGCGCGGCAGGGCGTCGGCCAGGTGCTTGTAGATGACCGCGCTGCCTCCTCCGTACGGGGCGCAGACCAGGGTCGCGGTCGCGCGACGGGCGGGGGTGAGCCGGTGCAGCAGCTTTCGCGGACCGTCGTCGCCGGCCCGCATGAGGTGCGCGAGCGAGCGCACGGTGGAGTGCTTGAACAGGTCCATGATCGTGACCGGGTGCCCGGCCATCGAGCGCAGCCGCGCGATGACCTGCATGGCGAGCAGCGAGTGCCCTCCGAGGTCGAAGAAGTCGTCCAGGGCGCCGACGCGGTCCAGCCCGAGCACCTTCGCCCAGATCTCCGCGACGGCCTCCTCCAGCGGGGTCTCCGGCGGGACGTACCCGGCGCCCTCACCGGGCCGCTCGTCGTCGGGCTCCGGCAGGGCGGCCCTGTCGACCTTGCCGTGGGACTTGAAGGGCACCGAGTCCAGCCAGACGTACTTGACGGGGACCATGTAGTCGGGCAGCCGCTCGCGGATCCAGCCCCGCAGTTCGCCGGCGCCCGGCCGCTCGTCCCCGCTCGCGGCGACGAGGTAGGCGACCAGCCCCCGGGCGCGCAGGTCGACGACGGCCTGGGCGACGGCGGGGTGCTCCTGGAGCAGGGTCTCGATCTCCCCCAGCTCGACGCGGTAGCCGCGCACCTTGACCTGCAGGTCGCGGCGGCCGAGGAACTGCAGGTCGCCGTCCGGAAGCCACCGGCCGAGGTCCCCGGTGCGGTACATGCGCGCGCCGGGCTCGCCGTACGGGTCGGGCAGGAAGCGGTCGGCGGTCAGGCCGGGCCTGCCGAGGTAGCCGCGCGCCAGCCGCTCCCCGCCGAGATGGATCTCTCCCGGCACGCCGACCGGCACGGGCCGCAGGTGCTCGTCCAGTACGTACGCGCGGGCGCCGGGCAGCGGCCGCCCGATCGGGAGCGTGGGCGCCACGTCGGGGACGGCCGGGTCGGCGCGCAGGGTGGTGACGCCGACCGTGGCCTCGGTGGGCCCGTAGTGGTTGACCACGGCGCACCCGCCGAGCGCGGCCAGCTCCTTCGCCCAGGCCCAAGGCGAGGCCTCGCCGCCGAGGATGAGCAGGCGCCGGGGCAGCAACTCGCGCGGGCTCGCCTCGGCCAGCAGCGCGGCGAGGTGCGACGGGGTGATCTTCAGGTAGTCGATGCGCGCCTTGGCGAAGCACGCGGCGAGATCGGGCGCGGCCGTGCGGGAGGGCACCAGGTGCAGCGTGCCGCCGGTCATCAGGGACAGGTAGAAGACGGTGACGCCGAAGTCGAAGGCGAGCGACTGCAGGAGCGCGAACGAGCCTCCGGGCTCGAACCCGGTGCCGCGCGCGACGCCGTCCGCGCCGGAACCGGCCGCCGCGGCGTCGCGCATCCCTGCGGCGAACCGCTCCCGCACGCCGGCCAGGTAGAGCAGCACCTCGCGATGCTGGACGGCGACGCCCTTGGGCCTGCCGGTGGTGCCCGAGGTGTAGATGACGTAGGCCAGGTCGCGGCCCGTGACGCCGGTGTCCACGGGCCCGGGTTCCACGCCGTCGAGGACCCCGGTGTCCAGGGCGACGGCCGTCAGCTCGCAGGCGGGCCCGGGGTCCGCGACCTCGCGGGGCAGCCGGGAGCGCAGCGCGGTGGTGGTGACCGCGACGCGCACGCCCGCGTCCGCCAGCGCGTACGCCAGCCGCTCCCCGGGGTGCTCGGGATCGAGCGGCACGTAGGCGCCGCCCGCCTTCAGCACGCCGACGACGGCGACGGCCAGCTCGGCCGACTGCTCCAGGCAGATGGCCACCCGCTGGTCGGGGCCGACGCCGAGGCCCACCAGGTGCCGGGCCAGCCGGTCGGACCGTTCGTCCAGCTCGGCGTAGGTGAGGGCGGTGCCGCCGCACACGACGGCGGTCGCGGTGGGCGTGCGGGCCGCCTGGGCGGTGACGAGCCGGTGCAGCAGGTCGTGCTCGGGCGGCTCGGGGGCCGGCGAGCCGGCGAACTCCAGCGCCCGGCCGTACGGGAGCTCGATCTCGGAGATCCGGGTCGCGGGGGCGGCGACGACCGAGCGGAGCAGGCTCTCGAAATGGCCGGCCATCCGCTCCACCGTCTCCGGCAGGAACAAAGAGGTATTAAAGGTGAAATTTCCCCATAAACCGCCGTCTGGGGTTTCGGTCAGATATAGCGCCAGGTCGAATCGGGCGATGGTGGTGTCGAACGGGAAACCGGTCATCGAAAAGCCCGGCGGCGGCTCCGGAGCCCTGCCGTCCTTCCCCCGGTAGTTCTGCAGCGCGAAAAGCACCTGGAAAACCGGCGAGCGGCTGACGTCACGCTCGATGGCCAGCTCGTTCACCATCTGGTCGAAGGGCAGTTCCTGGTGCGAATACGCGTCCAGCGCCGTCTCCCTGCACCGGCCGAGCAGCTCGGTGAAAAGGGGGTCGCCGGAAAGGTCGGCACGCATCGGGAGGGTGTTCACGAACACCCCGACGGCCGCCTCAAGCTCCGGCAGCCCGCGCCCGCTGATCGGCGACCCCACCGCGAAGTCCGCCGACCCCGAGTGGCGCGCGAGCAGCGCCTCGAAGGCCGCCAGCAGCGTCATGTACGGCGTCGCCCCGTACGCGTCGCCGAGCCGTGCGACCGCCGAGGCCAGGTCCGCGTCGAGGGGGAAACCGTGCTGGGAGCCGCCGAAGCCCTGCGTCGCGGGTCGCGGCAGGTCGGTGGGCAGTTCGAGCGGGGACAGGCCGGAAAGCCGCCCCTTCCAGTAGGCGACGTCGCGGTCGTAGTCGGGCGAGCCCATGCGCCGGCGCTGCCAGATCGCGTAGTCGCCGTACTGCGCGGGGGGTGGCGGAAGCGAGGGCGGACGCCCGGCACGGTGGTCGTCGTGCAGCGTCAGGATCTCGCGGATCAGGATGTCGCAGGACCGGCCGTCGGTCACGGCGTGGTGCATCGCCAGCAGCAGCACGTGCTCGCGCGGGCCGAGCCGGACGAGCAGCGCCCGGAGCAGGGGCCCGTCCTCCAGGTCGAACGGGCGGACGATCTCCTCGTTGACCAGATCGCGGGCCCGGTCCTCGTCCTCGGCTTCCACGACGCGGAAGCCGGCGCGGGGCTCGGCGTCCACGACCGCCTCGGGCCGTCCGTCGCCGGTGGTGACGAACCGGGTGCGCAGGCTCTCGTGGCGGGCCACGACGCCGGTGAGGACGCGGTGGAGGCACTCCTCGTCCAGCTCGCCGGTCAGCCGCACCGAGAAGGGCACGACGTACGCGGCGGTGCCGGGCACGTACTGCTCCAGGAACCAGAACCGCTCCTGGGCGTGCGAGAGGGGCGGGGCCGTGCCCTCGGGGCGGGCGGCGATCGTCGTCACGGCCGTACGCCGTCGCAGGCGCTGCGCCAGCAACGCCTGCTTGGCCGCCGACAGGTCCGTGGTCACGGGTTCTCCAGGGGGTCGGGCGTGGTTTCGAGCAGTCCGAGGACCTCCTCGTCGGAGAGGCCGGTCAGCTCCTCCATCAGGAGCTCCTCCAGCGCGGTGGCCAGCTCGGCGACCGTGCGGCGGGCGAAGATCGTGCGGATCGGCAGGTCGATCTCGACGTTGGCCCTGATCCGGGCGGTCACCTGCACGGCGAGCAGCGAGTGCCCGCCGAGGTGGAAGAAGTCGTCCAGCGCGCCGATCTGGTCCAGTTCGAGCACCTCGGCCCAGATCTCGGCGACCAGTCGCTCGGCGTCGGTGCGCGGCGGCACGAACCGGGTCTCCCGCTCGGGCTCGACCTCGGGCAGCGCCGCACGGTCGACCTTCCCGCTGGTCGTCAGCGGCAGCCGGTCGAGCCGCGCCCAGAGGCCGGGCACCATGTACGGCGGCAGGGTCTCGGCCGCGTGACGCCGCAGGGTCTCCAGCGGCGCGGGCCCGGTGACGTAGGCGATCAGCGTGTCGTCGCGGACCGCCACGGCGGCCTCGCCCACGTCCGGATGGGCCAGCAGCCTGGCCTCGACCTCGCCGGGCTCGATGCGGTAGCCGCGCACCTTGACCTGGTCGTCCAGGCGTCCGAGGAACTCCAGCTGGCCGTCGTTCCGCAGGCGGGCCCGGTCGCCCGTGCGGTAGAGCCGGGAGCCGGGCGGCCCGAAGGGGTCGGGCACGAACCGCGCGGCGGTCAGGGCGGGCCGTCCGAGGTAGCCCCAGGCGACGCCCGCGCCGCCGACGCACAGCTCGCCTGGCACGCCGGGCGGCACGAGGTCGCCCCGGGCGTCCATCACGTACACCTCGGTCCCGGCGATCGGCCGCCCGAGCGGCGGGCGCGCGCCGCGGTCGTCGCCGAGGTCGGCGGCGGTGGCGATGACGGTCGTCTCGGTCGGGCCGTAGGTGTTGACCAGCCGTACCCGGTCCCCGAACCGCGCGCGCCAGCGCTCCACGGCGCCCGCGTGCACCTGCTCTCCGCCGAGGATCACCAGGCGCAGCGACGCCGGCCACCGGATCTCGTCGACGAGGTCCACCAGGCGGTGCCAGTAGGCCGTGGGCAGGTCGAGCACGGTGACCCCGTCCGACGCGGCCAGGTGGTCGGGCAGGGACGCGCCGCCGTCCGGCAGCATGACCACGGTCGCCCTGGCGGCGAGGGCCGGGTAGATCTCCTCGGCGTGGGTGTCGAAGCCGAGGGACGCGAACTGCACGACCCTGTCACCCGGCCCGAGCCCGTAGTACTCCGCCATCCACCGGACCCGCTCGGCGAGGCCGGTGTGCTCCACCACCACGCCCTTGGGCGTCCCGGTCGACCCGGAGGTGTAGATGACGTAGGCCCCCGTGCCCGGCCCGCCCGATCCCGCGCCTTCGGGGACCGGGGCTACGGGCCGGCCCGCCGCGTCGACCCCCACCGTCCTCAGGGCGGGGAACGACAGCTCGCGCGTCCCGTCGGTGACGACCAGCGAGACGCCCGCGTCGCGGACCAGGCCGGCCAGCCGCTCGTCCGGGTGCTCCGGGTCGAGGGGGAGGTAGGCGGCGCCCGCGTGCCAGACGGCCAGCAGGGTGACGATCGTGCCGGGCGACCGTCCGAGGCACACGCCGACCACATCGTGGCCGCGCAGGAGCGGGGCGAGCCGGCGGGCGCGTTCGTCAAGCTCGGCATAGGTGGTCGCCTCGCCCCCGCACTCCACCGCGACCGCCTCCGGAGCACGGCGGACCGCGTCCGCGACCAGCTCGGGCACGGTACGGGCCCCGCCCCGCCCGGCTGCTCCGGCGCTCGCGGCGAGGTGGCGCAGGGCGGCGGCGTCGGATCCGGTGAGCATGGGGAGCGCCGAGACGGGCAGCGCCGTGCCGGTCACGACGTTCCGGAGCAGGGCGGCCATGCGCCCGGCGAGGTTCTCGATCGTCTCGGCGTCGAACAGGCCGGCGTCGTAGCCGAACAGCAGCGTCAGGTCGTCCTCGCCCCGCCAGGCCTCCAGCATCACGTCGAACTTGGCGAAGTCGCCGCTCGCCTCGAACGGCTCGGACGGCAGGCCGTCGAACGGCTCGGGCGCGAGGCTCTCCTGGCTGTGCAGGATCAGCATGGTCTGGAAGAGCGGCGTCCTGCTGGTGTCGCGGTCCACGCCGAGATCCGCCAGCAGCCGCTCGAACGGGATCTCCTGATGGGTGTGGGCGTCGAGCACGGCCTCCCGCACCCGTCCGAGGAACTCCCCGAACTCCGGGTCGCCCGCGAGGTCGGCGCGCATCACCAGCGTGTTGGTGAGGTAGCCGACGACCCGCTCCAGCTCGGTGCGGTCGCGTCCCGCCGTGGGCGATCCGACCGCGAAGTCCTCCTGCCCGCTGTGGCGGGACAGCAGCACCTGGTAGACGGCCAGCAGCACCATGAACAGCGTGGCGCCGTGCTCCCTGCCGGTCCTCTCCAGCCCGGCGGCGAGGTCGCCGGGCAGCACCAGCCGGAGGGACCCGCTCCGGTGCGCGGAGGCCGCCGCGCGGGGCCGGTCCGTGGGCAGGTCGAGCGCGGGCAGCGCGTCCAGGCGCTCCCGCCAGTACGCGAGGGCGGCCTCGTGGCCGTCGCGGCCGTCCCGCAGGCGCTGCCGGTAGGCGACGTCGCCCGGCTGGAGGGCCTGCGGGGGAAGGTCCGGGGCCACGCCGCGCCGCGCCGCCCCGTACAGGCGGGCCAGGTCGTCGAACAGGATGGTGAGGGACCAGCCGTCGGCGGCGATGTGGTGCGACACGGCGCACACGACGTGGTCCACCGGCGAGAGCCGGATCAGCGTGGCGCGGAACGGCGGCGCGGCGGCGAGGTCGAACGGCGCGTTGACCCGCGCGCCGACCAGCCTCCTGGCCGCCTCCTCGTCGGCGGCGTCGGCCCGCTCGAACCGCAGGGGCGCCACCGGCTCGACCACGGCGAGCGGCCTGCCGTCGTCGTGCGGGTAGCGGGTGCGCAGGCCCTCGTGGCGGGCCGTGAGCCCCGTGAGCGCCGTGTCGAGCAGGGCGGCGTCGAGGGGCCCGGAGATCCTGCGTACCAGGTAGACGTTGTAGGAGGCGTCGCCCGGATCGAAGCGGTGCAGGAACCACAGCCGTTCCTGGGCGGCCGACAGCGGCGCCGGCGCCCCCTTCGGCCTCGGCTCGTACGGCGCCACGCTCGCGTCGGACCGCTCGGCGACGGCGGCGAGCCCGGCCACCGTGGGATGGGCGAACAGCTCGCGCACCGGGACGCGCACGCCCAGCGCGTCTGCGAGCCGGGCGACCACCTTGGTCGCCAGCAGCGAGTGCCCTCCGAGCGCGAAGAAGTCGTCGTCCGCCGCGAACCGCCGGGTGCCGCCGGTTCCCAGCACCTCGGCGAACACGGCCGCGACGCGGTGCTCGGCCGGGGTCTCCGGAGGCCGTCCCCGGCCAGGGACCGCGCTCTCGGGCTCGGGCAGCGCCTTGCGGTCGAGCTTGCCGTTGGGGGTCAGGGGAAACTCGGTCATCGGGACGAACACGGCCGGGATCATGTACGCGGGGAGCCGGTCGGCGAGCGCGGCCCTGTCGGCCCGCCCGATCACGTAGGCGACCAGGGTCTCCCGGTGCACGGCGACCACGGCCTCGCGCACCTCGGGCTGGGAGGCCAGCGCCGCCTCGATCTCGCCCAGCTCGATGCGGTGCCCGCGCAGCTTGACCTGGTTGTCCGATCGGCCGAGGAACTCAAGGGTGCCGTCGTGGCGCCTGCGGACGGTGTCGCCGGTCCGGTACAGCCGCCCGCCCGCCGGGCCGTACGGATCGGGGACGAACCTCCGCGCGGTCAGGCCGGGACGGCGCAGGTAGCCGTCTGCCACCCCGTCTCCCCCGATGACCAGCTCGCCGGGGACGCCGTCGGGCACGAGTCCGAGGTCCTCGTCCACGACGTACACCCGGGTGTTGGCGATCGGGCCGCCGATGCTCACGCTCGCGGGGCTTCGCGGGACCTGCCAGGCGGTGGACCAGATGGTGGTCTCGGTCGGCCCGTACATGTTCCACAGCCGCCCCACCCGTGAGCGCAGCTCGGCGGCCAGGGGCGGCGGCAGCGCCTCCCCGCCCGCCAGCGCGGTCACCGCCGGGCCATCGAAGCCGGCGTCCAGCAGGACGCGCCATCCTGACGGGGTGAGCTGCGCGTGGGTGACCCCGGACCGCTCGATCAGGTCCACCAGGGCCGCGCCGTCACGGGCCACGCCGGGATCGGCGATCACCACTCGCGCGCCGGTCACCAGCGGCAGGTACATCTCCAGGCCGGAGATGTCGAAGGACGGCGAGGTCACCGCCAGCCACCGGTCCAGGGGCCCGGACCCGAGCGACTCCCGCATCGCGGCCAGGAAGTTCGTCAGCGCCCGGTGCGGCACGACCACGCCCTTGGGACGTCCGGTCGAGCCGGAGGTGTACAGCACGTAAGCCGGATCGCCCGGCCTCGCGAGGCTCGTGAGCCCTGTCCCCGCCTCGGCCCGGTCGTGGTCGCCGGTGGGGTCCAGCACCACCAGCTCGGCATCGTGCGCCGGGAGCCGGTCCACCAGATCACGCTGGGCCAGCACCACCCCGGCGCCCGAATCCCGCAGCACCATCGCGATCCGATCGGGCGGATACCCCGGATCCAACGGCAGATACGCCGCCCCCGTCGCCACCGTCCCAAGGAACCCGGCCAGCGTCCGGGCCGAACGCTCGGCGAACACCGCCACCAGCGCCCCCCGCCCCACCCCCGCCGCCCGCAACCGCGCCGCCACCCCGCACGCGACCCCCTCCAACCCCGCGTACGACAGCTCCACCCCGCCCTGGACCACCGCCACCGCGCCAGGCGTCTCAGCGGCACGGGCCGAGAACATCTCCACCACCGTGGGCAGGCCGGGGATCTCCAGTTCAGCGCCCTCGCCCCGGGCCAGCGACCGCCGCCGCTCGTCCTCCTTTACATCCAGCAGCCGCGACAGCCGTAGGCCAGGGTCGGCGACGGCGCGCGAGAGGAGGGACAGGAAGGCCGAGGCGTACCCGGCGATCGTGCCGGGCTCGAACAGGTCGGTGTTGTAGGTGAGGATCAGCCGCCGGTCGTCGCCCTCGCCGAACACGTCGGCGACCAGGTCGTGGTGGACCTGGTGGTACCCGGCGTCGATCACTTCCGCCCGCACGCCGGGCAGGGCGAGCCGCGTCTCCCCCATGTCGTGCAGCACGAGCATGGTCTGGAACAGCGGGGCGCGGCTGAGGTCGCGTTCGACGCCCAACTCGTTCAGCAGCAGCTCGAACGGCACGGTCTGGTGCCGGTAGGCCCCGACCGCGGCGGCACGGGTGCGCTGGAGGAGCTCGCGGAAGGTGGGGTCGCCCGACAGGTCGCCCCGCAGCACGAGGGTGCCGGCGAAGAAGCCGACGAGGGAGGCGTACTCCAGCCGGTCGCGCCCCCCGATGGCCGAGCCCACGCACAGGTCGTCCTGGCCGCTGTAGCGGGCGAGAAGGGCCTGGTAGGCGGCCATCAGCACCATGAAGCTCGTACACCGCTCACCGGCGGCGAGCCCGCGCACTCCGTCCATCAGACCGGGCGGGAGCGGGACGACCAGGGCGGCTCCGTTGGTCGTGGCCAGCGCCGGCCGCGGGCGGTCCGCCGGCAGTTCGAGGGCCCGCGCCCCGGCGAGCCGCGCCTTCCAGTACTCCAGCGACTCCGCCGGCACGCCCGTCCCCGCCGCTCCGGCGGGCTCGGGCGCCCGCTGCGAGCGGGTGAAGTCGGCGAAGCGCGCGGGCAGGGGCGGCAGCGGCGAAGGCTTGCCCTCGCCGAACGCCGCGTACAGCCGGGCGACCTCGTCGAGCAGCAGCTTCAGCGACCAGCCGTCGCAGGCGATGTGATGGACCACCAGGCACAGGACGTGCTCGGCGGGGCCGAGGCGGGCCACGCTCGCGCGGATCAGCGGCCCGGCGGCCAGGTCGAACGGCCGGTTCGTCCGCTCAGCGAGGTATCCGGGCACCTGGCCGGCGGTCAGCTCGGCGTACTCCAGCGGGAACGGCGCGGGGGCGTCGATCACCTGGACCGGCCCGCCATCCCTCGCGGGGAACCGCGCGCGAAGTGGCTCGTGCCGCGCGACCACCTCGGTCAGCGCCCTTTCGAGCACCCGGACGTCGAGAGGGCCGATGAGCCGTAACGTCGTGAAGAGATGATGCGATGAGTCCCCTGGGCGGAGCTGGTCGAGGAACCACAGCCGTTCCTGGCCGAACGATAGGGGGATCATTTCCGTGGGCTCGCGCATTGCGTCAGTACCTCTGCCGGACCGCGGCGGTGAAAGGGCTCTTGTCCGTCAGACAAGCGCGCGTCCAAAGCGAAATCACATAAGGCGTGGTGCAAACGCTCCCAAGGCCGACAGGTTAGAGATTGCGCTTTGGCGGCGTCAAGATGTCATACACGTTTCGTCCGGAATGGCCGTTATAGCGGGATATTCAATGACAACGATGTGTCCAGATCCTCACAAAAGCTTTGTCATTCTTGACACTTGTTCGGCCGGGTCCCTAGGGTGTGGGAGCGCTCCCACCTGACCAAACCCCCACGAAACCCCGTGCTGGAGGTTCAGTGACGCATTCGCTCCTGCCGGGCACGCCCGAAACCGCCCGAAACACCGCGTGGAGGGTCGCGTGACAGCCACGGAGACCGCGGTCGCCGCGATGTGGGCCGAGCTGCTGGGCGTCACGCCGGGCTCGGTCGACGACGACTTCTTCGAACTCGGCGGCCAGTCGCTGACCATGGTGAGGTTCCTCGCGCGCGTCCAGGAGACCTACGGGATCGAGCTGCCCGTCGACCTGCTGTTCACGGGCGACTTCACCATCGCCGAGGCGGCCAGGGCGATCGACCGGGGCCGGCTCGAAGCCGCCGACGACACCGAGATCGCGGCGCTCCTCGCGGAGCTGGAGAGCCTGTCCGACGAGGACGTGCTCGCCCTCCTCGCCGAGGAGGACTGACCTCCCTCATGGCCACCATGCTGCTGGTGACCCATGGCACCGACGGCGACGTGCTGCCGTTCGTACGGCTCGGACGGGAGCTCCGCGCCGGCGGCCACGACGTCACGCTCCTCACCCACGCCCACTACGCCGGGCACGCCGCCCGCGCCGGGCTCGACTTCGTCGCCATCGACACCCAGGCGGCGTTCGAGCGGACGCTGGCCGACACGCCCGAACTGCTGGACGGCCTCGGCTGGCCGGAGTTCTACGAGCGCAACGGGCTGTACGAGCAGATGACCCTGGAGTTCGGCGCCCTGGCCGCGCGGCACCGCCCTGGCCGGACCGTGCTCGTCGGGCGGCACACCTCGGCGCTGTCGGTGCTCTTCGCCGCGGAGGCACTGGGCGCCCCCGCCGCCTGGGTCGCCGTGGCGCCGATCCAGCTCATGGCCGCGCGCGGCGCCCTGCACGCCTACAGGAACCTGCTCGCGGACGGCATCGTCCGGGTGCGGCGGGAGCTCGGGCTCGACCCGGCCGCCGACTGGGACGCCTGGTTCGCCTCGGCCCGGCTCGAACTGGGCCTGTGGCCGCGCTGGTTCGACCGGGCGGGCGCCCGCTCCCCGGCCCGGGTCAGGCTGACCGGCTTCCCCCTCCCCGACGACGACCAGGACGACACGCTCCCCCCGGGACTGGACGCGACGCTGGACGGGCCCGTACGGCCGGTGCTGGTGACCGGCGGCACCGGCCGCATGCTGCACCGGGAGTTCTACACGGCCGCCGTCGAGGGCGGCAGGCTCGCCGGACGTCCCGTGCTGCTCGTCGTACGGCACCGCGACCTGGCTCCCGACCCGCTGCCTCCCGGCGTGAGCTGGTACCCGCGCCTGCCCTTCCGCGCCGTCATGCCCCGGGTCGCCGCGCTCGTGCACCACGGCGGCATCGGCACCCTGAGCCGCGCGCTCAGAGCCGGAACCCCGCAGGTGATCCTCGCCCACGGGGTCGACAGGCCGGACAACGCCGAACGCCTCGAACGCCTCGGCCTCGCCTCCTGGCTCCCCGCACCGCGCTGGACGCCCGAGGAGGTCTCGGCGCTCCTCACCAAGGAGATCGAGCGCCCTTCTCAGGCCGGGGAGCCCGGGGGGCCCCGCGACGACGCGGCGCTCTACGACACGGCGCTCGGCGAGGCGGCCGGGCGGATCGCGGCGCTGCTGGAGGCGCCCGCCACCGAGACCCCCGCCGACGGCATCCGCCGGCGGCTCGACCACCTGTCCGCCGAACAGCGGCGCGTCGTCGCGGAACGCCTGCGCGGGCGGCTCGCCCGGCGGGGGTCGTGATGCGGATCCTGCTCGCCCAGAACATGTTCCACCTGCCGACCCACGGCGGGGCGAACAAGTCGAACCGCATCCTGATGGAGCAGCTCGCCGCCCGGGGCCACGAGTGCCACGTCGTCGCCCCCATGTCAGGCGCGCTCCGCCAGACGTCCCTCGACCGGCACCTGTCCTACCTCGAAGGCCTCGGGGCGGCGATCCGCTCGGTGAGCGCCGAGTCGGTGACCTACGAGCACGAGGGGGTGGTGGCGCACGCCGTCGTCTCCCCCTCGCGGCTGGCCCGCGAGGTCGGCGCCGTGGCCGCGGCCCTGGACCCGTCCTGGACGCTGGTGCCGTCCGACGACCCCGGCATGATCATGCTGGGCGCCGCCTCGCGGGCGACGCCGGGCCGGGTCGTCTATCTGGCGCACACCTTGCAGCAGCTTCCCTTCGGCCCTGGAGCGTTCTACCCGAGCGCCGCGGGGACGCGCCTGGTCAAGGCCGCCGCGGGGGTCGTCGCCGTCAGCCGCGCGGCACGCGACCACCTGCGCGAGTGGGGCCCCATCGAGTCGGAGCTGATCTATCCGCAGGTGTACGGCGACCCCGTCACCGTCACCGTCACCGTCACCGTCACCGGCCCCGGCCCCGGCTCGGGCTCGGGCTCGGGCTCGGGCGACGAGGGGGCGGTGACCATGGTGAACCCCTGCGCGTACAAGGGCCTGCCCATATTCCTGGCCCTGGCCGACGCCCGCCCGGACACCTCCTTCCTGGCCGTGCCGACCTGGGGCGCCACCGGCGCCGACCTCGACGCGCTCCACAGCCGGCCCAACATCAGGCTGGTCGAGCCCGCGGACGACATCGGCGTGATCCTCGCCATGACCAAGGTCCTCGTCATGCCCTCGCTGTGGGACGAGACGTTCGGCTACACCGCCGTGGAGGCCATGCTGCGCGGCATCCCCGTGCTCGCCTCGGACGTCGGCGGGCTGTCGGAGGCCAAGCTCGGCGTGCCGTACCTGCTGCCGGTGCGGCCCATCACCGAGTACGAGGCCGGGGCCCACGCGCGGCCCGTGCCGGTCGTCCCCGAGCAGGACGCGCGGCCGTGGGCGGAGGCGCTCGACCGGCTGCTGTCCGACCCCGGCCACCGCCGCGAGCTGGGCAGGCTGTCGCGGGAGGCCGCCACGTCCTTCGTCGCCTCGCTGGACGAGGGGGCGCTGGAGCGCTACCTCGGCGAGCTGACGCCCGCGCCCGCCACCCCCGCCGCCGACCGGCCGAGGGCCAGGGCGCTCACCCCCGAACGGCGGGCGGCGCTGGCCGCCCGGCTGGCGGTCCACGCCGCACCCCCTCCGCCCGGCACCGTCCCCGACCAAGGAGACCATTCATCGTGATCGGCACCGCGCAGGCGCGGAGGTCGCCTGTGGCCAAGGTCGGCGACGAGGACCTCGAACGGCTCCTGCTCATCCGCCACTTCGAGCTGACCCTGCTGGAGCTGTTCGAGCGGGGCGCCCTCAACGGGACCACCCACACCTGCCTCGGCCAGGAGCACATCCCCGTCGCGCTGAGCCCGCTGCTCGGCGAGGACGACTTCGTCTTCAGCAACCACCGGGGGCACGGCCACTTCCTGGCCCGCTACCCCGACCCGCACGGGCTGCTCGCGGAGATCATGGGCCGCGAGGGCGCGCTGTGCGGAGGCGTGGGCGGCAGCCAGCACATCTACCACGAGCGGTTCCTGTCGACCGGGGTGCAGGGCGAGAGCCTTCCTGTCGCCGTCGGCGTGGCGCTGCGCCTCAAGCGCACCACCCACGGCGGGCTCGCCTGCGCGTACATCGGGGACGGCACCTTCGGCGAGGGCTCGGTGTACGAGGCGCTCAACATGGCGCAGCTGTGGCGGGCGCCGCTGCTCGTCGTCGTGGAGAACAACGGCATCGCCCAGTCCACGCCGACGGCCGCGCAGCTGGCCGGCACGGTCGCCGCGCGGGCGGAGGCGTTCGGCATCCGCCACCAGCGGTTCGCCGGCGTCGACCTCGCATGGATCCGCGACGAGCTCGGACCGCTGGTCACGGCGGTCAGGCAGACCTCCGGGCCGCTGGTCGTCGAGTTCGCCGCCCACCGCATCGGCCCCCACAGCAAGGGGGACGACACGCGCTCGGAGCAGGAACGGCTCCACGCGGAGCGGTCGGGCTGGCACCGGGCGTACGCGGAGGCGTTCCCCGAGCAGTTCGCCCGGATCGACGCCCGCCAGCGCGAGCTGGTCGCGCGGGTCGCCACCGAGGTCGCGGCCCGGCCTCCCGTCGCCCGTCCTCCCGTCGCCCGGCCCCCTGTCGCCCGGCCCACCGGCGCCGCGGCCCGCTCGTCCGCCGGGGAACGTCCGTGACGCGGGCGGAGCGGATCGTCGACAACCTGAACCAGGCGCTGCACCAGGTGATGGCCGACGACCCGAGCGTCCACGTGCTCGGCGAGGACATCGTCGACCCGTACGGCGGGGCCTTCAAGGTCACCAAGGGGCTCTCCACCCGGTACGGCTCGCGCGTGATGGCCACCCCGCTGAGCGAGGGCGGGATCGTCGGCGTCGGCGCGGGCCTCGCGCTGGCCGGTGACAAGGCCATCGTCGAGATCATGTTCGCGGACTTCGCGGGACTGGCGTTCGACCAGCTGCTGAACTTCGCGAGCAAGTCCACCATGATGTACGGCAGGCGCGTCGAGATCCCCCTGGTCGTGCGCTGCCCGACTGGGGGCGGGCGTGGGTACGGCCCGACGCACAGCCAGAGCCTGCAGAAGCACTTCATCGGCATCCCCGGGCTGTCGGTGTTCGAGATGAGCCCCTTCCACGACGCCCGCGAGCTGCTTCCCCACCTGCTGTCCCTGGGCGAGCCCTGCCTGCTGTTCGAGGACAAGGTCCTGTACACGCGGCGCGCCTACCAGCAGGGAGAGGTCGAGGACCTGTTCACGTTCGACCTGGTCGGGCCGCCGCCGTACGTCGCCCGCGTCAGGCTCGGCGACGGGTCCGAGCCGGACTGCACGCTGATCGCGCCCGGCGGGGTCGCGCACCGGGCGCTCTCCGCCATGCGGGCCCTGCTGCTGAACGACGAGATCACCTGCCAGCTCCTCGTGCCCGCCCGGCTCTACCCGTTCGACCCCGGGCCGCTGCTGCCGCTGCTCGAAGGGACGCGGCTCGTCTGCGTGGCCGAGGAGAGCACCGCCGGAGGCACCTGGGGAAGCGAGGTGGCCCACCGGCTGCACCGCCACCTGTGGGGCTCGCTCCCTCTGCCGGTGAGCGTGGTCCACTCGGCGCCGGACGTGGTCCCCACCGCGCTCCACCTGGAACGCGACGTCCTGATCCAGGACACCACCATCCGCGAGGCCGTCCTGGAGGCCCTGGCATGACCGACGTGCGCGTCCCCAAACTGAACAACAACGACACCCAGTACGTGCTGGTGGAGTGGGTCGCCAAGGACGGCCAGACGGTACGGGCCGGCGAGCCGCTGGCCGTGCTTGAGACCTCCAAGGCCGCCGAGGAGATCGTCTCCGAGGCCGGGGGCGTCCTCGGCCACCACCTCCCGGAGGGGGCCGACTGCGAGCCCGGCCAGGTCATCGCCCGGCTGTTCGTTACCGAGGAGGAGCGGACTCCCCCGGCCCGCGAGCACGCCAGGGAAGCCCCGTCGGCCGGGCCTGAGACCCCCGCCGATCCCGGGGAACCCGTCATCACCGCTCCGGCGCGGGCCCTGATGGACGAGCTGGGGATCGGCCCCGAGCGGGTGCGCGGCCTCGGAAAGAAGATCATCCGCCGTTCCGACATCGAGGAGCTCTCCCCGGCGGCCGGCCCCGCCCTCACGGCCGTACCTCAGGCCCACCGGGAGCGGGCCGAGCCGCCCGTCCCGGAGGAGCACGGGGAAGCGGAGCGGGCCACCGACCTGCCGCTGTCCCGCGCGCAACAGCGTGCCGCGGCGGTCGTGGAGCTGTCGCATCGGACCATCCCGGCCGCGTACACCGTCATGAAGGTCGACGTCGGCGCGGCGCTGGCGGCCGGCCGCGCGCTCACCAGGAGCCTGCGCACGCTGGTCGGCCTTCCCGAACTGCTCGTCGCGGCGGTGGGGTCGCTGCACGGGCGGTTCCCCCTCTTCTTCGCCTCCCCGGTCGACGCGCGCACCGTGCGGCTGCCGGCGGCGGCGCACGTGGGCGTCACCTTCGACGTCGGCAAGGGGCTGGTCATCCCCGTCGTCAGGGACGCCTCGGCACGCTCCCTGGAGGACGTCTCCCGCGACCTCATGACCTACCGTATGAGCGCGATGCGCGGTGATCTGCGCGAGCACGACCTCCAGGGCGCCAACATCGTCGTGACGCTGCACAACGAGCCCGGTGTGGTGCTGGCTGTGCCGATCATCTTCCCCGGGCACGCCTGCGCGCTGTCGCTCGCCGCGCCGCAGCAGGAGGTGGTCCCGGACGGCGCGGGCGGCTTCGCCGTACGGGAGGTGGTCTACCTGGGCGTGGCGTTCGACCACCGGATCGTGAACGGCCGCGACGCCGTCCTGTTCCTGGACGCCCTCCGCACGGCCCTCGCCTCCCCCGAGGCCCTGGCGTCCCCCGGCTCCTCCGCGAAGGACGGTGGCACGGCATGAGCGAAGAGCTGCGCGGACGGGTCGAGGGGCTCTCCTCCCATCGCCAGGAACTGGTCGCCCGGCTGCTCGCGGCCCGCAGGCGACCGGCCGGCGACACCATCCCCGTCGTGCCCCGCGACGCGGGCCTGCTCGAATGCTCTCCGGAGCAACGGCGGCTCTGGCTGGCCGCCCAGACCGACCGCCAGATCGCCGCGCCGAACGTCACCCTGGGACTCGGCCTGTCGGGGCCGCTCGACCTCGGCGCCCTGGCCAAGGCCCTGACCGGCCTGACAGAGCGGCACGAGGCACTGCGCACGCTCTTCGTGAACGCGGGAGGTGAGCCCCGCCAGATGATCCTCGGCTCGCTGGACGCGCCGCTCACGGTGGTCGACCTCACCTGCGACCCCGATGGCGAGGAGACGGCGCGAAGGCTCGCGGTCGCCGCCGGAGGGGAGCGGTTCGACCTCGCGTCCGGCCCGCTGCTGCGCCTGACCGTCTACCGGACGGCCCCCCGGGAGCACCGGCTGCTGCTCGTCCTCAACCATCTCGTGTGCGACGGCGGCTCCCTGGGCGTCCTTGCCCGCGACCTCGCCGATCTCTACGGCGGACGGGCGCTCCCCGCGCCGCCCTCCGTGACGTACGCCGACTACGCCGCGTGGGCGCAGGCACGTGCCCGCGCTCACGCCGGCGAGCGGCTGGACCACTGGCGCGAGCGCCTGTCCGACCCGCCGCCCCTGTTCGGCGGCGAGCCGGGCGCCGCCGGTGACGCCCCGCCCCGTTCCCCGGACGGGCGGACGAGCGCCACCACGACCGTCCAGGTCGAGGGCGGCCTGATGGACGCGCTGCGCGGCGGTTCCGCGACGCCGTTCGTGACCGTGCTGACGGCCTTCTCGGTCCTGCTGCGCCGCGTCACCGGCTCCCCCGGCCTGGTCGTCGGCACGGTGTCAGGCACGAGGGCGCGCCGCGAGCTGGAGCATCTCGTCGGCTGCTTCATCAACATGGTCCCGATCCCCCTGCGGGTCGAGGGCACCGAGGGCTTTCGCGAGCTCGTGGCGCGGACGCGGGACGAGGTCGGCACGGCGCTCTCCCACGAGGTCCCGTTCGACACGCTGGTGTCCGGTCTCGGGGGACGGCGGCGGCCGGGCGTCCACCCGATCTTCCAGGTGGCGCTCATCCAGCAGGACGACCCCCGGCCGCCGGGCGGGTGGGACGGGCTGCGGGCCTTCGAGTGGAGCCACGAGGTCGACGACTCGGCCTACGACCTCACGCTCACGATGATCCCCCGGGGCACGGGGTACGAGCTGGTCCTCACCCACCGGATCGACCGGGTGCCCGAGGTGGTGGCCGGTTCCCTGGGCGCGGCGTTCGAGGCGTTGCTCGACGCGCTCTCGATCTCGCCGGACGTGCCGGTCGCCGACCTGGCGGTGCCGTCCCTGGAGGCGTTCCTCCGCCGCCCCGCCTCCACGGGGCCCGGCGCGCCGGAGACACCCGCTCGGGAGGCCCGGGCGCCCGTTCCCGGGGCTGAGGCGCCCGGGGCCGTGGGCGACGAGCCCGTGGACGAGAGGCTCGCGGCGGAGGTCCGCCGGATCTGGTCCGAGGTCCTGAGAAGGCCCGATGTCGACGGCGACGCGGACCTGTTCGACCTCGGCGGCGACTCCCTGGCCATCACCCATATCGCGGCCCGCGTCCAGGAGAGCCTCGGCGTCGAGGTCCCGGCGTGGATGTTCTTCGAGGCTCCCACGGTGAGCGGTTTCGTCCGCGCCCTGACCGCTCTCGGAAAAATTCCTGACTCTCTGAATTGACGACACGGGTAGTCAAGCCGCACGCCGGCGGCCCGTGGGAGCGGGACGGGAAGGCGTGGCGCCGGGCTTCGGTACGCGCTGCCTCAGCCACGCTGACCTGCCGTTTCCTGGGCCCGGCGCCCGCTTGGCCAAACCGGCGGAAGATGGGCGCATTTACTGAATTAGTTGACTCCCCGGCCAAAAGCCCTTACCTTTTGGCGCTATGGGAGCGCTCCCACCGCCCCGTGAGGCGGGGGTCAAATTTTGATCACCGGTCGGCAACGGGGATGATGGGGCGTGCCCGCCATGGTGTCGCCCGGATTGTTGCGTTCGCGCGTCGATGAGAGGATTCTCCGTGCCTCAGTACGTTCTCCACGGTGGTGACTACCGCGCCGAGATAACCCGGCTGGGCGCGGCCCTGCGGGTGCTCAGGCACGGCGACCGCGATCTCGTGGCGAGCTGGCCAGAAGGGGGGCCTGTCCCTCACTACAGCGGCACCCTCCTCGCCCCGTGGCCCAACCGCCTCGCCGGCGGCCGCTACACCTTCCAGGGCGAGCGGTTCGAGGTCCCGGTGAACGAGCCCGAGCGGGGTCACGCGCTGCACGGGCTGGTGGCGTTCGCCGACTGGGAGGCCGTCGAGCTGCTCAGCGTCGAGGACGACCACGGGTTCGTACGGCTGGCGCGCACGATCGAGCCGTCGCCCGGCTACCCCTTCCGCCTGGCGCTCCAGGTGCGCTACGCCCTGGGCCCCGACGGCCTGACGACCACGCTCACCGCCGAGAACATCGGCGACCGCCCCGCCCCGTACGGTTGCGGGCCCCATCCCTGGCTGATCGCCGACGGCGGCGCGGAGGAGGGCTGGGAGCTCGAACTGCCCGCCGAGCGCGTGCTGCGCACCGACGAGGTGCTCCTGCCGACCACGCTGGAGCCCGTCGCCGGCACCGCGTTCGACTTCCGGGTCCCGAGGCCGCTCGGCGGCACCGTGGTCGACGAGGCGTTCACCGGGCTCGCCGCCGACCCCGGCGGCACGGCCCACGTACGGCTGCGCGGCCAGGAGGGCGGGGTGGGCATCTCCTGGGAGGCCGCGTCGATGCCGTGGGTGCAGGTCTGCACGGGCACCGGGTTCGGTCACCGAGGCATCGCCGTCGAGCCGATGACCTGCCCGCCCGACGCCTTCAACTCGGGCACCGACCTGGTGGTGCTCGACCCGGGCGGCAAGCACGAGGCGAGCTGGACGATCTCCGTCCTCTGATCGCCCGCGCCCCCGGCGACCGGCCCCCCGGCCGTCCCAGACCCGATCTTCCACGAACCCGAACGTCTCGACGACCCGAAGTGATGTGACCGATGGAGAGCAGGACCAAGCGCCGGCTGTCGGCCGCCCAGCTGGACGCGCTGATCCTTGGAGCGCTGGGGACGGGGGTGGCGTCGGCCGAGGAGCTCACCGACGGGTTCGCCAACGCGGTGTGGCGGCTCGCCCTCGACGACGGCCGGCAGGTCGTCCTGAAGGTCGCCCCGCCGCCCGATCTGGAGCTGCTCCGCTACGAGCGCGACCTGCTGCGCACCGAGGCGCTGGTGTACCACCTGGCGGGCCCCGCGGGGCTCCCGCTCCCCCGGCTGCTGCACTCGGGCTTCGACGACCCCGAGCTGGGGGGCGATTACCTGATCATGTCGGCGCTCGACGGGGTGCCGTGGAACCAGGCCACGGCCCTCGGCGAGGCCGACGAGCGGGCGCTCCGGCACGAGCTCGGGCGCCACCTGGCCACCCTGCACACCATCCCCGGCCAGGGGCTCTACGGCTATCCGTACGCCGCGCTCACCGGCCCCACCTGGCGCGACGCGTTCATCGCCATGATGGGCGCTCTGATGGACGACGCCGTGCGCTACGCCACCCCGCTGCCGTGCTCGCTGGTGGACGTCGCCGGCGGGATCCACTCCAGCGTGCACGTGCTCGACGAGGTGACCGCCCCCGCGCTGGTCCACTTCGACGTCTGGCCCGGCAACGTCTTCCTCACGCCGCCTTCGGAGGGCAGGCCGGGCATCCAGGCGCTGATCGACCACGAGCGGGCGTTCTGGGGCGATCCGCTGGCCGATTTCATCACCCCGACGATCTTCGGGGAGCTCAGTGACGACGATCCGATCCTCGCGGGCTACCGGGAGGCGGGCGGGAAGCTCGACCTCACCCCGGAGGCCCGGAGGCGCGAAGCGCTCTACCGCGTGTACCTCTACCTCATCCTGCTGGTCGAGGACGGCCCCCGGCAGTATCCCGAGGACTCCTACGCCCGCATCCGCGACCTGGCCACCACGGGCCTGACGAACAGCCTGGCGTTCCTCAGGCAGTGGTGACCCCTGGGGCGCCGGGCGCGCGCGTGCCGTACGCAGCGGTGGCCCACCGGCCTCGAAAGGCGGCGGCGGACGGGTAGAGCCGCCCAGGGACCGGGTCCCCGGGCGGCCGGCCGCTTCGAGCCCACCTCCGCCGGCATGTCAGACGCCGGTGTCACGGGGCGAACGGTTGCCCGCGACGAGCTGGTCGGCGGGGTGGGGATCCTTGACCACGCGCACCGGCTGCGTGCCCGCGCCGACCCGCTCGTCGCGGTCGTCGGCGCCGTCGCCGTCACGGTCGGGCACACCGGCGTGCCGTCCCGTGGGCGTGGTCTCGACGGGAACCGCGACCGGGACGGCGGCCGGCGCGGCGGAGGACTCCGACTCCAGCTTGCGCTCAAGCCGGCGCTTCTCCTCCTCCAGCCGCGCGACGCGGTCGCGCGTCTCGACCCGGGCCTCGCGCAGCTTCCTGCGCTTGGCGCCGCTCCGGCGCATGCCGCCGGTGAGCATCATCAGGCCGATCAGGAAAACGGCCGCGGTGGCCGCGCCCGCCAGGAAGAGCTCCAGCTTGCTCAGTTCCAGGGTCCGGTCCAGGACCTGGATCGACGCCGTGACGCCGCCGGTCGCGTCGTTCGCGACCGCGACCAGGGCCGCGCCGGCGATGACGATGAACAGAAGGCCCAGCACGATCATGTGACCTCAACTCCAAGTCGCCTCGGTGCCAAGCCCCTTTGGGGGGCCGACGACCGACTGCCCCGGAGTCATCGGGTTATGCCTCGCCACCGGGATCCACCGGGCCTCCTGCTGGGGAGGCTTTGTCAGGAAGGCGATGTGTGCGATGATTTCAACGGGTGATGAATATGCCGACCACGTGTGTGATCGCCGGAGGAGGCCCCGCCGGGGCCGTGCTGGCGCTGCTCCTCGCCCGCGCGGGCGTGGAGGTGACGCTCCTGGAGAAGCACGCCGACTTCCTGCGCGACTTCCGGGGGGACACGATCCATCCCTCGACCCTGCAGGTGCTCGACGAGCTGGGGCTGTCCGAGGAGTTCCACGCCCTGGCCCACCGCAAGGCGTACGACCTGTCGATCTGGACCGACGACCGGGTGATCGAGCTCGCCTCCCTCAGGGAGCTCAAGACCAAGTACCCCTACATCGCCTTCGTCCCGCAGTGGGACTTCCTCAACCTGATCGTCGCGGCGGCCCGGCGCCACCCGTCCTTCCGGCTGATCATGGAGGCCGAGGTCGTCGGGGTCATCCGCGAGGGCGGCGCGGTGCGCGGCGTCCGCTACCGCGACGGCGAGGGCGAGCACGAGCTTCGCGCCACCCTGACCGTGGGCGCCGACGGGCGGCACTCCGACGTGCGCAGGGCGGCGGGCCTGGTGCCGGTGGAGCGCGGCGCCCCCATGGACGTGGCCTGGTTCAGACTCCCCCGCGAAAAGGGCGATCCCGAGGACTTCTTCCTGCGCGTCTCCTCTGGCCACATGATGGTCGCGATCAACCGGACGACGTACTGGCAGCTCGCCTACCTCATCCCGAAGGGCGGCTACAAGCTGCTCCAGGCGGACGGCATCGAGGCGATGCGCGCGTCCGTCGGCGCGCTGCTGCCCTTCCTCGCCGGCCGCACCGAGAGCCTGCGGGGGTTCGATGAGGTGAGCGTGCTGGTGGTCCTGCTCAACCGCCTGCGGCGCTGGCACAGGCCCGGCCTGCTCCTCATCGGGGACGCCGCCCACGCGATGTCGCCGGTGTTCGGAGTCGGCATCAACCTGGCCGTCCAGGACGCGGTGGCGGCGGCCAACCTGCTCAGCGGCCCTCTGCTCGCCGGTGAGGTGCCGGAGTCGCTGCTGCGCAGGGTCCAGCGCCGCCGCACGGTCCCCACGGTGATCACGCAGGCCGCCCAGCGCCTCGTGCAGAACCGGCTGATCAGGCCCGTGCTCAAGGGCTCGGCGAAGCCGCTGCGGCTGCCCGTGAGCACGTCCCGCCTCCCGCTGATCGGGGCCATGGCACGCCGCTTCATCGGCTACGGCGTCCTGCCCGAGCACGTGCGGTCGCCCTCGGCCGCGAGCACCGGCGAACGCTGACCAGCCCCGCCGCCCGTACCGGGACCCGCCTTCTCACGAAGTGGACACCCGGTCGGTTAAGAGGGGTTGGTGCAATAGCCTTTCAGGGTGAGCGCCGAACCGATCAACCTGGATTCCTGGCGGGAGCTGCCCGCCGCCCAGCAGCCCGACTGGCCCGACCTCTCCGCGCTGGAGCGGGTCGTCACCGAGTTGCAGGGCCTGCCTCCGCTGGTGTTCGCCGGCGAGTGCGACGAGCTCAAAGACCGCCTCGCCGCCGTCGCGCGTGGCGAGGCCTTCGTCCTGCAGGGTGGCGACTGCGCCGAGACCTTCGCCGGGGCCACCGCCGACAACGTCCGCGACAAGCTCAGGACGCTGCTGCAGATGGCCATCGTGCTCACCTACGCGGGCCGTGTCCCGGTCGTCAAGATCGGCCGCGTGGCGGGGCAGTTCGCCAAGCCGCGCTCCAAGGCGACCGAGGTCCGCGGCGGCGTCGAGCTCCCGGCCTACCGGGGCGACATGGTCAACGGGTTCGACTTCACCCCAGAGTCCCGCACCCCCGACCCGTCGCGGCTGCTGCGCGCCTACCACTCCTCGGCCGTCACGCTGAACCTCGCGCGGGCCTTCACCAAGGGCGGGTACGCCGACCTGCGCCAGGTGCACGCCTGGAACCAGGACTTCGTGGCCGAGTCCCCGGCGGGCCGCCGCTACGAGCAGCTCGCGCGCGAGATCGACCATGCCCTGGCGTTCATGCACGCCTGCCGGGCCGATCCCGAGGAGTTCCACACGGTCGAGTTCTACTCCTCCCACGAGGCGCTGATCCTCGACTACGACCGGGCGCTGACCCGCGTCGACTCCCGCACCGGCCTGCCGTACGACGTGTCGGCGCACATGGTCTGGATCGGTGAGCGCACCCGCCAGCTCGACGGCGCCCACGTGGAGTTCTTCAGCCGCATCCGCAATCCGATCGGGGTCAAGCTGGGGCCGAGCACCTCCCCCGAGGACGCGCTGGCGCTCATCGACAAGCTCAACCCGGCCAACGAGCCCGGGCGGCTGACCTTCATCGCCCGCATGGGCGCCTCCCGCGTCCGCGACGCGCTGCCCACCCTGGTCGAGAAGGTCCAGGCGAGCGGCGCCCAGGTCGCCTGGATCTGCGACCCGATGCACGGCAACACCTTCGAGGCGCCGAGCGGCCACAAGACCCGCAGGCTCGACGACGTGCTCGACGAGGTGGCGGGCTTCTTCGAGGTCCACCAGGCCCTCGGCACCCATCCTGGGGGCATCCACATCGAGTTCACCGGCGACGACGTCACCGAGTGCGTCGGCGGCGGCCACGCGATCGTCGAGGAAGACCTCGCGCTGCGCTACGAGACGGCCTGTGACCCGCGGCTCAACCGGGGTCAGTCCCTCGACCTGGCCTTCCGGGTGGCCGAGCTCTACCGCTCCAGCTGAGCCCTGGACACCGGCCGGGGCCCTCCCACCTCATGGGAGGGCCCCGGTTTCCGTCCGCGCCGGCCTGATCGGCCGGGGGTGGGGTGAGCGGCCGGTCAGGGCCTGCGGCCGTCTTCGGGGCCCTCGGCGATCCCGGCGTCGATGTCGGACGCGATCTCCTTGCGGATCGCCTCCATGTCGAGCGCGCGCACCTGCCTGATCAGGTCCTCAAGGGCGGGCTCGGGAAGGGCGCCCGGCTGGGCGAAGACCACGATGCCGTCGCGGATCGCCATGACGGTGGGGATCGAGGTGATCTCGAAGCCCTCCGCGAGACCGCGCTCGGCCTCGGTGTCGATCTTGCCGAAGGTGATGTCCTCGTGCTTCTGGGAGGCCTTCTCGAAGATCGGCCCGAAGGTCCGGCAAGGCCCGCACCAGGCGGCCCAGAAGTCGAGGAGGACGATCCCCTCGTCGGCGATCTCGTTGAAGTTGGTCTCGTTCACCGCGATGGTCGCCACAGGTGGTTCCTCGTCTCGTGTTCTCGTCGTTTTCGATCGGCATAACCATCTACCCGGTACGCGAATTCCTCACCTCGCCACCCCGCCCGCCACCGGGCACGAAGGAAGAAGAGATCCTCGTGCCGCCCCGGCACCGGGTTCGTCCACTCCTGTCACGTCGCACCGCGGATCAGGACCGCCCAGATGATCCCGCATGGCGGCGTAGAGGCTCCGTGACGCGACGAGACCTCTGCGGGCCGGTCGGTCCGCAGAGGTCTCGTAGGGAGATTCAGAGGGTTGAAATCAGTTCTTCAGGTCGATGCCGAAGAGCAGGGGGTCGTGGTCGGAGGAGCGGAAGGCCGCGGACGAGTACAGGTAGGGCGGGTTGAACTCGGTGTTGTAGTCCATGAAGCGGCCCTCGTCGGCGTTGATGTGCCAGATCGTCGCGCCGGTCACCTTCTTGAGGAGCTGCTTGCCGACCAGCACGTGGTCGAGCTCACCCGACAGGCCGTCGAAGAGGTAGCTGTAGCGGTCCTGCTTGTCGATGAACTTCTTGCTCACGCTCACCAGCTTGCCCGCCTCCAGCGTGTGGATCGGGTCCTCCTCGCCGTAGGCGTTGAGGTCGCCGAGCACGACCGGGTTGGTCAGGTTGAGCGTGTCGATCAGCCCGAGCACGGCGTTGGCCTGCCGGATCCGCTCGGCGTTGAAGCAGCTCTGGCCGTCGCCCTGGTCCAGGTCGGCTCCGGTCGCGTCCTCGCAGCCCTTCGACTTGAAGTGATTGACGATCATGGTGAACGGGATCGGGTCGCCCTTGGCCCGCTTGAACTCCTGGATCAGCGGCGGCCTGCGGAACACCGGGTCGGTCGAGGACTGCGCGGCGCCCACCGGCTTGACGACCGCGGGCTTGTAGATGACCGCGACCTGGATGAGGTCCGTGCCCGGCACCGGGGAGAGGATGCCCTTGTACGTGCCCGCGCCGACCTCGGCGTTGAGGGCGTCCACGAGCGTGTTCAGCGCCGTGCTGCCGTTGTTCTGGACCTCCATGAGGCCGGCCACGTCGGGGTCGAGGCCCTTCAGCGTCGAGACGAGCTTGGCGAGCTGACGCTGCTTCTCCTCCTCGGTGGTGGCGCCCCGGGACTTCAGCGTGGTGAACCAGTTCAGCGTGTTGAGGCTGGCCACCTTGACGTTGCCGCCGACCTTGGCGGGCTTGGACGGGCGCGGGTTGGCGGCCGTGAAGACGACCGGCTGGGTCGGCTGCACCCGGTAGAAGTTGAAGCCGTAGGTCAGCACGCCCGTGAGGCCGGTGGTGGCGTCACCCACGCGGACGGTGTTGGAGCCGTTGGTGTGGTAGGGCAGGGTCGCGGGGTTCTGCGCGTTGGATCCGTCGTCGAGCAGGATCCGCCGCCGCGCGTTGAGCGCGGGGTCGATGTTGGGACGGTCGGTGGGCTGGAACAGCCGCCCGTTCGACGCGAGCGTGATCTCGCCGAAGCGGCCGAGGTTGTACACCTCGGAGACGGTGAGCTCCGCCGGGAACGTGGTGAGCATGCCCTCCAGCGGCTCCAGGCTCGCGCCCTCGGCCAGCGGCAGCTTCACCTTGGTCGGCTTGATCGTGCCGGTGCCGCAGACGTCCACGTAGGAGACCGAGGTCAGCTCCGTGAGGCCGTTGAACTCGACGGCGGTGCCGCTGACCAGAACCCGGTCGCCCACGGCGGCGGGCTTGTTCGTGAACACGAACACCGCGTCGGAGGTGGCGGGGTCGGCGTCTGGAGTCGGGTCCTGGATGTAGAAGCCGCCGAACTGGCCGGTGCCCTGGAAGTCACCGGTCACCACGCCCTCGACGCGCACCTCCTGGCCGGCGAGCGGGGTGGTGTCACCGCTTCCCTGCACCTGGGCGATCTGGTGGGTGGCCGGGATCGCGCACGGCTGACCCGTACGGGTCGGCGTCGGGCTCGGCGTGGGGGTGGCCGTGTCCGACGGCGTCGACGTGGGCGTCGCGGTCGGGGTGTCGGTGGGGGTCGCCGTGGGCGTGTCCGTGGCCCCGGGACTGTCGGTCGGGGTCGGCTCGCACGGAGCCGGCGTGGTGGCCGAGTTGCGGGGCGCGGGGGCCACGGCGGTGAAGTCCGCCGCGTTGGCGTCGGTGTCGACGCAGCCGCCACCGGCGCGCAGCGCCGCGGTGGAGTTGGTCAGGGCCGGGGCAGGCGAACCCTCGGAGAAGTTGGCGGTGCCGTATCCCACCAGGTCGGCGATGAGGGCGAGCTGCTCGGCCGTGCAGACCACGGAGCCGCCGTTGCAGGCGAGGCCGTCGGCCGAGCGGACCAGGGCCACCTTGCCGGCCGTACCGCTCAGGTTGAGGCCGCCGGTGGCGTCGGGCGCGGGCAGCGCGCCGCTCGCTGTGGTGCCGGCGGCGAGCTGGACCAGGTGGTACTGCCCCGGCGCCAGCGAGCCGGACAGGTCGACCTTGTTGGAGGCGAAGTTCCCGGTGCCGGTCGCGCTGGTGTACTGCAGCGACCAGCCGCTGAGGGAGGCGGTGTTTCCGCTGCGGTTGAAAAGCTCCACGAAGTCGTTGGTGAACGGGGCGCCGGAGTTGCCGCCCCCGCCGTACACCTGGCTGATCACAACGGTCCCCGGCTCCGCGGATGCCGGGGACAAGGAAACGATGGCGATACCGGCGACCGAAACGCCGGTTGCCAGTAGGGCGGCGAACGCCCGGGATAGTGCACGCATGGTCGGGAGCGTAAGGCCCCAAAACCCTTGAATCTCATACTAGAACTAGATAGAAGATGAAATAAGGGAATCTTGACACTTCATGTCGACTAGTCGTCGTCAGACTTGGCGTCCTTAGATCTAGCGGACCAGCGACATCGTCCAACCCCGGCACCCTGTGTCAGCTTTCCATCACGATTTAGTAACCTGTTACCTGACATTGGGTATGACTTTGGCATGACGCCCCTGCTGAAGATCCTGTCCCTCGACGTCGGCTGGAAGACGTGCGACGCCTCCCCCGAGTGCGTCGGGACCGCGTGCGGGCCGTACGGCCGCTGCATGGCGCACCTCACGCCGGACGAGCTGGACGGGGCGCTTCGCGGGCTGACCCCCGGGCAGGGCGTCGACCTGCGCGGCACCATCATCGGCGAGGAGCTGCTCACCCGCGTCCTGGACGCGACGGAGCGCCGTCTCGGCCGGGCCAGGTTCGACCACGCGACCTTCACGGGAGCGGCGCGGTTCGGCGAGGTGGTCTTCGCGGGCGACGCGACCTTCGACCACGCCCGGTTCGACCGGCTCGCCTCCTTCTTCGGCACGCGCTTCACCAGGAACGCGTCCTTCCGCGAGGCCGGGTTCTCCCGCGAGTTCTCCATGCACGAGGCCCGCGTCCGGGGGCACGGGGCGTTCGACCACGTCCGCATCGGCAGGGACGCGCTCTTCGGCGAGGCCAGGTTCGGAAAGGACGCGTCCTTCCTCGGGGCGGAGTTCCACGGGTTCGCGGCGTTCGACGGGGCCATGTTCGACGGCGAGGCGATCTTCCGCGGCGCCCGTTTCCACCGTGCGGTCTCCTACCGCAAGGCGGTCTTCGCGGGCACGGCCGGGTTCGAGGGGGCCCGCTTCCACAACTCGGCCTTCCTCACCCAGGTCCACGTCGGCCGCAGGCTGACGTTGTCGGGCGTCCACGCCTCGGCGCCCCTTGAGCTGGACACCGCCGGCTGCGCCGTCGACCTGCGGGCGGCGAGGATCTCCGGGCGGTTCACCGCGCGGCTGTCGGACGCCGACCTCGACCTGCGGGAGGCCGTCCTCGCCGGGCCCTCGGCCGTCACCCGGCGCGCCGGGCGGCTGCGCGTGCTGTCGCTCGACCGCCTGGACGCCGTCGCGCTCACGCTGGCCGGGGCGGACCTCAGCGCCTGCCGTCTGGCCCAGCTCCGCAGGCCGGAGGCCCTGCGGCTGACGGACTGCGTCTTCGCCGCCACGCCACGCGGCGTACGCCTGGGCCTGCGCTGGCCGCCCGTGCTGTGGTGGACCAACCGCCGCGTGCTCGCCGACGAGCAGGCCTGGCGCGGCTGGTCGGCGAGGGTGGAGCAGCCCCTGGACGCCGGGCGCCTGGCGGCCCTGTACGAGCGGGTGCGGCGCGGCGTGGACGACAAGAGGACCTCGGCGGACTTCGCCTTCGGCGCCATGGAGATGCGCCGCCTGGCGACCGGCCGGGGGCGGGCCAGGCTGGCGCTGTCGGCCTACTGGCTGGCCTGCGGGTACGGGCTGCGCATGGGCCGCACCGCCGGCTGGGTCGCGCTCGTGGCGGCCGTCGCGGCCGTGGCGGTGTTCTGGTCGGCGGGCGCCCATCCGGCCAGGCGCCCGGTCGGCCACCGCTCCCCCAGCCCGGTCCCCGCCGTGCACGTCTCGGCCGTCCGCGCGGGCTGACCCCGCTCGGATCCCCCCGGGCCTCTCAGGGGAGGTGGACCAGGACCGCTTCCAGGTTGCGGAAGAGGCGGGACTTCCAGCCGCCGCCCATGATCCTCCGGGACAGGCGCTGCGAGGGGTCACGGGGGTCGAAGCCCTCGTGGTCGAGGAACAGCCGGGTGCCCCGGCCCTCCGGCTCCAGCCGCCAGGTGACGGTGGAGTCCAGGCCGTTTTCGTCACGCCTGCCCGCGTCCGCCCAGCTGATCCGGAGCATCCTGCCCACCTCGAACTCCAGCACCTCGCAGGCGACCACGCCGCTGAACCGGACGGCGGGCATCGGCATGGTGTGCATGGTGTAGCGGTGCCCGAGCTCCAGCTTGAAGTCGTTGGGCATCAGCCATCGGGCGATCAGCTCCGGCTCGGTGAGCGCCCGCCAGACCTTCGCGGGCGGGTGCGGCAGGAACTCGACCACGTGGACGGCCGTGAGGTCGTCCTCCGGGCCGTCCTCGGGGAACATCGGGTTGCCGCTCATTCGTCCTCGATCGTGTTGAGAATGTCGCGCAGGCCGGTCAGGCGCTCGCGCCAGAAGCGCTCGTAGGGCGCGAGCCAGTCCTTGACCTCGGCCAGCGGAGCCGTCTCCAGGCTGTACAGGCGTTCGCGCCCGTTCCTGCGCTCGGTGACCAGCCCCGCGTCCTTCAGCACCCTCAGGTGCTCGGAGACGCTGGGTCTCGCCATGGCGAACCGGCCGGCGAGCCGCCGCACCGGCTGTGCGCCCTCATCGCGGAGCAGGCGCAGCAGCTCCCGCCGGGCCGGGCTCGCCAGGGCGGCGAACACGTCGGTCATCCCGCGACCGGACCCTCGGGCGCCGGCCGGTGGCCTATGTGATGAATACGCATGTCAGGGATAATACGTAGGAAGCTTCCTACCCAACACACCGGGTACGCCCGACCGGCCGCGAGCGATCCCGGCCCCAGGGGCGGGTCAGGGATTCCCCGGATTCCGGCCCTCCCCCCGTGGACGACACAATGGGGTCGAGACTCATCGCGGGCGGGACATGAGGAGAACATGGCGAGCGCCGGTGTCATCGACGACTACGTGACCACGCTCGGCCGCACGCTGCGCGGGCCCCGGCGGGTCAGGCGCGACCTGGTGACCGAGGCCCGCGACAGCCTGGCCGACTCCGCCGAGTCCTATCTCTCCGAAGGGCTCGACCCGGTGGAGGCCGAGCGGCTGGCGGTCGCCGAGTTCGGGGCGGTGGCGGAGATCGCGCCCGGCTACCAGGAAGAGCTCGCCGCGCACCAGGGCCGCAGGACGGCCGCGGTCGTGTTCGTCACCGTGCCGCTGATGACGCTCATGTGGAGCGGCATCTGGATGGTCTTCCCCGAGGACGCGTCGGTCGCCGCGCAGGTCAAGCCCGCCTGGTTCTCGCCGCTCGCGCGCTTCCTCGACGTGTTCCAGTTCGGCATGGGCGTCCTCGCCGCCCTGGCCCTGATCGTCCTCGCGGGGCGGCTGCGCAGGATCGCCCGTCCCGAGCTCGTCACCCGGGCCATGGGCATCCTGCTGTGGATCCAGGTGCCGGCGATCGGCGCGATATCGCTGGCCCTGACGCTCGGCGGCTCGGCCGGCCGGGCGGGCTTCGACGACTATCCCCCGGGCGTGGCGGCATCCGTCCTCAGCTACCTGGTGCTGGGCTGGCTGCTGTGCGCCGCCACCCGCTGCCTGATCGTCTCCCGGGGCGTCCCCGCCCGGAAGGCCACGATCCTCAGGTAGCGGAGCCGCGGGGGGCGAGGACGCTGCCGATGGCGTCGGTGAACGCCTGCCAGGCCGATCGCTCGCCCGCGAGGGCCGCGCGGCCGGACGGGGTGAGCCGGTAGGTGCGGCGCCTGCGACCGCCCACCGTCGCCCACTCGCTCGTGAGGTGTCCCACGCGCTCCAGCCTGCGCAGCGCCCCCTCGTCGCGATCATGCAGACCCGCCACGCCATCAGCGGCAAGCCGGTCTTCGAGCGGATGACCCGTTTCTGGGGCCAGATCTACGTGATCAACTACGCGCTCGGCGTGTTCACCGGCCTGGTGATGGAGTTCCAGTTCGGGCTGAGCTGGAGTGGCCTGACCCACTTCGCCGGCGCCGTGTTCGGGGCGCCCCTGGCGATCGAGACGCTGGTGGCGTTCTTCCTCGAATCGACCTTCCTCGGGCTGTGGATCTTCGGGTGGAACCGCCTGCCCAAGAAGGCGCACCTCGCGTGCATCTGGCTGGTGACGCTGACGGCCTACGCGAGCGCGTTCTGGATCATGGTCGCCAACTCGTTCCTCCAGCACCCGGCGGGCACCGTCCGGCAGGGTGACCACCTGGCCCTGGTGGACTTCGGGGCGCTGCTCGCCAACCCCAGCCTCGTCATGGCGTTCCCCCACGTCATCGGCGCCGGGCTGTTCGCGGGCAGCTTCGTGGTCATCGGGGGCAGCGCCTACCAGCTGTTCAGGAGGACCCCCGAGCAGGAGTTCTTCCGCAGGTCGCTGCGCACCGGCGTGGTGTGGGCGTTCATCGGCACCACGCTGGCGGTCGGCTTCGGCTACGCCCAGTTCGGCTTCGTCGCCGGCATCCAGCCGGGCAAGTTCGACGGCGCGGTCGCCGGGCCGGCGCTCGGCACCATGATCACGATCGGGCAGCTCGTCCAGTTCTTCGTGATGCTCGTCCTGCTGCCCCTGCTGTTCAGGAACCTCCTCGCCCGCTTCCGGTGGGTCCACCCCCTGCTGATGATCATGACCCCGCTGCCGTTCCTGGCGGCGATCACGGGCTGGCTCGCGCGCGAGGCCGGCCGCCAGCCGTGGCTCGTGTACGGCGAGCTCAGCGTGGCCGACGCCATGTCACCCGGTCTCACCAAGGGCATGGTGACCTTCTCGCTCTTCGCCTTCGCCGGCGTGCTCGGCCTGCTCGCCGTCGTCGACTACCTGCTTATCGCGAGAACCGTGCGGCGCGGCCCCACGCGGGTCGACCTCGGCGCGGCCGAGCCGGCCGAGCCCGCCCCCGCGTCCGCCCTCGTCCTGTGACCCCCTCACAAACCCCTCAGGAGCTCCCCCCATGGAGATCATCTGGCTCGCGGCCCTCGCCGTGCTGCTGATCGGCTACTTCGCCCTGGAAGGGTTCGACATCGGCGTGGGCATGATGCTTCCCCTGCTCAGCCGGGCCCGCGAGCGCGCCGGGGAGCCGGGCACGCGCCAGTGGCACCGTGACCGCCTGGTCGCCGCGATTGCCCCGTTCGTCCTGGCCAACGAGATCTGGCTGGTCGCCGTCATCGGCACGCTGTTCGGCGCGTTCCCCGTCCTCGAAGGCACGGTGATCGGCGGGCTCTATCCCCTGGTGGTGGCGCTGCTGGTGTGCTGGGTGCTGCGGGACGCGGGCCTGTGGTTCCGGCGCAGGCTCGACGGCGGCGCCTGGCGGGCGTTCTGGGACCTGGTCCTCTGCGCCGCCTCCTGGGGGCTCGCCCTGACCTGGGGCATCGCCCTGGCCTCCATCGTGCGGGGGCTGCCGGGCCGTCCGTTCGACCTCCTCGGCCTGCTGTACGGCGCCGTGGTGGCCGCCGCGTTCTGCTTCCACGGCCGCGCCTTCTCCGCGTGGCGGCTGTCGGCCCCGAGCGAGGCGCGGCGCACCGGACGGCGGCTGCTGCTCTCGGCCGTCGTGACGGCCCTGCCCGCAGCGGTGCCACTGGCCGTGTCCGTACCGTCACTGCTCGGACACGTGGCGCCGCCGGCGACGCTGAATGTGCTCAGTCTCATGGTCCTGCCGTTCGCACCCATCCTGGTCGGGGCGCAAGTATGGGTATGGCGCACGTTCGGCCCCACCCGGGCCACCGGCGCCGCCGCCCGCATACCGTCGTTCTTCTAGGGAACCGATGCACACCGATCTCGTACTGCTGGCGCGCACGGAGCGGACGGTCCGCCGTCACCTGCTGACGTGCGTGGCGGCGGCCGTGCTCGCGGGGCTGCTGGTCCTGGCGCAGGCCGAGCTGCTGTCCGGCGTGCTGTCGGGCGGCCTGACGGCCGCGGCGCTGCTCCCCCTGGCCGGCGTGGTGGTGGCGCGGGCGCTGCTCGGGTGGCTCAACGGGGTCGCGGGCGGCCGTACGGCCACGGCGCTGAAGTCGGTGCTGCGGGCGCGGCTGCTGTCCCGGCTGCGCGATCTCGGGCCCGCCCGGATCACCTCGCACCGCTCAGGCGAGCTGGTCACGCTCGCGGGGCGCGGCCTGGACGCGCTCGACCCCTACGTCACCGGCTACCTGCCCGCGGTCGCCGTGGCCGGCGTGGTGCCGGTCGCCGTGCTGGTGCGGCTGTTCGCGGCCGATCTCGGCACCGCCGTGATCGTCCTGGTGACGCTTCCCCTGATCCCGGTGTTCGGGGCGCTGGTCGGATGGCAGACCAAGGTGGTCACCGAGCGGCAGTGGCGGGCCCTGTCGCGGCTCGGGGGCCACTTCCTCGACGTCGTCCGCGGTCTTCCGACGCTCCGCGCGTTCGGGCGGGCGCGTTACCAGGCGACGGTGATCCGGCAGGTGGCCGACGCCCACCGGTCCGCCACGATGCGCACCCTCCGGGTCGCGTTCCTGTCCTCGCTGGTCCTGGAGCTGGTCGCGTCGCTGTCCCTGGCCCTGGTCGCCGTGCCGGTCGGGCTGCGGCTGCTGTCGGGCTCCCTGGACCTGCGTACGGCCCTGCTGGTCCTGCTGCTCGCCCCCGAGGCCTACATCCCGCTGCGCGCGGTCGGCACGAAGTTCCACGCCGCGATGGAGGGCGTCGCCGCCGCCGACCAGGCCTTCGCGGTCCTTGGGGAGCCCGTCACCGGCGCGGGCGGCGACGCGGCGCCGGCCCCGGGCGTGCCGGAGATCCGGCTGGAGAACGTCACGGTCCGCTACCCGGGCCGCGAGGACGCCGCGCTGGACGGGGTGTCGCTGGTCGTGTCGCCAGGCGAGCGCGTGGCGCTGGTGGGCGAGAGCGGCGCGGGGAAGAGCACCCTGCTCCACCTGCTGCTGGGCTTCGTGACGCCGTCCGAGGGGAGGGTCCTGGTCGGCGGGACCGACCTGACGGCGCTCGACCTTCCCGCCTGGCGCCGGCGGCTCGCGTTCGTGCCGCAGCGGCCCCACCTGTTCGCGAGCTCCGTGGCCGACAACATCCGGCTCGGCTCGCCCGCCTCCCCCGAGGACGTCCGCACGGCCGCCGCCGCCGCGCGGGCCGCCGAGTTCGTGGAGGCGCTCCCCGAGGGGTACGCGACCGTCGTCGGCGAGCGCGGGGCGGACCTGTCGGCGGGCCAGCGGCAGCGTGTCGCGCTGGCCAGGGCGTTCTGCCGCCCCGATGCCGAGATGCTGCTGCTCGACGAGCCGACCGCGCGCCTCGACGGCAGGAGCGAGGCCGCGATCGTCGAGGCGACCAGGACCCTCGCGGAGGGGCGCACGGCCGTCATCGTCGCGCACCGCCCCGCCATGATCGATCTGGCCGACCGGGTGATCCGCGTCGACGCCGGGAGGATCGTCTCCGACCGGCTCGTGTCCCGGCGGGTCGTCCGCGCGGGCCCGGTTCCGGGCACCGGTGCGCCGGACCACGACGCATGGGCGGAGGGGGCGCGATGAACATCCGCCGGATGACCGGGAGGCTGCTGACCGCCGCGGCGGCCGGCGCCGCGGCCGAGCTCGCCGCGCTGGGGCTGATCGCGGCGGCGGCCTGGATGATCACCAGGGCCGCCGAGCAGCCGCAGCTCGCCGCACTGAGCGTGGCGATCGTCGCCGTACGCGCGTTCGCGACCAGCCGCGGCCTGTTCCGGTACGGCGAGCGCCTCGCCGGGCACGATGTCGCCCTGCGCGCGCAGGCGTCCACGCGCGAGAGGCTGTACGAGGCCCTCATCCCGTCCGGGCCGCTCAGCCACCGGGGGGCCGACCTGCTGAGCCGGATGGTGGACGACACCGACGCCGTGCAGGACCTGCTGGTGCGCTGCCTGCTGCCCGCCGTGGCCGCCGCGGTGACCGCCGTCGCGGCGGTGACGCTGGGGGCCTTCCTGCTGCCCGCCGCCGCGCTCGTCCTGCTCGCGGGGCTGCTGGCCGCCGGGCTGCTGCTGCCCGCCGGCACGGCCGCCGCCGCCCGGCGCCGGTCCGCCCGGCTCGCCCCCGCACGGGCCGACCTCGCCGCGCGGGTCGCCGACCTGGTGCACGGAAGCGCCGACCTGGCCGCCTACGGGGCCGGGGAGCACGCCCTAGCGGCCTCGGCGCGGGCCGGCGCGAAGCTGGCGGCGCTCGAACGGCGGCAGTCCAGGGCCAACGCGGCCGCGCTCGCGCTCGGCATGCTGGTCCAGGGCCTCACCGTGGCGGCGATCGTGCTCGTCGCCCAGCGCGCCGGGGCCGGCCAGGTGGCCACCGCCGTCCTGGCCCTGACGGCGTTGGTGTCGTTCGAGCCGATCCTGCCGCTGGCGGCCGCGGGCGAGCGGTTCGCCGGGGTCACCGCGGCGCTGCGCAGGCTGAGGGAGATCAGGGCCACCCCGCCCGCCGTCCCCGAGCCGGCCGCGCCCGCTCCCCCGCCGGAGGGTCCGCTTACCGTCCAGGTGGACGACCTGGTGGTGCGGCACGCCCCCGGCCGGGCTCCAGCGCTCGACGGCGTCTCCCTCACCCTGACCCCCGGCAGGCGTGTGGCCGTGGTGGGGCCGAGCGGGGCGGGCAAGAGCACGCTGCTGTCCGCGCTGATGCGCACCGCCGACTTCGAGTCCGGGGACATCCGGATCAACGGCACCGGGGTCCGCGACCTGCCGCCCGACGAGGTGCGGGCGAGGATCACCGGCCTGACGCAGGACCCGTACGTCTTCCGCGCCTCCGTCCGCGACAACCTCAGGCTGGCCGGCCCCGAGGCCGGCGAGGAGGAGCTGGCCCTGGCCGTGCGGCGCGCGCGCCTGGACGCGTGGGTCGAGCGGACCGGATGGGACGCGACGCTGGGCGAGGACGGGCGCACCGTCTCCGGCGGTCAGCTCCAGCGGCTCGCCCTGGCCCGCGCGCTGCTGCACGACCCCGAGGTGCTGCTCCTGGACGAGCCCGCCGAGGCCCTGGACGCGGCCACGGCGGACGCGCTGATGGCCGACCTCCTCGACGCCACGCACGGCCGTACGACCCTGCTGGTCACCCACCGCCTGCACGGTCTCGAAGGCGTCGACGAGATCATCGTCCTCGAAGGCGGGCGGGTGACGCAGCGGGGGCGCCACGACGCGCTCGTGGCCGTGCCCGGCTACTACCGGGACCTGTGGCGTTCCGAGGCCCTGACGGCCACGCCCGGCTGACCTCCGTACCGCGCCCCGGCGTCGCCAAGGGCCGCAGGTTCTCCTGACGCCTTCCCCGGGGCCCCGGACATGGATTCGCCGCCGGGCCCGCAGCGTCCCGGCGGCGAATCCAGCTCGGATGGTCAGCTCGTGACCGTCTTCTCCGCCAGGGTGACCGTGGCCGTGGAGGTCGAGCCGTCCCGGACGTACGTCAGGGTGACCTTGGTGCCCGGCTGGTAGCCGCGTACGGCGCCCACCACCGTGTCGGCCCCGGCCACGGGCTTGCCGTCGATCTTCGTGATCAGGTCGCCCGCCTTGAGTCCCGCCTGGTCGGCCGGGCTGCCGGACTGCACCGAGCCGATGACGGCTCCCTGGGCGTCGCCCGTGGCGTCGGCGAGATTGACCCCGAGGAAGGCGTGCGTGGCCTTGCCCGACTTGATGAGCTGGTCGGCCACCTGGTGAGCGGTGTTGATGGGGATCGCGAAGCCGACGCCGATGTTGCCGTCGCCTCCGTTGGTCGCGATGGCGCTGTTGATGCCGACCACCTGGCCGGAGGCGTCGACGAGCGCGCCGCCCGAGTTGCCGGGGTTGATCGCCGCGTCGGTCTGGATCGCGCCGCCGATCGTGGTGCCGCTCTGCTGCCGCTGCTGACCCTGGCCGAGGCCGCCCTGACCCCAGCCGGGCGGTAGCTGCTGTTGCTGCTGGGACTGGTCGCCGACGGTCAGCGTACGGTCGAGCGCGCTCACGATGCCGGCGGTCACCGAGCCTTCAAGCCCGAGGGGGCTGCCGATGGCGAGGACGGCGTCGCCGACCCTCAGCTTGTCGCTGTCGCCGAGCGTCGCCTTGGTCAGCCCGGAGACGTTCTCCGCCCGTACGACCGCGAGGTCGGTGGTGGGGTCGGTGCCGACGACGGTCGCCGTCGCGCTCTTGCCGTCGCTGAACTTCACCTGGACCTTGGCGTTCTGCCCGGCGCCCGCGACCACGTGGTTGTTGGTGAGGATCAGTCCGTCGGCCGAGAGCACCACGCCGGAGCCCTCGGCCTGACCGGCCTGGCTGCTCACGGTGATGGAGACCACCGACGGTTGCACGGCCCGTGCCACGTCGGCCACCGTCGTCACACTGGCGTCGGACGCAGGCCTGACGATCGGGCTGGAGATCACGGTCTTGGTCCCGACGGCCGCCGTCGCGACGAAGGCCCCCGCGACCCCGCCTCCCACGGCCACCGCCGCGAGAGCGAGCCCGGCCACCGCCTTGCGGCCGGTCGTCCACCACGGGGGGGCCGTGCCCGCCGCCTGGGAAGGCATGATCTCGGTGTCCCCGGCGAACCGTTCGGAGCCGCTCCAGCGGGGCTGGAAGGCGCCCGCCTCCGGCGGGGTCTGACCGAACTGGGTCCATCCACGCGAACCCGGCGCCTCGGCCGGAGTGGTGTCACTGCTCTGCTCACGCGGGTCTTCGGTGCTCATCTCTTCCCCCAGGGTCATCCGCACTCGTCGCCCATTTGGCGACGGCCGGCTTCGGACCGGTAAATCAATGATGACAAACGGGCGATAAGAACTGCCTAAGCCCTAACTGGACGTTGGCTGAACGTCCCGCGGTGGCGAGCCGCCCCCGAGGGTCGACCTCCGGGGGCGCCGGGATCCCGACGATCCGCCACGCTCGGGCACGCACCTAGCACGAAATACTTAAAGTACGAATAAAGCGGAGATTCTCCGAATTCTCGGAGCGAGTAGGAGCTTGCAGCTGGGTTATCGGAATCAACCACCCGCCCTTCCTGGAGTACCAGGTTGCCATCGGGGTATTTTTCATGGGACGGCCCGTAAATGGTACGGACACTTCCAGGAGCATAAATATGAGACATATCGCTGTATTGGCGGTCGCGCTCTTCGTACTGGCGGTGGGGGCGTCACCGGCCGCCGCCGAAGAGGACCCGTTCGATCCGCTATGGGAGCAGCAGACGGGACGTCCGTCCTTCTCCATTACCACTCCGGATATAACCGGGGAGCCCCAGACGATCGAGTACGTCGACATCGACGGGCACGCCGTGACCGAGGGTGACATCGTCATCGGAACACCCGCCGAGGCGGCCTCGGGAAAGATCCAGATGCCGGGCGTATTTCCCGAGGTCACCTATGACACTCCGCCTTCCGTGGAAAGGCCGACCCCCGACGCTCCCCTGCGGCCGGGGGACTGCCGGGTGCCGGAGGGCGCGGCCACGACGCAGGCCGGCGCCCTGTGGCCGGACAGGAAGGTGCCCTACGTCCTCTCCCCCGAGCTCTCCGCGCCCGCCCGCGAGGCGATCGGCCAGGCGATGCGGGATTTCCACGACAACACCTGCGTGCGTTTCGTCCCTCGTACGACCGAGGCCGGTTATCTCAAGATCTTCCCCGGTGACGGCTGTTATTCGTACGTGGGGCGCATCGGCCCCGAGCCGCAGGATGTATCGATCGGAAAGGGGTGCGAGCGGAAGGGCATCGCCATTCACGAGCTGCTGCACGCGATAGGATTCCTCCACGAGCATTCCCGTTCCGACCGCGACGCAGCGCTGACCGTTCACCTGGAGAACGTCGCGAAGGGATACGAGTCCCAGTTCAAGAAACTCGCCCTTCCGCAGAACCGCCTTTTCACCCCGCTCGACTACGGCTCGGTCATGCTGTACGGAAGGACCTTCTTCAGCAGGAATGGGAAGGACACCCTGGAGCCCTCGGCCCCCGTCTCGATCGGCCAGAGAATCGGTTTCAGCGCGGCCGACCTGGACGCCGTCCGGGCCCTTTACGGCTGTCCGTGAGCAGGTGCCCGCGCGGGCGGCCTCAGGATCCGGCGGGCCAGTATTCGTCCTTCAGCAGGCGCTTGTAGAGCTTCCCGGTGGGGTGGCGGGGAAGCTCGGCCCGGAAGTCCACCGATCTCGGGCACTTGTAGGCGGCGAGGCGCGCCCGGCAGTACTCGATCAGCTCGGCCGCCAGCGCGGGGCCCGCGTCCGCCGGGTCCGCGGGCTGGACCACCGCCTTGACCGCCTCGCCCATCTCCTCGTCCGGCACCCCGAAGACCGCCACGTCCGCGACCTTGGGGTGGACCGACAGGACGTTCTCCGCCTCCTGCGGGTAGATGTTCACCCCGCCCGAGATGATCATGTGCGAGCGGCGGTCGGTGAGGTACAGGAACCCGTCCTCGTCCAGGTAGCCGATGTCGCCGAGCGTGGTCCAGCCCCGGCCGAGGGGGTCCTGGGACGCGCGGGTCTTGTCCGGGTCGCCGTGGTACTCGAACTTCGGGCCGTCGGAGAAGTAGACCATGCCGTGCCGGCCGGGCGGGAGCTCGTCGCCGTTCTCGTCGCACACGTGCGTGACGCCGAGCAGCGGCCGGCCGACGGTGCCCTTGTGGCTCAGCCACTCCTCCGAGCCCACGTACAGGAAGCAGTTGCCCTCGGTGCCGGCGTAGTACTCGTGGACGATCGGGCCCCACCAGGCGATCATCTGCTCCTTGACCGGCACCGGGCACGGCGCGGCGGCGTGGATCGCGCAGGCCAGCGAGGACAGGTCGTACTTGTTCCGCACGGCCTCGGGGAGCTTGAGCATCTTGATGAACATCGTCGGCACCCACTGCGAGTGCGTCACGCCGTACTTCTCGATCAGCGCGAGCGCCCGCTCGGGGTCGAACCTCTCCATCACCACGATCGTCGCGCCGATCCGCTGGAAGGTCATGCAGTAGCGCAGCGGCGCGGCGTGGTACAGCGGGGCCGGTGAGAGGTACACCGCGTCGGCCGATGGCGCGAAAAGGAACCGCACGAGCTCCAGCAGCGCGCCCGGGGTCTCCAGCGGCACCTTGCCCAGCCGGGGCTTGACCCCCTTCGGCCGCCCGGTCGTGCCGGAGGAGTAGAGCATGTCCGAGCCCTGGCACTCGTCCTCGACGGGGGTCGCGGGGTGCGCGGCCACCGCCGCCTCGTACGGCTCGAAGCCCGGCGCGACGCCGTCCATCATGAGCCTGAGCCGCACCTTCGGGGTGTCCTCCGTGGCCGAGGTCGCGACCTCGGCGAGCGCCGCCGAGGAGATGAAGACCTTCGCCTCGCAGTTGTCCACGATGTAGGCCAGCTCGTCGGACCGCAGGCGGGAGCTGATCGCCGTGTAGTACAGCCCGGAGCGGTGCGCGGCCCAGGCGACCACCAGGAACAGCGGATGGTTCTCCAGCATGAACGCGACATGGTCGCCCGGCCGCAGCCCCGCGGAGCGGAAGAGGTGGGCGAGGCGGTTGGACTCCTCGTCCAGCTCGCGGTAGGTGACCACACGCCCGGAGCCCGCCATGATCACAGCGGGTTTGTCGGGCGTCTGTGCTGCGACTGCTCCCGGATGCATAAAACCGAACGGTACTCGGTCGACTCCCCGGTGGAAAGGATCCGGGCGGGGACCCTCCGCGCGCCCCATCCTGTCATTGACAGGATCGACGCCGCCTATCTACCTTGACTATGAAAGTTGACCCCGGGAGCACGGCCGGTCAGAGCCAGGGAGCAGCCGAGAAGGCGGGCCTGGCCGAACCGAAGGCCGCGGCTTGGGTTCACACACGGCCTCTCGGTCCGTCCGGCGCGGGGGTACGTCCGCGCGCTTTTCGTGTTGAGAAAAGGCGTATTGAGGTACCTCCGGCCAGAACGCCGAATTCGGCTCCGGACACCGTTCCGCCGCGATCGAATTCCCGCCCTGGAAACGCCGTTACGCCCCGGAGAACAGGCATCGACGGGCTGTTGTGTGACGACGGAAAAGCGCCCCCGGCGAGAAGCCGGGGGCGCGGTCATCTTCGGGCCGCTCTATTTGCCGGAGCCGGCTTCGCCCGTTACAGGTAGACGAGGGACATGCCCAGGCCCATACCCTTGGGAATAGCGGCGCACTGGGGCGCCGCCATGACCCGCGTGATGGCGTAGCAGGAGTCGACCCAGTCGTCGGTGTCGATCGTCCAGTCGGAGGGCAGCGCGCCGACGATCTTGTCAGCGACGGAGACGTAGGAGCCGTTCCCGCTGATGACGAGCGCCCCCTCGACGACGGCCTTCACCAGGCCGGACAGGTCGGCGTTGTCATCGCGTTCCATGAAGACGACGTCGACGGCGCTCCACTTGAAGGCCGACCAGTCGATCAGGATCTGGTTGGGCGAGTAGATCACGCCCTCAGTCTTGATGTAGGGCATCTCGACGGTGTCGACCCGGGCCGCGCCATCGACGCCGGCGCCCGCGACCCAGGCGTAGATCTCCGGTGAGCCCTTGTACCACGGCTCGTGGTCGTTGTAGTTGGCGATGCGGCGGATCTGGCCGAGCGGCCGGACAGCCGCCGAGGCCGAAGGAGCGGCCGTGTTGTCCGTCCGGTCGGTCCCGGAGATGCCCGCCTCGGTGAGCTTCCGGCGGAGGGCCTCCCTGCTCAGGGTCGCGACCTTGCTCTCGTCCAGTCCCACGATCAGCACCGGCCGGGCGGGAGCCCGGAAGGCGTCGATCTCGTGCGCGCGACCGGCGGAGTCGTAGGCCGTCACCGTGCGGAGGGCCTTCTCATCGACGGACGGCGTGAACATGACGAGGGCCTTGTCCCCGGCGGCCACCCGCTTGGCCGTGGCGGGGTCGGTCCGCACCTGGAGCAGCGACTCGTTCGTGGCGTCCAGGCCCTTCAGCCGCAGGATGTCCCCGTTGGCGCGGCGGGTGTAGTCGGCGACGTCCCCGGCGCCCGCCACTGAGGCGAACAGGGACGCGAGGTCCGCCTGGCCGTCGTCGGCCAGGTCCCGCGTGATCGTGCCCCGGAACGCCGGGTCGTCCAGGCGCCTGGCCACCTGCTGGGCGAGCGCCCGCTTGTAGCCGTCCATGGTGGCGGCGCGGTTGGGGGCCGAGGAGGCGACCGGCTGCTCCGGGCCGCGCGTGGGGGCGGCCTCGGCCGATGTCGGCGCGATGCTCCCGATCAGGGCGGTGGCCATCGCCAGTGCCGCCAGTCCGGTGAACTTCTTCACGTGTTCTCCTACTGATTAGTGGGAACAGAATGCAGTCGCGAGAACACGAGATGCGACGCCGTCGTCACGACTTCTCACCCGCATCCACAGTCGACGCCGCCACACACCACCACTATGGGAAGCATCTCGAACGGCTAGCGCCTTTCGAAGCAGAGCGGTGGGCGTCGCTCCCACAAAGCTCGCAGGCACGCCTTGGATATGACTTACAATTCCTTGTCAGGAGCTAGTCAGGCGATTGCCAATCAGAAACTAGTCAGATTAAGCGATCTCGGATTCATGCCCGTAACGCCGCATAGTTGGCTCATCGTCAGTGTGGCCTGTTCTCCCACCTACGATCCTTGTCGTGTCCTGGGATGCCTAACCGACCGCGTTGACCGAGCGGATCGCTGAGCCGCTGTTCAATCGACCCGAGCCCCGCTCCACTTCCCTGACCTGCTACGCGGTCTGCCGGCTGACGTGCCACGGGAGAACTGCCGGACGCCGACCCGCTGAGTGACGAGGTCCGTTCCTACGTCCTGCGGCACGCGGAATGCGCTTGGTAGGGGTCGCGGAGCGGCTCGACGCGGGCGGCGAACTCCCCCTTCACCCGCTCCATCTTCGGGCCAGGGGCGTAGAACCGGCCCTTGGTCTCGCCGTACGGGGTGAGCCAGTCGCGGGCGGCCAGCTCGCGCAGGTCGCGCGCCGCCTGGCCCTGGCTCAGCGACTCGTCGGCCTGGTAGGTGCCGCGCCGGAGCCGCCTGCTCACGAAGACCTGGTAGAGCGCCGAGACGCACCGGGGATGGAGCCGCTCCTTGTCGACCTGCTCCTCCAGCACGAGCCACACCTCCCCGGCCTCGGCGAGCCGCCGCCGCACCCGCTGCGCCTGCATGTGATGGGCCCGCAGGCAGAACCGCATCCAGGAGTGCGTCCGATCGTGCGGATCCCACCCGCCCTGCTGAACCTCACGCAGCGCCCGGTAGTAGTCAACGGTGTTCTCCCCCATGCCAAGCCATTCCTCGATAGAGGAGAACTCGGGGGTCAGGATCTGGTCCCGGCCGAGGACCAGTGTTTGCAAGGCTCGGGACATCCGCCCGTTGCCGTCACGCCATGGGTGTATCGCGACAAGGTTGAAGTGCGCCATGGCCGCCCGGACGTAGCTCGGCGCTTGCAGGTCTCCGCCGTTGAGCCATCCCACCAGCTCGTCCAGCAACGCCGGGACGGCTTCCGCGTCGGGGCCCTCGTAGACGACCTCGCCGGTCGCCGAGTTGCGGACGTAGATGCCACCCGGGCGTGGCGTCCCCGGGGTCTTGTCGTGGTGGTGGCCGATCATCATGAAGTTCAGCGCGTGCAGCATGCCGGTGTCGAAGCGGAACGACCGGGCCAGAGAGAGATGGCGGATGTAGGTGAGCGCCTGCTGGTATCCGGCGATCTCGCTGGTCACCGCCGAGGAGGTCTCCAGCGGCTCCTCACCGAGCATGATCGACTCGATGTCCTCGACACTCGCGCGGTATCCCTCGATCGTGTTGGAGCCCTGGATCGCGCGCGCCTGGAGCTGGCGCCTGAGCTGGCCGTCCCACCGATGGGACTCCGCGAGACGGTACTTCAGGTCGCGGCGCATGTCCTCGATCTCGCCGAGAACGGCCTTGTCGGCAGGATCCAGCTCTGGTGTCCCGTACAGCATGCCGTCATGACAGCATGGACGAATCATCCTGTCAAGCGACAGGATGATTCGTCCATATTTGTCCGCGCGGGCCGTCAGAGCCGCGCGGACCCGGCAAGCCCGTGCCGGGCCAGGTCAGGCGGCGGCGGGCTCCGCGACCGTCGCGGGGGTCAGCGCGATGGCGAGCACCTCGCGCACGTCGCTCACCGCGTGGACGGTCAGCTCCTCGCGCACCGCCTCGGGCACATCGTCGAGGTCGGGTTCGTTGCGCGCGGGGATGAGCACCGTGGTGATGCCCGCCCGGTGAGCGGCGAGCAGCTTCTGCTTGACCCCGCCGATCGGCAGCACCCGCCCGGTGAGCGACACCTCGCCGGTCATCGCCACGTCGGACCGTACGGGGCGGCCCGACAGCAGCGAGGCCAGGGCGGTGGTCATCGTGACGCCCGCCGAGGGGCCGTCCTTGGGGATGGCGCCCGCCGGGACGTGGATGTGCACGGACCGGTCCTTGAGGGACCCGACCGGCAGCTCCAGCTCGGCGCCGCGCGAGCGGAGGTAGGACAGAGCGATCTGCGCCGACTCCTTCATCACCTCACCCAGCTGGCCGGTGAGCGTGACGGCGGTGGAGCCGGTCTCCGGGTCGGCCAGCGACGCCTCGACGTAGAGGACGTCACCGCCCGCGCCGGTGACCGCGAGCCCGGTGGCCACGCCCGCCACCGCCGTACGCTGCGCCGACTCGGGCAGCGAGGACTCGGGGACGTTCCTCGGCCTGCCGAGGTAGCCCACCAGGTCGCCCGGCCCGACGTGCACCGGCAGCGCGGCCCGTTCGAGGGCCGCCCGCGCGGTGACCTTGCGGAGCACCCGCGCGATCGACCGTTCCAGCGAGCGTACCCCCGCCTCGCGGGTGTACTCACCGGCGAGCCTGCGCAGCGCCTCCTCCTCGACCGTGACCTCCGAGGAGGTCAGACCGGCCTTTTCGAGCTGCCGGGGAAGCAGGTGGTCACGGGCGATCGCCACCTTCTCGTCCTCGGTGTAGCCGTCGAGCGTCACGATCTCCATGCGGTCGAGCAGTGGGCCGGGAACGGCCTCAAGGACGTTGGCGGTCGCGAGGAAGAGCACGTCCGACAGGTCGAGCTCGACCTCCAGGTAGTGGTCGCGGAAGGTGTGGTTCTGCGCGGGGTCGAGGACCTCCAGCAGGGCCGCCGTCGGGTCGCCCCGGTAGTCGGCGCCCACCTTGTCGACCTCGTCGAGCAGGACGACGGGGTTCATGCTGCCGGCCTCGCGGATGGCGCGCACGATGCGGCCGGGAAGCGCGCCGACGTAGGTGCGCCGGTGGCCGCGGATCTCGGCCTCGTCGCGGACGCCGCCGAGGGCGACCCGGACGAACTTCCTGCCCATGGCGCGGGCGACCGACTCGCCGAGCGAGGTCTTGCCGACCCCGGGAGGCCCCGCCAGCGCCAGCACGGCGCCGCTGCGGCGCCCGCCCACCACGCCGAGCCCCTGGTCGGAGCGGCGCTTGCGCACCGAGAGGTACTCCACGATGCGGTCCTTGACGTCGTCGAGGCCGGTGTGGTCGGCGTCCAGCACGGCCCGGGCGGCGGCGATGTCGTAGGAGTCCTCGGTGCGCTCGTTCCACGGGATGTCGAGGACCGTGTCCAGCCAGGTGCGGATCCAGCCGCTCTCGGGCGACTGGTCGGAGGCGCGCTCCAGCTTGTCGACCTCCTTGAGCGCGGCCTCCCAGACCTTCTCGGGCAGATCGGCCGCCTCGACGCGGGCGCGGTAGTCCTCCTCCTCGGAGGCGGCCTCGCCGTTCAGCTCGGCCAGCTCCTTGCGGACGGCCGCGAGCTGCTGGCGGAGCAGGAACTCGCGCTGCTGCTTCTCCATGCCCTCCTGGACGTCCTTGCGGATCGTCTCGGCGACGTCAAGCTCGGCCAGGTGCTCGCGGGCCCAGTCGACCAGCAGGGCGAGGCGCTCCGCCGGGTCGGGGTCCTCCAGAAGCTCGACCTTCTGGGCCGTGGTCAGCCACGGCGCGTAGCCGGAGCTGTCGGCGAGCTCCGACGCTTCCTCGATCTGGTTGATGGCGTCGACGATCTGCCAGGCGCCGCGCTTCTGCATGATGGTGGTGGCAAGGGCCTTGTACTGCTTGGCCAGCTCCCCGGCGCGCTCGTCGGCGGCGACGGCCTCCATCGTGGTGGACTCGACCCACAGGGCCGCGCCGGGCCCGGTGGTGCCGGAGCCGATGCGCACCCGCTCGACACCGCGCACCACGGCGGCGGGCTCGCCTCCGGGAAGCCTGCCGACCTGCTCGACGACGGCGGCGACGCCCACCGCGCCGTACTTGCCGTCGATGCGTGGAACAAGCAGCACCCGGGGCTTGCTCTGGTTCGAGGAGGCCCGGGCGGCGTCGATGGCGGCGCGCACCTCGGTGTCCGACAGGTCGAGAGGAACGACCATGCCGGGGAGGACGACCTCGTCGTCGAGCGGCAGCACCGGGAGGATCAGGCTCTGACTCATGCGAACTCCAAAGGTTGAGTTACATGCACTCAATTAATGAGAGCCCACGATTGTTCCCAAGACTGCGCTTGTTCGCTGCGAGCGATCGTAATTCTGTAATCTCCTAGGCCGTGACGCGCGGATGTCCCTCGCCGACCCCACACGTTCAAAGACGACCACCGGCCCGACGCGAGACCCGGCCACCACGTTCACAGGCGGCCAGCGGGCCGAGGGTGAGGGGGCGGGTTGGGCGGCCAGGCGTGTGGGACGCGTTCCAGCACCCCGCCGGCGTAGACGTCGTAGAGGCCGAGCGGTTCCAGGTGCACGTACCCGATGTGGCAGTCGCACGTCGCCAGCGGGCAGGCCCTGGGACGCAAGGCCTCACGGAACGACCCGTCGTAGAGGTTGCCGATCACCGAGGGCACGAAGTGGCACCGCCGGACGGTGCCGTCTCCCGCGACCGAGATCACGCTCTCCCCCGTGCGGCACGGCAGCCCGGCGCTGGGATGAGGGTCACGGCTGTAGGCGAACAGCGGGTCGATCTCCTGCCAGCCGGCCGCCTCATCATCGCTGTAGAGGTGACCTTCGGCGGCGTTCACCCACAGGTAGGTGGTCGCCGGGAGGTCGGCGCGGAGCCGGCGCGCGTGGCCGAGGTGCTCGGGAAGGCCGACGATGCCCACGCTGTGCCGCACGCCTCGCGCGGCCAGGGCGCGGCATCTTCCGAGGAACCGGTCATAGGTCACCTGACCGGGGTGGAAGGTCACCCAGAGGGCCAGCCGGTCGCGATCGGCCTCCTCCAGCCAGTCGAGGCGGCAGCTCAGGTTGGTCTGGATCGCCACCCGGCGCACGTGCGGGAGATGGCCGAGCATGACCATGGCCCGGCGATACCACGACCGGACCAGGCCCTCGCCCCAGGGCGTGAACAGCACCGAGATCGGGTGGTCCTGCTCCTCGACCCATCCGGTGAACCGCTCCAGCGCGGCCCGGTCCTCGCGAAGCCGCGCCGGAGAGTCGCGACGCTTGGCGAAGGGGCAGTACGGGCAGTCGTAGTCGCAACTGGCCAGCGGCCCTCGATACAGAATCGACAGATGGCCGTCCGGCTCCCTCACGTCACCACTCCAGGCATCCCGCACCGCTCACCGCTCCTCCCATGGCCACCAGCGGGTCAGCGCTCCTCGTAGCGCGCCATGAGCTCGCGGACGCGGGGGGAGAACAGGGCGGGGCCGATCGCGTCCGAGTGCGCGAGGCCCTCGGCGGTGAGCCGCGACACGCCGCCTGGCGGGCCGGCGCCGGGGATGCTCTCCAGCCAGCCCCTGCTCGCGAGCTCGCCGAACTCGGCCGCGAAGTCGGAATGCGCGTCGGTGCCGAACCTCTGCCGGTAGTCGTCGCCGTCGAGTCCGCCGGCCTGCAGCAGTGACTGGACCAGGTGCCGGCGGCGACGCTCGTCGTCGTCGAGCCGGAACCCGACGTTGGTGACCGTGAACTCCTCGCCCGGAAGGCTCACATAGTCGTCGATGATCGCCCGGACGTGACCGGCGCCGACCGCGTACTCGAAGGAATAGTGCAGCTCACCGGTGTAGGAGCGGGCACCGCAGCCCAGCCCGACCATGCCGTCGGACTGGCAGCGGTAACGCGCCGCCCCGCCCTGCGGCACGGTCGTCGTCGCGTCGACCGGCTCCCCGGACCCGGGCAGGCGGAACATGCGCATCGAGACCTGCTCATAGCCGGCCGCCAGCAGGTGGTCCCGGCCTTCGCGGTAGAGGGTCAGACGGTGGTCGTCCCAGTCGCGGGCCCGGCGGCCGAGGCCGGTGAGCGGACGTACGTACAGCGGGTAGAGGTAGATCTCCTCCGGCCGCCAGGCCAGAGCGGCGTCCAGGGAGTACCGCCAGGACCGCGTGGTCTGGCCGTCGATCCCGTAGATCAGGTCGATGTTGAGCGCGGGGAAGCCCACCTCGCGGATCCGGCCGAGCGCCGCCTCCACCTCCGAGCGCTTCTGCGGCCGTACGGCGGCGCGGGCCTCGGCGTCGACGAAGCTCTGCACGCCGATCGACAGCCGGGTGGTCCCGCGCTCGGCCAGCACCCGCAGCCGGTCGGTCGTGGCCGTCGCGGGCGAGGTCTCGACCGACAGCGGGACCACGCGCGGGCCGGCGCCCATCGTGCGCTCGGCGATGTCGAACAGCCGGGTCAGCTCGCCCGGCGTGAGATAGGTCGGGGTGCCGCCGCCGATCGCACCGGCCGCGAACCCCGGCTCGGTCAGGGCGTCGCGTGCGGCCCTCGCCTGGCGTTCGAGCGCGTCGAGGTAGGCGGCGACGAGCTCCTCGGGCGCGCCCGTACGGGTGAACAGGTTGCAGAACCCGCAGCGCATCTCGCAGAAGGGGATGTGCAGGTAGAGAAAGAGCTGATCCGTCGGCTCCGCCGCCCAGACCTCGCGCAACGACGGCCGTGGTTCGAGCGGGCGATAGGCAGTCTTGTGCGGATAGGCATAGACATACCCCTGATAGGGGCTCTCGGATCCCTGCTCGGCCCCCTGAGAGGGCCGGCCCGGCGCGGCAGGCGCGTTCACTTTCACGTCCACTCCCCTACTTCCATGAGGAACTCCCCGTAGGGGACGGTCCACACGACCTCGTGGCCGATCCGATGGCCGACATATCCGCCTTCTCCGTATGCCGTGCCGTGGTCGGAACAGACGATCGCGAAACACGGCCGCCGCTCGGTCATGAGGGCGAACAGCCGCCCGATGTGCCGATCGACGTACTCCAGCGCGGCGGCGTGGCTCTCCCGGCTGTCGCCGTCCTCCCGCGTCCCGTCCGGAAGGAAGAACCAGTTGGGCTGGTGGAGCGCCGACACGTTGACGAACAGGAACACCGGCCCCCCGTCCCCGGCCGGGGTGGCGGACCGGGCCCGGAGGACGGTCTCGGCCCGTTCGATCTGCGCTTCGAAGGACGTCGGCGAGGTGACCCCGAACCCGGGCTCCCAGTGGCTCTCGGCGAACATCCCCGGAAGGGCCGAGCCGAGCTCGGTGAGCTTGGAGAAGAAGCCGACCCCGCCGACGCAGACGGTGTGGTAGCCCGCCTTCTCCAGCCCGCTCGGCAGGTCGGGGGCGTCGAACACCCAGGTCCCCCCGGCCGTGGTCTCGCTTCCGGGGAACCTCGCCGCGAACGGACGCGGATGCGGGCCGGGCTCGACCGGAGTCGGGAGGAACCCGGCGAGGATCGCGGCATGCGCCGCGTAGGTGAAGCTCCCCGGGCTGTGGCGGCGCTCCCACCGGCCGCCGGGCAGCGCTCTGGCGAGGTTCGGCAGGCGGCCCTCCTCGGCGAGCCGGGCCGCCACGTCGTAGCGCAGTGTGTCGAGCGTGACGAGCAGGATGTCGTGCCCGCCCACGATCGCGTTCATGTCGCGCACGCCGGCGCTCCTTCGGCCCGCGAGCGGTCGCGCCCGGAGGAGGCGGGACCCATGGCGAGGGCGCTTCCGGTGAGCACCGCCTCGACCTCGGCCTCATAGGTGGAAAGGCCTTCTGCCCCGCTGCCGGGCAGGCCCGTCAGCCCGGGAAGGAGATCGCCGAACGCGTTGACCTCGGCCACCGCGAACCTCTTCCAGCCCACGCCGAGCAGCAGGTCGACGCCGACCGCCAGGCTGCCGGGGAAGCAGGCCGCCGCCTGCGCGCACACCTCCATCGCGCGATCCCACCGGCGCGGCCCGAGCGCCTCACGCACCACGCCCAGATCGCCCCGCACCCCGCCGAGGTGCAGGTTGGTCATCGGGGTGCGGCTGGCGCGCACGACGACGTGGGTCGGCACCCCCGCCACGACGACCACCCTCAGATCGATCACCCGCCCGCCGGCCGACGCCTTCGGGAACCACCGCTCGACGTGCAGGCCGTCGGGGGCGAGCGCGTCGATGATCGCCGCGACGTCGCTGTCGCCCTCGTAGGTGCGCACGCGGAGCGAATTGCGCAGAGCGGAACGCGCGCCGGCCGGGACGCCCATGGGGTCAGGAACGGCCGACGTCGTGGCCCTGACCCGGCCGCCGGCCGCGTGCAGCGCCACCACGCCCGACGCCGAGGAACCGTGCGCGGGCTTGACGAACACGCGCGCCCAGCCCGCCGCCTCCATGCGGTCGCGGAGCTCGCCGTAGGAGCGGACCGGGCCCGGCAGGGCGGGCGGCACCGGCACGCCCGCCGCCGACAGCCGCGCGTGGCAGCTCCGCTTGTCGAACATCACCGCGATCTCGCCGAGGTCGCCGAGCACCACGGCTCCCGGAGCCCGCGCGACAGCCCGGCGTACCCGGTCGAGGGCCCAGAGGAACGTGGCGTACCAGGCGGCGCCGCCGCCCGCCCGAGCCGGATCACCCGGCCCTCGCAGCAGGGCGTCTGCCTCGGGGTCCTCACCGGGAGAGTCGACGCGGACGAGGGTGCCCGGCTCCAGGCGGATCTCATCGCCGGAGAGCACGGACGTCCAGGGCAGGACGGCCGGATCGGGCAGCCCGCGTCCTCGCGTGGCCTCGCCGAACATCGTCACCCGCCGGTCACCCGGCGTGCCCACGACGGTGAAGGCGACGGTCATTCGGCGACCGCGACATAGCGCCACTCTTCCTCCGGCTCCTTCTGCTCCGAGAGGTCGACGTCGACTCCCGGCAGAGCCTTCGCGACCCGCTGGACCATGTCGTCACCGAGAAAGTGGTGATGCAGGTCGAGCCTGCGCAGGTGGGTGAGCGGCTGACCGCTGAGCAGGGCCTCGGCTCCCGCGTCGGTGAGCACTCCCATGGCCAGGCTGAGCGAGGACAGGCGGGCGACGACGGGCGCGGAGGCCACCGCCTCGGCCAGCTGGTCCTGGATCTCCGTGTCCTGCAGGCCCAGGTGCCTGAGGGAGGGCAGCCGCTCGCCGGACAGGATGGGCGCCAGGTCGGCCACGGTGGTGTCGCCGCCGTACTCATCGATGCCGAGCCACATCTCAAGGCATTCGAGGGCGGGGAGCTCGCTGTCGCCAACGGCGCGGACCACGCGCGCGGGGAGGCCGCCGGACTCGAAACGCAGGATTCTCAGAGCGTCGTGGCGCACCGGGCTGAGCTTCAGCCCGTCGCCACCGCGGACCTCCAGCCTCTCAAGCCGGGGAAAGGCGCGCAGGAGCGGGGTGACGTCACCCTGCTTGATCCACGAGATCTCGCACTCGTCGGACGTGATCGCGCCGAGGAAGATCGAGCGCAGCGCCGGAAACCGGTCGGCGTTGTCGGCCAGCAGACCGATCGGCAGATCGGCGCGGACATCCCACGGGCTGTCCCAGGATCCGATCACGATCGCCGTGACCTCGGTGGAGTCCACGGCGTCCATGAAGCGGGCGAACTGCCGCTCGAACGTCTCATCGGAGTCGTAGTCGTCGTCGATCCCGAGCCGCCAGGCCGCCTCCCCGGCACCCGGCAGCGCGCCGCCGTCGTCGTCCTCGGGCGCCGGGGTGACGGGCAGGCCGGCGTACACACCAGCGCGAAGGCCGCCGACCTCGTCGGTGAACTCGGCGTAGTCCATGCGGGTCTCCAGTAGCAGGGGGTTAAGTAGGGCGAGATCTTCCTACCAGAGGGCACCGACAGACCGGGACCGTGGGTTCTGAGCGTGTCGCGCGTCCAGCATTATGGACAGCATGGACAAAGGCGGCATCCGCGTGAGCTCCCCCAGCGGACGGTGGATCCTGTTCACCACCGTGCTCGGGTCGGGGATGGCCTTCCTTGACAGCACGGTCGTCAACGTGGCGCTGCCGAAGCTGGGCGAGGACCTCGGTGCCTCGATGTCCGGGCTCCAGTGGACGGTGAACGCCTACACCCTCACGCTGGCGGGGCTGATCCTGCTCGGCGGCTCCCTCGGCGACCGGTACGGCCGGCGCAAGATCTTCGTCATCGGTGTCGCCTGGTTCGCCGTCGCCTCGGCCCTGTGCGGGCTCGCCCCCGGCATCCAGACGCTGATCGTCGCCCGCGCGCTGCAGGGGATCGGCGGGGCGCTCCTCACGCCGGGGTCGCTCGCGATCATCCAGTCGTCCTTCGCCCGCGAGGACCGTCCCCGTGCCGTCGGCGTCTGGTCCGGCCTCGGCGGCGTGGCCGGCGCGATCGGCCCCCTGCTCGGCGGCTGGCTCGTGGAGACGGCGGGCTGGCGGTGGGTCTTCCTGATCAACCTGCCCATCGCGGCCCTGGTGGTCGCCACGGCCGTACGGCACGTTCCCGAGACCCGCGACGAGACGACCACCGGGCGGTTCGACGTGCTGGGCGCGGCGCTCGCCGCCTTCGCGCTGGCCGGGCTGACCTACGGGCTCATCGAGCGCGGCTCAGCGGTCCCGCTGGTCGCCGCGGTCGCGGGCGTCGCGCTCGGAGTGGCGTTCGTGGTGCTGGAGGCGCGCCGCTCGCGGATCGGCCCGGTGTCCCCGCTGGTCCCGGTCCGCGTGTTCGCCTCACGGGAGTTCACCGCCGTCAACATCGTGACGTTGATCATGTACGCGGCGATGGGCGTGGTCTTCTTCCTGCTCGTCGTGGAGCTCCAGGTCGCCGCGGGCTTCTCCCCCGTCGCGGCCGGATGCTCGATGCTCCCGGTCATGCTGCTCATGCTGCTGCTGTCGCCCCGCGCGGGCGACCTCGGCCGGCGGATCGGGCCACGCCTGCCGATGACCGCCGGCATCCTCATGTGCGCGGGCGGCCTGCTGCTGATGAGCAGGGTCGGGCCCGGCTCGTCGTACCTGCTCGACGTGCTCCCCGCGGTGACGCTCTTCGGGGTCGGGCTCTCCGCCGCGGTCGCCCCGCTCACCGCGACGGTGCTGGCCACCGCCGAGGAGCGCTACGCGGGGGTCGCCAGCGGCGTCAACAACGCGGTCGCGCGGACGGGGAGCCTGCTCGCCGTCGCCGCCATCCCCCCGCTCGTCGGCCTCACCGGCGCGGCCTACACCTCGCCGGTCGCCTTCACCTCGGGTTTCCGCGCGGCCATGCTGGTCAGCGCCGCCATGATGGCCTGCGCCGCGGTCCTGACCTTCGTCACGATCAGGACCAACGCGCTCCGCGAGCCCGAGCGCAGGGCGGCCTGCGAGCTGGGAGCCCCGCCGCTGGAGCCCACCGAGCCCACCGAGCCCGGCGGCGAGACCGGCACCGGCACGCCGGGAGCCCACCCCACGTCAAGGCCGGGCTAGCCGCGGCAGGCGCCGATTCCCGGTCAGCGGCGCCAAGGAGCCGCCGCCAGGACCGCGCGGAAATCGGCCACAGATCTGAATTGGTTTCAATGTGCTTCTCGGGGAGGCCCGGGATAATAGCCGCATGCGTGTGCTCAGGTGGATTATCGCCTTGCTCACCGTCGCTGCCATGTCGCCGGCCAGGCTTATGGGACCACCGAGGGTGGTTTTCTGCCACGAGCATGGGACCACCCGGTTGCCAGTGATGGGACCACCCCGCGTGT
>NZ_JBICTU010000022.1:0-180028 GCF_043197795.1 Sphaerisporangium sp. NPDC049003
CTGACGCTGCATGTTCGAACCCATGAGCGCGCGGTTGGCGTCGTCATGCTCGAGGAACGGGATCATCGCCGTCGCCACCGACACCATCTGGCGCGCGGAGACGTCCATGTAGTCGACCTCGTTGGGCCGGATGAACTCGACCTCGCCGCCCTTACGGCGGACCAGGACGCGGTCCTCGGCGAAGGCCCCGTCGGCGCGCAGCGGCGTGTTGGCCTGCGCGATGACGTGCCTGTCCTCCTCGTCGGCGGTCAGGTAGTCGATGTCCTCGGTGACGCGGCCGGCCACGACCTTGCGGTACGGGGTCTCGACGAAGCCGAACGAGTTGACACGGCCGAACGACGAGAGAGAGCCGATCAGGCCGATGTTCGGGCCTTCAGGGGTCTCGATCGGGCACATGCGGCCGTAGTGGGACGGGTGCACGTCACGGACCTCGAAGCCGGCCCGCTCACGGGACAGACCACCGGGGCCGAGCGCGGACAGACGCCGCTTGTGCGTCAGGCCGGCCAGCGGGTTGGTCTGGTCCATGAACTGCGACAACTGCGAGGTGCCGAAGAACTCCTTGATCGACGCCACGACCGGGCGGATGTTGATCAGGGTCTGCGGCGTGATCGCCTCGACGTCCTGCGTGGTCATCCGCTCGCGGACGACGCGCTCCATGCGGGCCAGGCCCAGACGGACCTGGTTCTGGATGAGCTCGCCGACCGTGCGCAGGCGGCGGTTGCCGAAGTGGTCGATGTCGTCGGTCTCGACGACGACCTCACCGTTCGCCCCGGGCATCGCGATCTCGCCGGCGTGGAGCCGGACGATGTACTCGATCGTGGCGACGATGTCGTCTTCGGTGAGCGTCCCCTGGGTGATCTCGGAGTCGACGCCGAGCTTCTTGTTGATCTTGTAGCGGCCGACCTTGGCGAGGTCGTAGCGCTTGTGGTTGAAGTACAGGTTCTCGAGCAGCGTCTGAGCGGACTCCTTCGTGGGAGGCTCGCCCGGGCGCAGCTTGCGGTAGATGTCGAGCAGCGCGTCGTCCTGGCCGGACGTGTGGTCCTTCTCCAGGGTGGCGCGCATCGACTCGTACTGGCCGAAGCGCTCAAGGATCTTCTCGCTGGTCCAGCCGAGCGCCTTCAGCAGGACCGTGACGGCCTGCTTGCGCTTGCGGTCGATGCGGACACCGACGCTGTCCCGCTTGTCGATCTCGAACTCGAGCCAGGCACCACGCGAGGGGATCACCTTGCAGCCGTACAGGTCCTTGTCGGAGGTCTTGTCGACCGAACGGTCGAAGTAGACACCCGGGGACCGCACCAGCTGGGAGACCACGACACGCTCGGTGCCGTTGATGATGAAGGTGCCCTTCGAGGTCATGAGCGGGAAATCGCCCATGAACACCGTCTGGCTCTTGATCTCACCGGTGGTGTTATTGATGAACTCCGCCGTCACGAACATCGGGGCGGAGAAGGTCATGTCCTTGTCTTTGCACTCATCGACTGAGTACTTCGGCGGCTCGAACCGGTGGTCACGGAACGACAAGGACATCGTTCCGGAGAAGTCCTCGATGGGACTGATCTCCTCGAAGATCTCTTCGAGACCGGATTGGGCCGGAACGTCCTTGCGCCCGGCCTGGCGAGCCGCTTCGACCCGCGACCGCCATTTCTCGTTGCCGAGCAGCCAGTCGAAGGACTCGGTCTGCAGAGCGAGAAGATCGGGAACTTCGAGCGGCTCCTGAATGCGCGCGAAAGAGACGCGGCGGGGACCAGCGGGTACGGCGAAGGCGTTGCGCGAGGCTGCCAACAGATGTCCTTCCGAGGGCTCGCGGACTGACTACACGCACGCCAGACGACCATGCATCAAAGTTACCTAGAGAAGCGGGTCGTCAAAGGGCAGCGCAAAGGGGCAGTGTAGCCGATGGGCATACACCTGTCCACTTCAGTCTCGCTCTGCGCTCCACGTTGGACGCAGCATCGCCCGTCAGCGCCGAAACGTCAAGCCCGTGAGACCGGATTCGAGCGAACCAATGGCCGTCACGCTGGGTTTTCTTCCCTACCTGAGACTGAGGGGCCGACCGGATCCAGACGATACCCGCGAGGCGGATCGGCTAACGCTCAGTCACACGAAGGGTCGAAGGCTTGCCGCCTCACGACACTGTCGTGCCCGTTTACATCCCCCAAGATCGCGATACTCAAACCCAAGCTTTACTAACAATTTAATAACGCGCCACGCCGGAGTGTGTCCAGGGCCCCGGAGGACGGGATCTCAGCTGGTCGGGGCATTGCCGATCAAGGTGGACAACTCTGACACCAGCCAGTGGTCCTCACCTCTGACCAGCACGAACCGGGCGCGGTTCTGGACGACCTGTTTCTGGGGTTGCTTCTCGCCCGGGAACACCTTGGTCGTTCCCATGTTCATGAAGAGCAACACCTGAACCCGGTCAGGCGTCGCGGATTCGACCGCGGCGGCGGCCACCACCGCCTGCTGCACGGTCTGCTGCCGCCTGACGGCCGGGGCCAGCACCCGCGTCAACTCGCGGTAGTGCTCGGCGAGATCGCCCGTGGCGTACCCCCGCGCCCGCGCCAGGTCGGCGTCGATCGTGCGGTAGTCGTACGACAGCATGTCGGGCGCGTACGTGCGGGCCGCGGCGAGCGCCTCCACGGACGCCGACTCGCCGGCGCGCAGATCGCGGAGGCGAATGAAGCCGACGGCCACCAGAACGGCCAGAACGGCCGCCAGAAGCCCCAGGAGCGCGACGGCCACAACATATGGCCCCGAGCGCGAACGGGGCCGACGAGCGCCCTCCAGGGGCTCCAGGGCTCCCTCGGCGGTCATGTGATCTGCTCCAGTCTCGACACCCACCACACTCCCCGGACCTTGGTGACCTCCACGCTCCAGCGATAGAAGCGATCTTGGGGGGCGGTCTTGGCGCCCTCCCACCGGATCACCGAGTCGGCGACCACCAGCACCCGCGCGGTGCTCTTGGGCACGTCCATCGAGGCCAGGCCGGCGGCGCGCACCACACCGGTCTGGACGGCCTTGTTCAGGCGGGTCGCCGCCTTCAGCCGCTCGGCGTCCCTGGCGTACTGGTCCCTGGCCTGGCCCATGGAGGTGTCCAGGACCCGCTGCACGTCACGGTCGACCGTGCGGTAGTTCACGGCCATCAGGGTCAGGGCGTAGCGCTCGGCGGCGTGGACGGCGGCGAGGCGGTCGCGTGCCGCCGACCGCGCCTGGTCGAGGCCGGCACCGACGCGCACCCAGGCGGTGCCGAGCAGGGCGACGAGCACGAGCAGCACGGAGATCACAAGGAGTCTCGGCCTGCGAGGGGACCGAGCCGCGTGGAGCGCCACCTGTTCCCTCCCATCGCCCGGTCGCCGCGGCGTCACGACGACATGGACGCGCCGGAAGCGGAGGCCAACCAGTCAGCCGGTCCGCCGGATCATAACCCGGTATGGAGATCCACATCGGCGATCATCCGGTTTTCGGACCGGCCTGCTCTACCGAAAGCGCCCAAAACAGGCAAAACAGAAGGGACGGATCACCCGGCACCAGGGTGAACCGCCCCTTCTGCGTGGAGCTGTGTAAAGCGTCAGACGCGAGACGTCACTTGACGGTGACGGTGGCGCCGGCGCCCTCAAGGGCGGCCTTCGCCTTCTCGGCGGCCTCCTTGTTGACCTTCTCGAGCAGCGCCTTGGGGGCACCGTCGACGAGGTCCTTGGCCTCCTTCAGTCCGAGGCTGGTGAGCGCGCGGACCTCCTTGATGACCTGGATCTTCTTGTCGCCGGCGGCCTCGAGGATGACGTCGAACTCGTCCTGCTCCTCGACCTCTTCGGCGGCGGCGCCTCCACCGGCCGGACCGGCGGCGGCGACGGCGACCGGAGCGGCGGCCTTGACGTCGAAGGTGTCCTCGAAGAGCTTCACGAAGTCGGAGAGCTCAAGAAGGGTCATCTCCTTGAACGCGTCGAGCAGCTCGTCGGTGCTGAGCTTCGCCATGGTGGTGATTCCTCCGTATTAATTACAAAACTTGGAAACGGACCGCGGTATGCGCCTGAATCCCCTGCTGTGGTCGCTTTCGCGCCCGACCTACTCGCCTGCGTCCTCGCTGGTCTCCGCCACGACGGCGTCCGCCCCGCCGGTCTCCTCGCGCTTGGCGCGGAGAGCCTCGACGAGCCGGGCCATGGTGGTGGGCAGCGCGTTGAACGTGGCGGCGGCCTGAGACTGCTTCGCCTTCATCGCGCCGGCCAGCTTCGCGAGGAGGACCTCGCGCGACTCCAGGTCGGCAAGTGTGGAGATCTCGGCCGGGGTCATCGACTTGCCGTCGACGACACCGCCCTTGATGACCAGGAGGGGATTGGCCTTGGCGAAGTCACGCAGACCCTTGGCCGCCTCGACCACGTCGCCGCTGACGAACGCGATCGCCGTCGGACCCGTGAACAGGTCGTCCAGGACGGTGACCCCGGCCTCGTTGGCCGCGATCTTCGAAAGCGTGTTCTTCGCCACGGCGAACTTCGCATTCCCACCGAGTGTGGTGCGCAGCTGCTTCAGCTGAGCCACGGTGAGACCGCGGTACTCGGTCAGGACAGCGGCGTTCGAGCTCTCGAACCGATCCTTGAGCTCAGTGACCGCGGTCGCCTTTTCCGCCCTCGCCATGGGCCTCCTTCCAGATGTGCCACCGGCGAAGGGCCCAGGAGTCCAGGAAACGGAAAAGCCCCGGCGCAGGCGCACGGGGCTCACACACGGTTGTCACGCGGCTGGCGCCGCACGAGGGACCACATGGAACTCACATCACACCTACGCGGGCCGTCCACAGTCGTGAACCTTGGGCCACCGAGCCATTGACAGGCTCAGCGACGACCGGCGGTCTTCGGCATTGGACACTGTACGCGGTGTTCGCGCGTCATGCCAAATCAAGGCCACGACGCCTCACGCCATATCGAGGCCCGCGACGCCTCACACCGAATCGGGCCGCGACGCGTCACGCCGAATCGGGCCGCGATACGGCGACGCACCCCTCGATCGAGATCGGGGGGTGCGCCTGTGAGTCGCGTGCGGACCGCCCAGACGGCGGTCACGCGTGCGGGGTCAGCCGCCCGTGCCGGCGGTGGCCCCGTCGGCGCCCTCAAGACCCTTCAGGCCGCCGAGGTCAGCCGGAAGCTCCCCGACCTGGTCGGCGGGCGGCGCGGTGACCTCCGCGGAGTCGTTGAACGAGGTGAACAGCGACGTCAGCTTGAAGGCGCCCTCGCCGGCTCCGCCGTTCATCTCGACCTTGCGCGGGAGGCTCTGCCCGTCGATCCACGCGTCGAACTTCATGTCCTTGACGTTGGTGAGCCGGCCCTGCAGCTTCTGCTGCATCTCGGGAGTGAGCTGCTTGACGGCCTCAGCGACCGTGAACGTGCCCTTGTAGTGAGTGGTGTCGGTGCCGCCGACCGACTCGGTGCCGACCTTGGTGACGTCCTTGGAGGTCGTCAGCATCTTCACGCTGCTCTGCAGGTCCATCTGCTGGGCCTGGGAGAGGAACTGGCTGACGTCGACGCCCGCCGACTGGCCGGCCTTGGCGAGGTCGATCTTGATCCAGGGCTTGGTGCCGCCCACCAGCTTGCTGAGCAGGTCGACCTTCACGTACGCGGTCTGCCCGATGAGGATCACTCGCGCTCCGCCGGGGACGTTCTGCCCGCTGACGTTGATCTGGTCGAGCGTGACGTCGGAGGCCACCTGCGGCTTCTGGTGGTAGACCATCGTGCCCTTCACCGACCCCGCGCCCTCCTTTGGAGCGCTGAAGTCCAGGGCGAGCTGCGCGGTGTAGGAGGTGACGGCCTCGGCGTTCTTGGCGCTCTGCTGCAGCGTCTCGGCAGCGGAGAGCCGCACGGCACCGAGCGACGCGGTGGAGTTCTGCGCGGCCTGGCCGCATGCTGATACCGCGATGAGCATGGCCGAGCCCACGGCCGCGATCGCGGGTGTCATTCGACGCTTCACTTGGTATCCCTTCGTATCCCCCGGAAGTGCTTTCGACCCTACGCTCCGGCACTACCCCGTGCGGCGCCTTGTGCGCATCGATTGCTTGGCCACCGGTATGACCGCAATGGTGAAATAGGGTCTCACCTGCGAAGAAACAAGTATCGGAGAATACGAAAAAGGGCCCGCGCCCGAAGGCCGCGGACCCTTTCGCGTGTATCGAACCTCAGGCGTCGAGCTCGGCGGTGATGGCCCGCGTCACGTTCGGGTCGACCGGGATGCCCGGGCCCATGGACGTGGAGAAGGTCACCTTCTTGAGGTAACGCCCCTTGGCCGCGGACGGCTTGAGACGGATGACCTCGTCGAGCGCGGCGGCGTAGTTCTCCAGGAGCTGGCGCTCCGGGAACGACACCTTGCCGATGATGAAGTGGAGGTTCGCGTGGCGGTCGACCCGGAACTCGATCTTTCCGCCCTTGATGTCGGTCACGGCCTTGGCCACGGCCGGCGTGACGGTGCCGGTCTTGGGGTTCGGCATGAGACCACGCGGGCCGAGGACGCGGCCGAGGCGGCCGACCTTGCCCATGAGGTCGGGCGTGGCCACGACGGCGTCGAACTCGTTGAGCCGGTTGCCCTTGGCGATCTCTTCGATCAGCTCGTCGGCGCCGACGATGTCGGCGCCCGCGGCGCGGGCCTCCTCGGCACGGTCACCGGTCGCGAAGACCAGGACCCGGGCGGTCTTGCCGGTGCCGTGCGGGAGGTTGACGGTGCCGCGGACCATCTGGTCGGCCTTGCGGGGGTCGACGCCCAGCCGCAGTGCCACCTCGACGGTCGCGTCGAACTTGGTGACCGAGGTGCCCTTGGCCAGCTTGGCCGCGTCGACCGGGGAATACAGCTGCTCGCTGTCGACCGTGTCGGCGGCCTTGCGGTAGCTCTTGCTGCGCTTCACTTGCTTCTCCTCGTGGAGTATGTGGTCACGGGCCGGCGCTGGCCCTCCCACGTGGTTCCGTGCTTGCTCCGCCTCGCTGCGCTCGGCGGCTGGGGCGCCCTTGAGGCGATGGTCGTCCTCCTCGCTCGGGCTCGTTCTCACCCTCGCTCGTCACACCACCGCCGCGCCCCTCGCGTGTCAGTCGGCGATCGTGATGCCCATCGACCGGGCGGTGCCGGCGATGATCTTCTGGGCGGCCTCGATGTCGTTGGCGTTGAGGTCGGGCATCTTCGTCTCGGCGATCTGGCGCAGCTGCTCCTTGGTGAGCTTGCCCACCTTGTCGCGGAGCGGGTTGGCGCTGGCCTTGTCGAGCCCCGCGGCCTTCTTGATCAGCTCGGGCGCCGGCGGCGTCTTCGTGACGAAGGTGAAGCTGCGGTCTTCGAAGATGGTGATCTCGACGGGGATGATGTTGCCCCGCTGGGCCTCGGTCGCAGCGTTGTACTGCTTGACGAAGTCCATGATGTTGACACCGTGGGGACCGAGGGCGGTACCGACCGGCGGCGCGGGCGTGGCCTGACCAGCGGGAAGCTGGACCTTCACCAGGGCCGCGATCTTCTTCTTAGGAGGCATTGTCCTACTCCGGGTCCTTAACTCCTGCGTAACTCCCACAGGGCGTGAGAGCCCCCGGGGGCGTGCGACGGCCAGGATTGGCCATGCTCCCCCGGGATTCACCCCACGAAGTCGCTCGATCCGTGGGGACGACTTATCAGTGTATGCGCGCCGTCAGATCGCCGAGACCGGGTTCGGCGTCAGATCTTGGAGACCTGGTTGAACGACAGCTCGACCGGCGTCTCGCGACCGAAGATCGAGACGAGCACCTTGAGCTTCTGCGACTCGGCGCTGATCTCGCTCACCGTGGCGGGCAGGGTGGCGAACGGGCCGTCCATGACGGTGACGGACTCGCCGACCTCGAAGTCGACGGTCGCCGCGGCGGCCTTGGCGGCCGTCGTCTTGGTCTGCTCGGTCGGCTCGGGCGCGAGCAGCTTGGCGACCTCGTCGAGGCTCAGCGGGCTCGGCCGGTTGGAAAGACCCACGAAGCCGGTCACACCGGGCGTGTTGCGCACCGCGGACCAGGACTCGTCGGTCAGCTCCATGCGGACCAGCACGTAACCCGGAAGCACGCGCTCCTTGACCGGGGTGCGCTTGCCGCCCTTGAGCTCGGTGACCGTGTGGACCGGCACCTCGACCTGGAAGAGGTAGTCCTCCATGTTGAGGGACTGGGTGCGGGTCTCGATGTTGGACTTCACGCGGTTCTCGTAACCGGCGTAGGAGTGGATGACGTACCACTCGCCGGGCATGCCGCGCATCGCGCTCTTGAACTCTTCGACGGGGTCGACGTCGGGGATGACATCGCCATCCTCGTCGACGGCGCCGACGGGGGCCTCCGCGGCCTCCGCCTCTTCATCGGCCGGAGTCTCGCTGTCTTCGCCGGCAGGAGCCTCGGCGTCGTCGACCGGAGCCTCGGCGGCTTCGCCGGGCTCTTCGGCATCACCGAAGGTGGCGTTCTCGCCGGACTCTTCGGTGATCTTGACCGCCTCTTCCGGCTCTCCCTCCCACTTCTCGTGGGATGCGCCAGCCGACAGTGGGGACTCGGACACGGTGACTCTTTCTTCTCTCGTCGATGTTGCGATCTTCGACCGTCCGGTCGGGGACGGTTGTCGCGTGGCGGCCGGCTCAGGCTCCGCCGAAGACCGCCAGCACACCCTTCGTGAGCAAGAAGTCGATCCCGGCAACGAGGCCAACCATGATCAGAACGAATACCAGGACCACGGTGGTGTAGGAGATCAGATCCTTGCGCGTCGGCCAGATCACCTTGCGAAGCTCGGCGACCACCTGCCGGTAGAACAGTGCGGGAGAGGTGCGCTTCTTAGCGGTCGGGCCAGACGACTTACTCGGCCCCTCAGCGGCCTCGCCGCGTGTGTCGATCGCCACAGTCCTCACCTGATCCGTCGTTCCTACGCAACTTTCGGCGGCTTACACGCCATCGGTGCGCGGACCGCACGCCGCAGGGCACGAGGGACTCGAACCCCCAACCGCCGGTTTTGGAGACCGGTGCGCTACCAATTGCGCTAGTGCCCTCTGCCGTGAACCACCTTACCCCGAGCAGCCGGGGGCGCGTCGCTCACTAGTTGCAGAAGTGTACGGGTGAATGCGCCTCACGTCGAACCAACTCGTCCGGCACGTCACGGTGATTTGCCGCGTGTCCACATCATGGATATGCGGCGGCAGCGGTGCGAGACGTCTGGAAACATGGAAGGCATGACCCGTCCTCGCATCTCAGCGCGCATTTCCGCGATCTCCGAGTCCGCCACGCTGGCCGTGGACGCCAAGGCCAAGGCGATGAAGGCGGAAGGTCGCCCGGTCATCGGCTTCGGCGCCGGCGAGCCCGACTTCCCGACGCCCGACTACATCGTCGCGGCGGCCGTCGAGGCCTGCGGGAACCCCAGGTTCCACAAGTACACGCCGGCCGGCGGCCTCCCGGAGCTCAAGCAGGCCATCGCCGACAAGACCCTGCGCGACTCCGGCTTCGAGGTCGACGCGTCGCAGGTGCTGGTCACCAACGGTGGCAAGCAGGCCGTCTACGAGGCGTTCGCCACGCTGCTCGACCCGGGCGACGAGGTCCTCGTGGTGGCCCCTTACTGGACGACCTATCCCGAGGCCATCAAGCTGGCCGGGGGCGTCCAGGTCGACGTCGTGACCGACGAGACCACCGGCTACCTCGCCTCGGTCGACCAGTTGGAGGCCGCGCGCACCGAGCGCACCAAGGTCCTGCTGTTCGTCTCGCCGTCCAACCCGACCGGCGCGGTCTACTCCCCGCAGGAGGTGGAGGCGATCGGCCGCTGGGCCGCCGAGCACGGCCTGTGGGTCGTCACCGACGAGATCTACGAGCACCTGGTCTACGGCGACGCCACCTTCACCAGCATCGCGACGGCCGTGCCCGAGCTGAGGGACCGCGTGCTCGTCCTCAACGGCGTCGCCAAGACCTACGCCATGACCGGCTGGCGGGTGGGCTGGCTGATCGGCCCGAAGGACGTCGTCAAGGCCGCGACCAACCTGCAGTCGCACGCCACCTCCAACGTCTCCAACGTCGCCCAGGCGGCGGCTCTTGCGGCCGTCTCGGGCGATCTGTCGGCCGTGGCGGCCATGCGCGAGGCCTTCGACCGGCGCCGCCAGACGATGGTCCGCATGCTGAACGACATCCCGGGCGTCGTCTGCCCCGAGCCGTTCGGCGCCTTTTACGTCTATCCCTCGGTCAAGGGGCTCCTCGGCAAGGAGATCCGCGGCAGGCGCCCGCAGACCTCCGCCGAGCTGGCCGAGCTCATCCTTGAGGAGGCCGAGGTCGCCCTGGTCCCGGGCGAGGCGTTCGGCACGCCGGGCTACTTCCGCCTGTCCTACGCGCTCGGCGACGACGACCTCGTCGAGGGCGTCAGCCGCCTCGCCAAGCTCCTCGCCGAGGCGCACTAGCCCTGCCGGTCCCCGGTCCCAGGCCCTCGGCGGGCCCCGTACCGGCAGGACCCATCCCGCATCGACAAGGCCCGGGCCCCGTGACCCGGGCCTTCTCAGTGCGCCTCTCGACGGGACGGCCTTCTCAATGGGAGACGGTCACGTTCTTGATGATCACGGGGAGCTTGGGGGCGTTGGAGCCCTCGCCGCGGACGTCGGCCAGGGGGTCTCCGTTGAACGGGATGATGCCGCCCTTGGCGATCTTGTCGACGATCTTCATGCCCTTGACCACCACGCCGAACGGCGTGTAGGCCGGGCCCAGATCCCCGAGCTGGGTGTTGTCGTCGGAGAACGAGATCCAGAACTGGCTGCCGTTGGAGTTGGCGTCCTCGCGGCCCTGCGCCATCGCGACCGTACCCCTGGTGTAGGGGATGCCGCCGAGGTTCTCGTCGTCGAAAAGGTACCCCGGGCCGCCCATGCCGTCCTTCTTGTTCTTGCCGTCGGCCTTGGCGAGCGGGTCGCCGCACTGGAGCAGCCCGAGGCCGGTGGCCTGCGGCGTGGCAAGGCGGTGGCAGCGCGTGTTGTCGAAGAAGTTCTTCTTCGCGAGGAACGCGAAGGAGTTCACCGTGCACGGCGCCTGCGCGGTGGCGAGCCGGATGACGATCGTGCCCTGGTTCGTGGTGATCGTCATGGTCTTGGCCTTCAGATCCGGGTTCGCCGGCGGCATGCCCACGTTCCTTGTCGGGGTGCCCCTGGTGTCCTTCCGGTAGGAGCAGTTCCCGGCGGGCGACAGCATCGGGGTCCCGCTCAGCGAGGCATGGTGCGTCGGCTCGGACCTCGCGGTGGCGGGGCCGCCGAGTCCCCCTCCCTGGGCCGGGTCCGGGTACAGCGCCGCGAAGACCGGAATCGCGCCGGTGACCACGACGGTCAGCACGGCGGCCCCGGCCGTACGGCTCCACATGAGACGCGAGCGGTGCCTCCCGCGTACGGCCCGACCGAGCGCGACGGGCGCGCGCACGTCCGCGACGTGTTCCGACATGGCCTCCTTGAGTGCTTCCTCGACGCTCATACCGGTGCTCCCTTCAGGGCGCCGATCCGCGCCCGCATCCTGGCCAGACCGCGCGCGGCCTGGCTCTTCACGGTCCCGACCGAGCAGCCGAGCATGGCGGCGGTCTCGGCCTCCGACAGGTCCTCCCAGAAGCGCAGGACGACGACCGCGCGCATCCGCGCCGGGAGGCGCCGGAGCTCCTCCATGAGGGTGCCGCGCAAGTCGAGGTCCGACTCGGGCGCGGCCTGCTCGGGCGGGCGCGCGAAGGTGATCTCCTGGATCACCTTGCGGCGCCGGGACCGGGAGATGGCCGCGTTGACGACCACGCGCCTGGCGTAGGCCTCCGGGTTGTCGTGCCGGATCCTGGGCCAGTGCCGGTACACCTTCTCCAGCGCACCCTGGGCCAGATCCTCGGCGTCGTGGGCCGACGCGCCGCAGACGAGGACGGCCGTGCGGAGCAGGGCGGTACTTCGGGCGGCCAGGAAATCATCGAAAGCCGCTTCGTCTTCATCCGTCATGGCAGATCCCCTTTCGCCCTCCCCAACGCGTCAGCGCCACCGAAGGTTGAGTGGTGGAGTCCTGCCGTGTGCCCGATCGGCGTACGGCAGGATATGGAGATGGCACGCCCGCTCGACGAACTCCCCAAAGCCCATCTCCACCTGCACTTCACCGGCTCCATGAGGCACACGACGCTTCTGGAGCTGGCGCGCGACCAAGGGCTCCATCTGCCCGACGCTCTGGTGCAAGACTGGCCCCCGCGGTTGCGGGCCACCGATGAGCGTGGCTGGTTCCGCTTCCAGCGGCTGTACGACATCGCGCGCTCGGTGCTCCGCCGTGAGGAGCACGTCTACCGGTTGCTCCAGGAGGCCGCGGAGGACGAGGCGGCCGAGGGCTCACGGTGGCTGGAGATCCAGGTCGACCCCTCCGGCTACGCCCAGCGGTTCGGCGGGCTCACCGCGACGCTGGAGCTGGTCCTCGACGCGGCCGGTCGGGCCGCGCGGTCGGCGGGCGTCGGCATCGGCGTGATCGTCGCGGCCAACCGCACCCGCCACCCGCTCGACGCCAAGACGCTCGCGCGGCTCTCCACTCAGTACGCCGACAAGGGCGTGGTCGGCTTCGGGCTGTCCAACGACGAGCGCCGTGGCCGCGCCCGCGACTTCGACGGGGCCTTCCGCATCGCCAAGCGCGCGGGGCTGCTCGCCGTGCCCCACGGCGGCGAGCTGTCCGGGGCGGCGAGCATCGCCGAGTGCGTGGACGACCTGGACGCCGACCGCATCGGCCACGGCATCCGGGCCGCCGAGTCCGATCGGCTGATGGAGCGCCTCGCCGACCGCCAGATCGCCTGCGAGGTGTGCCCCACCTCGAACGCGGGCCTCGGCGTGGCCCCGCGCATCGCCGACGTGCCGGTGAAGCGGCTGTTCGACGCGGGGGTGCCGATCGCGCTCGGCGCCGACGACCCGCTGCTGTTCGGCGCGAGGCTCCTGCCGCAGTACGAGCTGGCGCGCGACGTGTACGGCTTCCGCGACGCGGAGATCGCCGAGCTGGCCCGCCAGTCGATCCGCGCCTCGACCGCGCCCGAGTCGTACAAGAAGGAACTGCTGGCGAGCATCGACTCCTGGCTCGCCGCGGAGGGCTGACCGCCGAGGGCTGATCGCCGCTTCTCCGACGTGGGGCCCGCGAACAGGCGAACGCCCGGCGGAGCGGGGGGTCTCCACCGGGCGTTCGCCGGGTTCGTGCCGTGCTGCCAGTTGCCCGCGGGCCGCCTGTCAGGTGGCCCGCGCGCGGGTCACTGGCTGTGGATGTAGACCTCGTCGAAGACCTCGGCGAGCTTGGTGAGGTCCTGGGTGATCCCCTTCTCGGGGTCGCTGGCGTCGAAGGTGACCGACAGCCGGCCGAGCCCCTTGCGGGCCTGGAGTGCCTTCCACATGGTGTTGGTCGTCAGCCCCTGGTCCAGGAGCCGCCAGGTGGCGCCGTCCCAGCTCTGGCGGTGGGTCCACAGCATTACCGTCTGCACGCCCGCCTGCAGGGGCAGGTCGACGCGCAGCTTGGCCGCCGCCTCCGCCTGCGCGGCGGTGAGCTTGTTGGCGCCGCTGTGGGCGAGGCCCACCTCCCGGGCCCCGATGTGGACGCGGGTGTCCCAGCCGCGGGCCCGCACGCCGACCCACTGGTTGCGCAGCGCCTTGTCCGGGGTGATCTTGTACTTGGCGTACTCGCTGGCGAACAGGCCGCTGGAGACGTTGACGTGGTCGACGTCGCCGGTGAGGACGTACTTCTCGACGTTGGCGCGGGTGATCAGCGGATACTTGGCGCGGAGCGCGGCCTGGCAGGGCTCGGAGACCCCGCAGCCCATCTCGGGAACCACCACGTCGACCGCGAGCTGCTTGCCGGCGGGCATCGCCGCGCGCAGTGCGGTGGAGGCGTCCTTGACGAACTGGCGGACGTCGGTGGCGGACTTGAAGCCCCAGTAGCCGAGGTCCTGGGCGAACTTCACACCCACGACTCCGGGCCGGTTCGCCTGGGCGGCCATGGAGGCGACCGCGGCGTCGAACTGGTCCTTGCCCGCGGTCCACGCGGGAGCCAGCTCGCTCTCGATCCAGACCCGCATGCCGAGCTTGATGGCCGTGGCGGCGGCCTTGCCCGTGGCGTCGTCGGGCGCCGCGAGGGGCTGCTTGGACGTCGTGGGCGTGGCGCGCGGCTCGGGGGCGGCCGAGGCGGTGGGCTCCGGAGCGGTGGAGGCGTCCGGCGCGGGGTCCGCGCTGGCGCTGGCGCTCGGGGCGACCTGCTCGGTGCCGTCGGGGACCGCCGAGCTCTCGACCAGCGGCGCCTGGCTGGCGTCGACAGGGACGGCGTTGGGATCGGATTGGCTCTGGGTGGTGCCATCGGGACCGGGTGACGCGCCGGACGTGGTCTCGCCCGGGGCGGCCGTCGACGTGCCGGAGGAGCCTTCGCCACCGGAGCAGTCGAACTCCCCGCCCTGGCATGCCTTGGCCGGCGGTTTGGTGATGTTGCCGTCGGTGTCCTTGCAGACGTACTTGCCGACGCTGTGGTCGTACTTGCACAGGACCTGGTCCTTGTCGGCACAGTCCTGCATGCCGGGGCCCTTGTTGGTCTTGTCCAAGCAGAAGAGCACCGGGCCGGGGTAGGGGACGGCCTCCTTGAGCTTCTCACCGTCGTTCTCGGCCCAGAACTTGACGATGTTGAGCGCGTCCTTCGGGGTCTTCGCCATCCAGGAGCAGAACATGAACTCCGGAGTGCCGCTGCCGAGGATGTCATCGCACTCGTTGTTCACCCCTTCTGCCGAAGGAGCCGGATCGGCGAGCGCCATACCCGTGGGAATCCCTATGGTCAGCGTGAAGAGCACCGCGATGAGGGCGATGATCCACTCGCGTCTGCGAAGTTTGGGCATACGCGGTCTCTCCTCATTGTTTTCACATCGGCTTGGGACAGGGCTTCATGTAGGTGATGGTGACTCCCAGGCTTCCTGAGCCCTTGGTGCCCTTGTTGTCACCGGACCACGAGATGGGCATGGTGATCTGCAAGGGCTTGTCACAGTCGTTCATCGTGCCCGCCCCCACGGCGAGCGTGAAGCTGATGGTGTCGGTCTGGCCCTCCTGAGCGCTTCCACTGCCAGGAGAGGTCTGGACGGTCGCGTTCCCGGCCTGCCAGTTGATCGATCCGGTCTGCGACTTCACCTGCACCGAGCCACGCTGGCTGTATCCCACGTTGACCGAGGAGCTTGAGGCCGCGAACGACGGCGGGGGCGGCGGAGGAGGAGGGGGCGGCGGTGGCGCGCTGGTGGTCTGCCTGCTCTGGGGTTGCGAGCTCTGCGTCGGCGACGACCTGGGCTGCGACGAGGCCGACGGCCGCGTCGTCTTCGGCGGCGGCGGAGGGTCGTCGGGCCCGTCGTTGGTGGAAGGCGGGTCGGTGCGCCTGGTCTTGGTCGGCGTCGCCGAGGGGTGGGCGCTGCTACTGGCCGGCGGCGGGACCACCGGTACCGACACGGTCGGGTGGGCCGCTCCCGGCCGCGTGGCGCCGGCCCCGGTCGGCACGGCGGTGACCGGAGCGCCCGTACCGGCGGGGGGCGGCGGGGGCGGGGAGTCGACCAGGGGCGGCAGCGAGTCGCCGGGGGTCACGAAGACCGTGCCACCGGCGGCCTCGACGTCGACCGGCTTGCCGGTGGTGCCGGGATTGAAGAGCAGCGACCAGATCACCGCCGTGGAGGCGACGGACACCAGCGTCACCAGGCTGACGCGTCCCCACCGGATACGGCTCTCTGGGTCGTCGGCCTCGGGGTCGGGCTCCCAGAACTCCGTGGGCGGCTTGGCGCCGTCGGCACGCTCGGGGGTGAAGCCCTCCTCCACCGTCAGCGGCGCCTCCACGGGGGGCGGGTCCTCAATGACGTCGGGCTGCACGGGGAACCCGTCGGGGTGCCAGCTCTCGGTGCGCGTCTCTGCGGCGGTGAACGAGGCGTCGGCGCCGGCGAAGAGCCGCTCGGACGGGGCGGGGCTCGCCAGGATGGGCATGCGCGTCATCAGCGCGGTGATCGTGACCCCGGACGTCGCGGTCTGGCAGTCCTTGCAGGAACGGACGTGCCGGCTGATGTGGGCCCGTAACAGGCGCGTCGGGGAGTCGGCCCACGACTTCACCAGGCCGGGCAGGACCGAGCACTTCGGGCTCGCGCTCCTGGCGTCCACCACGGCGGCCAGCCACTGCTCGGCGTGGCGCCTGCCGAGGCGCGCGGCCGACTCGACGGCGTCCACCGAGATGTCGAGGACCCGGGCGACCTCGTCGGCCTTGAGTCCGTGGCGCAGTGTCAGGTCGAGGATCTCGCGCTCGCGCGGCTCCAGGCAGGCGAGCACCTCGACCGCCAGCTCCGGCGACCCTCCGCGGCCCTGCCTGGCGTACGAGCCCTTGTGCGCCACCCCGGCGAGCCGTGACTGGCTTTCCGCCCTGGCCAGGGAGTACAGCCAGGCGCGCAGCCGTGTCGCGTCGTACAGCCGGTCGGTGTGGGCGACGGCCCCGTACAGGGCCCCCACCGTCGCGCTGAGAGCGTCCTCGTCGTCGAGCATGGACTGGCAGTAGTCGTAGAGATGATCGCCGTACTCGCGGCACAGACGCTCCAGCGCGGCGGGATCATCCCTCCTCAGCACGGGGCTCAGCTCTCCTGACATAGTTGCAAATGATAAATCCGGTACTAGCAAAGCAGTCAGAAATATACGGGAGGAAGGGCAAGCTTCTGATATCACTTTTGTTACATAACAAACTTCTATACTCTGTTGACTGCCTAGTGGTCGTTACCCACACATGAATGCACAAGTAGTGACGATCGTCGCGATGTGCACCAGACAGCAGACGTCGATCCCGCCCCCCGGAGACGAACATCGTGCGAGACAACTGGGATGAGCCTTCAGCGCGACGTCGTCCGCCGTATGCCGGCGATTCCAGCACAGGAAACGGTCCGCGGGCCGACCGATGGCGCACGTGGGAGACCTCGATCGATATGGACGACGACGAGGAGCCGACCCGGCGCCGGCTCGGCTACGACCGGCGCGGGCCCATCCTCGTCGGATTGACGCTGGTCGTGGCGGTGGGAGCCGGCATCTGGTTCGCCTGGCCCGACTCCTCAGGCTCCGACTCCCCCGCCGCGATCCAGAGCGCCGGCGGCCGTCGCAGCCCGACGCCGTCCGCCTCCGAACTGTCGATCGGCGTGGATTCGCCCCCGCCGCCGCCGGCCACCGAACCCGCGCCGCGCCGCACGAAGAAGCCCGCGCCCCCGTCGACCCGGCCGACGGCCCTCCCGTCCACGACGGCCCTCCCGTCCAGCCGCCGGACGGCCCTGCCTCCGCCTCCGCCCGCCTCCTCGCGGGCGCCCTCGAAGCCGCCTTCCCCCAGCAGGACCGCCAAGCCGAGGAAGACCCCGGTGGGCCAGTCCGGCCCGACCGCTCCCCCGCCCCCGCCGTCCTCCTCCAAACCAACCCAGAAACCCACCACAAAACCCACCACCGACCCCCAAACCGGGCCGACCGCCCCTCCGCCCCCACCCGGCACCTAGCGGATGGATTCGGCGATCTCCTGGGCTCGGGCCGGGTCGGAGGGGCCTTCGAGGCGGTAGGCGACCTCGGGGCGCTGCCAGATCAGCGTGGGCCCCGCCCGGCGCTCCAGGGTCTCGGTCGCGCCGCCGCCACTGGGGATGTACGTCAGGCCGTGCGGGCCGGCGATCCACCAGCCCGGCGAGGAGCCGATCGTGACCTCCCGCGGCCAGGGCTCGCCGAGATCCTTGCGCCAGACAACGCTCAGCACCCCGTCGTAGGCGTCCAGCCGTACCCCGGGCCACAGCAGCGAGACCACGCGGCCCGACTCGATCACCCGGACGTCATCCGGGTCCCCTAGCTCCGCGGGCACGACGACGGGGAACTTCGCCATCTTCCGCGCCTCGCCGAGCGAGACGCGCTTCTCGCCGGGCAGCGGGCGCGGCACGCCCGAAGGCAGCGGACCCGGCTCGCCGACGTGGATCTCCACGCCCGCGAACCGCAGGACGTGCGCCACGGCGGCCTTGCCCTGCGGCGTGAACCCGAGCAGGACCACGAGGAACGCCGCGACCCCGGCGGTGACCCACCGCCACCTCGGCCGGCCCGGTCCGAGCCGCCGTACCGGCCCCCTCCCCCCGGACGGCCCCGTCCGCGCCGACGGCCGGTCCGACGGCTCCGCCTGCTCCGGCCGCTCGGTGTCCTGCGACGGGCCGAGCCGCGCGAGGCGGGCTCGTACGGCTCGCGCCACGTCGGCGGGGGGCGGGGAGGGGACGTCGAGGGCCTCGCCGAGCGCTCGCAGCTCGGCCTCGAAGTCGTCAGGAGAGATCATCGCCCACCTCCTTCCGCAACCTGGCCAGCCCCCGGGACGTCCGGGACTTCACCGAGCCGAGCGGGCACCCGAGGACTTCCGCGGTCTCCGCCTCGGTCAACTGAAGGAAGTACCGGCAGACCACCGCCTGACGTTCCCCTTCGGGCAAGGTGCGCACCGCGTCCAGGAGCCGGGAGCGCCGATCGGTGGCGATGGCCGTTCCCTCGGGATCGGCGGGCGTCCGCAGCTCCGGCTCCGCGCCGATCTTCAGCGTGAGGTCGGCACGGCGCCCGCGCGAGCGGGTCATCGTGTGGGTCTCGTTGGCCACGATGCGAAGCAGCCACGGCTTGAAGGGAGCCTGGCGCCGGAACCCCGCCAGATGCCGGAACGCCTTGACGAAGGCCTCCTGGACGACGTCCTCGGCCTCGTCCCCGGCGCCGAGGAGCGCGGCCGTACGATGCGCCACCGCGCTGTAGCGCGCGACCAGCACCTCGTAGGCGGCGAGGTCTCCGGCCAGGGACCGGGCTATCGCCTCGTCGTCGTCCGTCGGGGGCTCCTTGACTGATCCTTCAGCGACAAAAGCTAGTTTCCATCCGCCATTTGCGCAAAGGATGGACAAGGGCAGGCAACATTGTTTCCGGTCCGGCTCGCGGGGAAGTTGGAACCCTCGCGGAGCGGGACAGCTAGACTCGGAGCCCATCCGTGGCCGTGGTCCCCCGTGGGGCCGCGGTTTTTGAGTGAGAGAAGCTGGGCGGGAACGCATGTCTGGGTATGACCGCGTGGTGCAACCGGCGGCCGGTGACGAGGCCTTGGAGAACCACCTCGGTGGCGACGAGGCCAAGAACTACCGGCAGTACGAGTTCGACATGGTCGCCCCGCACGTCGGCAGGTCGATGCTGGAGATCGGGTCGGGTCTCGGCCACTTCGCCGAGCAGTTCCTGCCGCGTCTCGACCGGCTCGTGGTCAGCGACTTCGACCCCTACTGCGTCGAGCAGCTCGGCAAGCGCTTCGAGGGCCGCGACGACATCGACGTGCTCCAGTTCGGCCTCCCCACCGACATCCCGCTCGCCGACCCGGTCGACACCGTGGTCCTGATGAACGTCCTTGAGCACATCGAGGAGGACGTCGAGGCGCTCCGCTCCCTGGCCAGGGTCACCCAGCCCGGCGGCCGGATCATCATCTGGGTGCCCGGCTACATGCAGCTTTATGGGGACTTCGACCGCAAGGTCGGGCACGTCACCCGCTACACCCCCACCACCCTCGGCAAGACCGTCGCCGAGGCGGGGCTGAAGGCCGACGTGCTCAAGCCGATCAACTTCCTGGGCGGCATCGCCTGGTGGGCGGCCGTGCGCCGCGGCGGCGTCGGCTACCCCGACCCGCGCCTGGTCAAGATCTACGACCGCACGGTGGTCCCGACCACGAGGTTCATCGAGCGATTCGTCCGGCCGCCGTTCGGCCAGACCGTCTTCTGCGTGGCCCGCGTCCCCGGCTAGGCGTCGCGGTGCCCGGTGGATCGTGGTTCACCGGGATATCTCAGGGTTTCCTGTCACTTCTCCTAGCCCGGGGAGGTGATCTGGGGACATGACAAACGTATCCAAAGCAGTGATCGGCAGTGCGCTGGCCGGTGCGCTGACCGTGGGAGCCCTCGGTGGCGTCGCCGTGGCGCGCCAGGCCGCGCCCGCGGGCGTCCCGTACGAGTTGCTGTCCGCCGACTCCGCCGACTCCGCTGCGGACGAGGCCGTCGCTCTCACCGCGGCGCCGAAGGGCGACCCCAAGCTGCGCATCGGGGTCCGCCGTAGCCTCGTCGGCGTCCACGGGGAGGCCACCGTCCGCGCGCGTGGGGACTTCGCCACCTACACCTGGCAGCGCGGCGCCGTGACCACCGCCTCCGCCACCTCGCTCACCGTCAAGAGCGCCGACGGCGTGAGCTGGACCTGGACGGTGAACTCGGACACCAAAATCCGGAAGAATGGCGCCAAATCCACTTCGTCGGCGGTCGCGACGGGCGATACGGTCTTCGTCCTGGGACGGCCGGACGGCGACGCCCGCACCGCGCAGGGAGTGGTAGTCCCCAAACGCTCCAAGTAGTGATCGAAGGACGCATGAGCGACCAGACAGACAAGCCACGGGTCCTCGTCGTCGACGACGAGCGCAACATCCGCGATCTGGTGGGCGTCGCGCTCCGGTTCCACGGGTTCGAGGTGGTGAGCGCCTCGCGCGGCTACGAGGCGCTGGAGCTCGTGCGGTCGGGAGCCCCCGACCTCCTCGTGCTGGACGTGATGCTTCCCGATCTGGACGGGTTCGAGCTGTGCCGGCGGCTGCGCGCCCAAGGGGACGAAGTACCGGTCATCTTCCTGACGGCGCGCGACGCCCCGGCGGACACCGTGCACGGCCTCACGCTCGGCGGCGACGACTACGTCACCAAGCCGTTCCTGGTGGAGGCGCTGGTCGCGCGGGCTCGGGCCGTGCTGAGGCGCAGCAGGCGCGGCGAGTCCAGCGCGGACGCGGCCCTGGTCGCCGCCGACCAGGCGGTGCTGACCGTGGCCGACCTGGAGCTCGACGAGGCCCGCTGGGAAGTCCGGCGGGGAGGCACGCCGGTCGAGCTGTCGCCCACCGAGTTCCGGCTCCTGGCCTTCCTGATGCGGCACCCCGGCCAGGTCCTCACCAAGGCCCAGCTCCTTGAGAACGTGTGGGGCTTCGGCACGCAATCCCAGGTCGTGGAGACCTACATCTCCTACCTGCGGCGCAAACTCGACCCCCTCGGGCCGCCGCTGATCCACACCCAGCGCGGCGTGGGGTACGCCCTGCGCCCCTCCGACGCCGGGCACCGCTGAGCGCTTCGATGACGCCCGGCGCTACGGTCCTTCCATGACGCTCAGCGGACGACTCCTCGCCGGCCTGCTGTCCGTCACGGCCGTCGGCCTCGCCGCGCTGTCCCTCGTCAGCGTGGTCGTGCTCCACGGGCACATGCTCGACCGTACGGACGCGACGCTCACCGCCACCGCGCAGGTCTCCGCCGCACGGCTCGTACGGGCGTCCAACATGGCGCTCGTGAACGCCAGCCCGACGTACGCGGTGGCCGTGCTCAACCTCACCACGGCGCGAGGAAAGCTGGTATCCGGGGACGACCCGGAGGCCGCGAGCGTCCCCGCGACGCTGGAGAGGATGGGCGCCGCCACGCTCGGGCCCCTGGCGGACGCCGGGAAGGCGTTCACCCTCACCGACCGTCTCAGGGCGGCGGCGGCCCGGATGACCGTGGGCGACCGCATCGTGGTCGTCGCGGTGCCGCTCGACGAGGTCAGAGAGTCGATACGGCGCCTGGTCATCACCGAGATCCTCACCGCGGCCGTGCTCCTGGCCCTGCTCGTCCTGCTCGGAAGGTCCCTGATCGGCAAGGGGCTCGCTCCGCTGTCACGGATGGCGAGCACCGCGCGACTCGTCGCCGAGGGCGGGGACCTTTCCGCGCGCATGCCCGAGGGCAAGTCCGAGGCCGGGCGCCTCGGCTCGACGATCAACCTCATGCTGACCCGGATCCAGGACGCGTTCGCGGCCCGCTGGGCGTCCGAGGAACGGGTGCGCCGGTTCGCCGCCGACGCCTCCCACGAGCTGCGCAACCCCCTGACCACGATCCACGGGTACGCGGAGCTGTACAGGCAGGGGGCGATACCGGACGAAGAGGTGCCGCAGGTCATGCGGCGCATCGAGGACGAGGCGACGCGGATGACGCGCCTGGTCTCCGAGCTGCTGGAGCTGGCCCGCCTCGACAAGGGCACGCCGCTCGCCATGGCGCCCGTCGACCTGACGGCGGTGGCCATGGAGGTGGCCGACGACTTCATCGCGCTCAACCCCGATCATCCGGTGACCGTGGAGGCGCCGGACAAGACGGTCGCCGTCGTCGACGAGGCCAGGATCCGCCAGGTGCTGGTCAACCTGCTCGGCAACGTCCGCGCGCACACCCCCCGAGGCACCTCGGTCACGGTACGGCTGGCGCCTCCGGTGGTCCTGGAGGTGGCGGACGACGGGCCGGGCATGTCCCCGGAGAACGCGGCGCTGGCCTTCGACCGGTTCCACCATGCCTCCCCCGGAGACGGCAGCGGGCTCGGCCTGGCGATCGTCCAGGCCATCGCCACCGCCCACGGCGGCCAGGCGACCCTGCGCTCCCTCCCAGGCAGAGGCACCGTGGTCCGCGTAGAGCTCCCCGACACGGCCGCCCGCTGGTGACCCCACTCGATAAATGAGTTGTGCCGGGTGGAGTGAGGCTCGTACCTTCGAGGCATGCGCATTTTCTCCTGATGCCCGCGTCGATCAGTCCGTTGTGACTGATCCGCCGCCTCTCAGCTCTCTGGTCCCGTCCATCTAGACGCGGCGGCTGAGGCTCCCGACCGGCATGAGTTCCCTGCCGCGTCGTCATCTGCGAGGAGACTTCCATGCGTGCACGTTCAGGCCGAAACAAGGCCGCCAAGGCCGATCAGGCGAAGCGGTCCACCGAGGACACCACGGCATCACTTCCGGAGCCCGGCTTCTCCCTGCCGGGGCTCCAAGCGGGCTTTCCGCAGCCGGTCATCCAGCCGGGCGCCATCCAGGGCTCTCCCCAGCCCGAGCGGCAGCTGCCTCCGGCCCCGCGCCGGATCCCGGTGCCGCCCGCGCCCGTACGGCGTGTGACGCCGCCTCGGCGCCAGCCGAAGGGTCGCTGACCGGCTCACCAAGGTGTCCCCGAGCCTTGGGGACACCGCGAGAGACGGCGGTGCCCCGCCCCACCTTCCCGGGGCGGGGCACCGCCGTCCCCCAACGCCGAAGCCAGTGGTCAGAGGCGCTCGATGATGGTGACGTTGGCCTGGCCGCCGCCCTCGCACATCGTCTGCAGGCCGTACCGGCCGCCCGTGCGCTCCAGCTCGTGGAGCAGCTTGGTCATGAGGATGGCGCCGGTGCCGCCGAGCGGGTGACCGAGGGCGATGGCCCCGCCGTTCGGGTTGGTCCTGGCCGGGTCGGCGCCGATCTCCTTGAGCCAGGCCAGCGGCACCGGGGCGAACGCCTCGTTGATCTCGATCGCGTCGATGTCGTCGATCGACAGCCCGGCCTTGTCCAGCGCCTTGCGCGTCGCGGGAATCGGCGCGGTGAGCATGTAGACGGGGTCGTCGCCGGTCAGCGCGAGGGTGACGATGCGCGCCCTCGGCGTCAGGCCGTGGTCCCTGACCGCCTGCTCGGACGCGATCAGCACCGCACCCGAGCCGTCGGAGATCTGCGAGGACGTGGCCGCCGTGATCTGCCCGCCGTCGCGCAGCGTCTTCAGGCCGGCCATCTTCTCCAGCGTGGTGTCCGGCCGGGGGCCCTCGTCGTCCTCGACTCCGTTGATCGGGGCGATCTGGTCCCTGAAGTAGCCGTTGGCGACGGCCTTGGCGGCGCGCTGGTGGCTCTCGTACGCGAACCGCTCAAGCTCGTCGCGCTTGAGGCCCCACTTCTCGCACATCAGCTCCGCGCCGCGGAACTGGGAGATCTCCTGCTTGCCGTACCGCTCGACCCACTTCTCGCCGAAGGGGAAGGGCATGCCCTTCTCCAGCGCGGCGGTGATGCTCGACCCCATGGGGACGATGCTCATCGACTCGACGCCCGCCGCCACCACCAGATCCTGGGTGCCGGACATGACGCCCTGGGCCGCGAAGTGGATCGACTGCTGCGACGAGCCGCACTGCCGGTCGATCGTCACGCCGGCCACGGTCTCCGGCAGACCCGCCGAAAGCCACGCGTTGCGCGCGATGTCCATGCTCTGCGGGCCGAACTGCATGACGCAGCCCATGATCACGTCTTCGACCGCCGAGGGGTCCACGCCCGTACGGTCCACCAGGGCCTTGAGGGCGTGGGCTGCGAGGTCAGTGGGATGGACGGTGGACAGACCGCCCTTTTTCTTTCCGACCGGGGTACGGACCGCCCCGACGATGTAAGCCTCTGCCACAGTGCCTCCTGGGTTCCGTCCCGCATGAAACCGAGCAATGTTCGGTCTATACGAGGTTACAACAGAATAATCCTCCGTGAATGGGAGAGTCGTGTCACGGCCCGGTGGGGTCGCAGGAAGGACCGTTCAGCGGCGAGAGGAGCCCTTGCTCGTGCTGGTCATCCTCGCGTAGACGATGACGTTGTCCACGTAGTGGCCGGTCGAGCGGTTGTAGGTGCCGCCACACGTGATCAGGCGCAGTTCCGCCGCTTCGGCGTTGCCGTACACGCGGTTGGTCGGGAACGTCTGCTTGTCCGCCTGCTCGACACCGCCCACGGTGAAGATCGCGATCGTGCCGTCCATGCGGGTGACCTCGATCGTGTCGCCGTTCTGGAGCTCGTGAAGCCGTTCGAACACGGCGGCGCGCGTGGTCGTGTCCTTGTGGCCGAGCACCACGGCCGGCCCCGCCTGGCCCGGCGTCGGGCCGAACTGGTACCAGCCGACCAGGTTGGGGTTGTTGATCGGCGGGGTCTCGATCGCGCCCTTCTTGTCGGTGCCGACCGGTTTGATGGGCGCGTCGATGCCGAGCTTCTTGATGATGAGCCGCTTCGGGGTGGACGGCTGCATCGCGGGCGCGGGCGGGAGCGAGGGCACGGGGGGCGGCGCCGTCGGGTCCGCCTGGGTCAGCGGCTGTCCGGGGCCGCCCGGTCCGACCGACGGCGCGAAGGCCGGCCCGGCGGGCGGCTGCGCGATCTTTAGTGACGTACGGGCGTCGGTCAGGCCGTACTCCTCGGGCGCGCCGGCCATGAACAGCAGCCCGACGACCACCGTGACCACCCCGGCGACGGCGGCCAGGATGAGAACCGCCCGCATGATCTGCCCACGGTCGACCTGCGGCTCCGGTTGCTGCCACTGACCGCCCGGCTGGGGGTACTGGTAGTAGACCGGCTGCATGTACGGCTGTCCGTGCACAGGCTGTGGATATCCGTCTTGGCCCTCGGACGGCGGATACTCGGGCGGCATCGTCACCCCGGACCCCCGATCAGCCCCGGTTCGGACGCCGGCGGCGCATCATCAGCCCGCCCACTCCGGCCCCGAACACCAGAACCGTCCCGACCAGCACGAACGTACGCCCATCAGGCCCCGCGTCCCCACCACCACCGGTAGCCGCTCCGCCGCCCGGCTTCTTGGTCACCTGCTGCGACGGCTTGTTGGTCACCGTCTCATAGACGGTGTGGGTCGGCTTGGGGGTCTTTGACGTAGTGGGGGTCAGCGTCGGCGTGGGCGACGTGTCCGTGTCCGTGTCCGTCGGGGTAGGAGATGGCGAGGCCGTCGCCACAGTCACAGAAACCGTTGAGGCCGCGCTTGCTCCGATACCTGTGGGGGTGCAGCTATACCACGCTGTTCCAAGCGCGGTGTTTGTCGCTGTCGTGACATAAAGAGAGAAGCCGGCCTCAGTCACACTGAAGGTGCCAGTCGCTGAAGGAGTGATGGTCGCTACGGCTCCGGTCAGAGGGAACGGGATTGGGCTTCCCAGAGTCGCCGACGTAGCCGGAGACAGGACAGCGCTAGGAGTGAACGTCTGCCCCTGGAGGGATACAGGGCTCGGGAAAGGGCTGGCGATCAGAGTCGGGACCACGACGACTTTGTCCGTGACAGCGATAACTGAGATGGCTGGCAGCGGAGTCGCACCAGTCCCCGATGGTTGTGTGATTTTCCAGGTCAGGACGATCGGCTTGTTTGGTGCGACCTGGACAGGCGACGCCGTGAGATCAATTGACAGGTTGTAGGTAGCACTCGCCTCCCCGACGGAGCTGGAAGGCACGCACGTGAAGGCGACAGTCTTCTGTTCAGCCATGGCACCGATCATGGGGAGCGCACCAAGCGCCACACCCGCGCTGAGGACTCCGGCTGCGGCTGCCTGGACGGCGATGCGACGGCGTGCCTGTGACTTCAGCACGTATATCTCCATTTCAGCGGCGTTGACCGGTTTGCCAGGCGTATCAGGATCCCAGTCTCTGGTCACAGTTCAGTAGAGATCCTACGGAGGCTTCGTCCCAGCTCGCTGTGGTTTGGTGGTTCCCATCACCTCTTGGAGGCATAACCGCAGGTCAGCGACATGCGGATCAGCTAACTTAATTTGTCAGATCATTCACGACAGCCGACCACCGATAGCTCTGCGTACACGCCGATGTGGCCACAGTAGCCTTGCGTCCGTTTTCAGGCCTCAGACAGTGACTCATCGCAACCACCCGACCCCCGTTCGCTGGCCCGCGAATACACCCATACACCGACCTCAGCTATTCACCGCTTTGTGGGTCTTGAAGATCGTTTAAATTAAGAAGGAGCACCTGATCTGCGAGGATGCGATTGCCAAGATCACGCCCGACGCCCACCCGAGCGCCTCGGGCGTCCACGCCATGCCGTACCGGATGACGAACAAGATGATCAGGTAGAAACCTCAGCGAGACGGAGTCACCCAGCCGACCCAAGCAGGCGGGCCTCGTAGGCACAGTCCAGAAGCCGGCAAACTACGTAGTCATCCCCATGCGGTTGCCCAATCAGTGCTCAGCACGTCATTTGTACTTCCCCGTGATGCCCCACCATCGATTCACCAACCACCAGCGCAGCGCACGGACCGTTGCCCGGACCCATAACCAGGCCGGTAGCCGGAAGTGCGGGACGAAGATCCAGACGTCCCTCGCGACCCTGCCGGCGTGCTCCTTGACTTCCGGGTCGGGACTCCGCATCAGCGAGCGAAGGAGCTTGAGTGTCGACTGGTCGACCTCACCCGTGATCCGGACCATGTGGCTCAGAGCGGTCAACCCCTCCAGGCGAACCCGCACACGGTCGGACCGCAAGGCCCGCACGACCAGCGGCTCGACGACCCCGGCATCCGGGACGCACAAGGCCAGCCCCATGACTGCGATCCCGACAAACCGCTCTACCCGCTCGAACGCGGCCTCGACCTCCCCAGGATCGTCACACCCGATGAGATCGCTGCCGCTCTCCCAATCCAATCGTCCTCTCCATTTCCCGGTCGGCGTAGGCCGGTCGCCCCGTACGTCCGTTCGGCCATCCGAGCCGTCGGTGTGTACTGGGTGTCCTTGACGTAGGTGAACCCGCGCCTGACGCCTCGGAACGGTTCGAGCCGCCCCAAGCGGGCGGCTCGAACGTCAGCTACGGCTACTCGCGCTCGAACTCGCCGACCTTCACCCCGTTGAGGAAGGCAGCCCACTCGTCCGGCACGAAGAACAGCTTCGGACCGTCGGGATTCTTCGAGTCTCGTACGGCGATCAGCTCGACCGGCCCGAACTCATGGCCCCACTCATCCGCGCGGCCTGACAGATCAGCCACTTCGACGCAGTCGCCACCGTTGTTGCCGCTGAAGCTCGACTTACGCCATCGTGCCTTGCTCAAGTCCATCGGACGTCCTAACTGCGATCGAACTCGTTGGCCTTCACGCCGTTGACGAAGGCGTCCCACTCGGCGGGGGTGAAGAACAGCTTGGGGCCGTCCGGGTTCTTGGAGTCACGTACAGCGATCAGCTCAGTGTCGCCGGGGCCATCTGTGACACCCGTGAACTCCGCGACCTCAACGCAGTTTCCACCGTTGCTTCCCGTATAGCTGGACTTTCGCCACGTGGCGTTACTCAGGTCCATCGTTCCTCTGCCGTTCTCTTGATGAGGTCTATCGACATGCGCAGTGGCAACGCCTCGATGCGGATGGCCTCGAATCTCTCTACGACCGCCGCCAGGTCGTCGCGTTCAGTAGTGACCAGTCCACGTACTGCGGTTTCCAAATAAGCTATCTCGCTCGCGCCTTCGAGGGTAGCGATTATGAATCCCGCCTCAAGGCCCGCTCTCATGCCACCTAGAGGCACCACTTGGACACTGACGCGCGACGTGATGATCGAGGCAAGGTGTTCTAGCTGCTGACGCATGATCTCTGGAGTTCCGATCAGCCGATGCAACACCGCCTCATCGATCACGCAGCGCAGCAAGGGGGACGGAGGGTCCGTGCGGGTGAGCATTTCCTGGCGTTCCATACGAGCCTGCACGGCAGATTGGTCTCCGTACAGCACTTCCGTGGCGTACTCAGGAGTTTGCAGCAGACCCGGAATCAAGATCGGTTCGTAGGCACGAAGCACCGTCGCGGCTTGCTCTTTGTCACGCCACTTTCCGAACCAAGACGGGAAGACCTGGCCGCGTCTCCAGTCGAGGAGGCGGTGGAGGGCGCCGCCCGTTGTGAGGGTGGTGTCGCAGGACTGGGCGAACTCGGGGCTGGCCGGGAGTTGGCCGGTCTCCACGCCGCTGATCAGCCCCTCGCTGAAGTGGATCTTCTGGGCTAGCTGAGCTTGTGTGAGGCCCGCCGCCTGCCGGTAGTGGCGGAGCTCTCTGCCCCAGATCGCCTGGGGTGTGAACTGATCGACCATGGTGCCCCAATCGCCGAGGTTCAACGAACACAGCCTGACGTTCAAAGCTGCCTATTAGTAACCGTTCGCCTACCGAGAGTAGCCCCATCTTGCCACCCTTGGCATGCGAAATACGCAGCAAGGAGAGAGATCATGACTGGGGCCATGGGGAGTCACGTAGCACCATCCGAATACCACCATGGGATGGACGATCGCGTCGCCCTACTGGGGCAGAAGTGGATACCGCGAGACCTGAAATGCGTCGCGTCCGCTCGTCGCTTCGTACGGGACGTCGCCGCCGACTGGAAAGCGGCCCACGACGTGCCGGATATCGCGGAACTACTCGCCTCGGAGGTCGTCACGAACGCGCTGACTCACGGAGCGATGACGATTCCCGCCGCGAGCACCGTGCGCGTCGCCGTCTGCCGTGACGGACGGCTGATGACCGTGGACGTGTACGACTCCTGCATAGCCTTTCCGCATATGCGGAGCGCCGATTCCATGGAGACGACCGGCAGAGGGCTGGCGATCGTCGAAGCCCTGTCCCACAAGTGGGGCTGGAACCTCCACCCCCACGGCAAGTCCGTATGGTTCCAGCTCGCCGCCTGGCCCCAGGCCTAGCCGCGCACGGCCCGAGACCGCGCCTCAGCCCAGCGAGCGAGTCACCGCGTTCGAGGTCACTCCACCAAGATCAAGAGCTGAGAGAAGTACACTTCTGATAACTGTAGAACTCTTAGGCGGGACGCGGATGCAGAAGCCGGCAGACATGTTCGATCGTGACCGCGAGTGGTCGGCGCTGGTGAGGTTCGCTGCCGATGAGCAGCCGGGCGCGACACTCGGCGTGGTCTCGGGTCGCCGCCGCCAGGGCAAGAGCTTTCTGCTGGAGTCGCTGTGCCAGGAACTCGGCGGCTTCTACTTCTCCGCGCAGGAGGCGACCGACACCGAGTCGCTGGCACTCATCGGAGCGGCACTGACCCAGTACCTCGATCCGTTGATCCCGTTCACGCCGTCCAACTGGTCCATGGTGATCGATGCCCTGCTGCGGATAGGCAGGGACCGACCGGTTCCCATCGTGATCGACGAGTTTCCCTACCTCGCACGCGCCAATCCCGCTCTGCCCTCGATCATCCAGGGCGCCTACTCTCCGCGCAGAGTTGAACGTACGTCCTCGCGGACTCGACTGCTGCTTTGCGGTTCGGCCATGTCATTCATGGGCGGGTTGCTTTCGGGCAACGCGCCCTTGCGCGGGCGCGCGTCGCTTGACCTGCCGGTGGACACGCTCAACTACCGACTCGCCGCGCGGTTCTGGGGACTCAGCGATCCCCGGCTCGCTTTGCTCGTGCACGCCGTTGTCGGCGGCACCCCCGCCTACCGTACCGAGATGATCCGTTACGACGCGCCCCAAGGGCTCGACGACTTCGACGCCTGGGTCGTCCGCGCCCTTCTGTCTCCCGGGAGCCCAATGTTCCTGGAGGCCAGGTATCTCCTCGCGGAGGAACCGGACCTGCGAGACGGTGCCCTCTACCACTCGGTCCTCAGCGCCATAGCCGAAGGCAACAGCGGGCGAGGTGGGATCGCGGGATACGTGGGCCGCAAGAGCAACGAGCTCTCCCACCCGCTGACGGTGCTGGAGGACGCCGGGCTGATCGCGCGTGAGACCGACGCCTTCCGCGGGAACCGCACCGACTTCCGGATCCGGGAACCGCTGCTCACCTTCTACCACGCGATCATGCGCCCCTTCTGGCCGCAACTCATGCGCGGCATCGACACCGACCGCATCTGGCAGCGCGCCAAGAAGAGGTTCACCGGAAACGTCCTGGGACCACACTTCGAGTGGTTGTGCCGCGATTGGACGCTGCACTTCGCGGAAGATCGTTTCGGCGGCTGGCCGTCCCAGGTGACCGCCGGGACCGTCAACGACCCAGCGAACCGGACCACCAACCAGTTGGACGTCACGGTCATCGGGCACACGGACGATGGCAAACCGCCATTGCTCGCGATCGGTGAGGTCAAATGGGGCGAGATCATGGGGCTCGGGCACCTCGAACGCCTCAAGCGCATTCGCGACCTCATCCGCAGGAACGACAAGTACGACACCTCGGAAACCCGCCTGGCGTGCTATTCGGGAGCGGGCTTCAGCGAGGATCTGGTGCGGGCGGGGAGACGGGGTGAGGTCGAGTTGGTCGGACTCGACGATCTGTACGGCTGAGGCCCGGGCGTCTCAGCGCAGAGGGACCAGGCATCGACGTCGCGTCGTTACAAGATCGCCTGGGGTGACCCCTCAACCCGACAGTGTCGCGTACACGATGATGTTGTCGGTGTAGCTGTGCGCTCGCGGGTTGAAGACGCCGCCGCAGGTGATCAGGCGCAGGCTCGGGCTGTCGACGTGGCCGTACACCCGCTTGGTCGGGAACCGGTTCTTGCTCGCCTGCTCGGCGCCGTCGACCGTGAACCGCGCGGTGGAGCCGTCGGCACGTACGACCGTGATCTTGTCTCCGCGCTTGAGCTCGCGCAGCCGGCTGAACACCGCGGGGCCGCGCGTGGTGTTCACGTGCCCGAGGATCACCGCCGGGCCCATCTCGCCAGGGGCCGGGCCGAGCCGGTACCACCCTGCGAGCTTGGGCCGGCTGAGCGGTGGCACCTCGATCTCGCCGTTCTTCTCGACCCCTACGGAGCGCAGCGGCGCGTCCACGCCGATCCCCGGGATCCGGATCCTCGTGGGCGCCGACTTGCCGAGCGGTCGCACCGGCACGGTGGCGGGGGCCGGTGGCGGGGCCGTGGTCGCGGCCTCCACGAGGGGTACGCCGACTCCCCCGGGGCCCACCGTCGCCGACCCGGCCGCCGCTGGATCGGTGTTTGGATCAAGGGCCGGCGAGTCGGCCGAGGGCGCGTCCGTCGCGGCGTCCACCGGAGACATCTGGGCGATCATCGGTGTCGGCTCCGCCCCGGCCGCTGATCCGGTCTCCTGTGAGGGCGAGAGGTACGCCAGCAGACCGGCCATCACGACGCCGATTCCGGCGAGGGAGCCGATGGTCAGGAGCACGGGAAGCAGAGCGGCCGTCCAGCGCCTCCGGGCGGGAGCAGTTTCGCCGCCCGTGGACGGGTGCCCGGGTGGTAGCGGCCCGCTCAACCGAGGCTTCCTCGATCAGCGCTCCCGTGTACGGCCCGGCGGCGTCTCAGCGCGAGACCGCCTATGACGCCCAGCGTCAGCGTGGTGCCGTAGCCGATCAGGAGTGACGATGAGGTGTGGTTCGCCGGAGCCTCACCCGTGTGCGCGCCGCCCTTGGGGGTCACGCGCACCTGGGGGGTCTTGCTGACCTTGGACGTGGTGGTGGGCTTGGCCGTCTTGGTGGCGGTGGCCGTAGCCGTAGGAGCCCCATGCCCCTGCCCCCCACCAGAAAGCACAATCACCCCCCGAGCCGAATCATCTCCATCAGTGACCTGTCCATTGCCGTTATTTCCATCGTTCGACCCGTTCCCATTGCTGGAACTCGCCACAACGTCGACCGTCATCATGGTCGGGTTCTCAACTAAGGGACGACATCTCCGCTGGAACAGTTCCGGCTTAATCTTTTCGGTATCCGTGATCACAGTGAAGCCATCGACCAGCATGTACGCGCCAGTCTTATTGATGAACGTAGCGGTATACGTCCCATAGTCCAGGTTGAGGTCTTCCCACAGAACCTGCCGAGTCCTGCGCATATTCTGCGGTACGGCGGTCCCGTCCTTCTCTTTGGACGCATCGAAGATGAGAGGTTTCTTGGACTGAGGGAAGTCCACGTCACCAGGGCCCATCAGCGCATGCCGTTCGGTGATGTACTGAAGGCCGGTGCCGGTGAACGTGACCGTTACCCGGTCACCTTCGTGGGTCGTCTGGTGTACATCCCCGTCGATGTCATCGATACCAGGCCGTTTACTAGAATCGGAAAGTTCCCACCCACCCGGAGAATTTCCAGATTTATCCTTGTACGCGATGATAGGTCCATCAGGAGCAATGTGGGTGTTGTTGTATGTGGTGTTGCCGGCGGGCGGGGAGAAGTTCAGGACCATTTCAGCCGGAGTGATCGTGATCTTCCCTTCCTTGCTGGTGGCAACGGCTCCGGTCAGCGCTGTGGGCAACTCCAATTTCGTCTTTTCGGCCGTGAGTTGCGGTTGGTCCTTGGTCCCAAGTGAGTCAAGCCAGCCTTGCCACAGTCCTCCCACCCTGGCGGTCGCAGTGATGAGTACCGAGCCTCCGGCTTTGGAGTCGGCAGTTGAAATCAACTTAGAGTCACTGAAAGTCCACGCCAGCGGGAGTTGCTTTCCAACCTCGACGGTCTTCGGGATTGATACATCCACTTTGACCGTTTCGGCCGGGGTCTGGGTGGGCGACCCGACTGGCGGGTCACACGTATAGGTGTAGATGTAGTGATCCGTATCGGCTGCGCTAGGAGCGGCCGGGAGCAGGACTACGCTCGTACAGGCGCCCAGGACCGCCGCTGCCAGCGATCTACGGACCTTGGATCCCCACGCGTTCAAGATCGCCCTCCGATCGCCCCCGGCGGCCTGGATAGCGGCCGAAGGTAGATCGTATGACTTTCAACTCTTATGGCGACCTTACGGATAAGTCGTCCGCACAGAACGTAGCCGATTTGTTACGTTCACCCCGCTCGCGACATGACCAGCCTGAGATGCCCCGCTGACGACCAGAATCGTATTCTGGTGGGCGTACCCCCAAGGAGGAACGAATGCAGCGAGACCTCTTCGAGGAGGAGCACCTGCTCTTCCGTGAGACCGTGCGCGAGTTCATGACCCGTGAGGTCGTACCCCACCACGAGCAGTGGGAGAAGGACGGGATCGTCCCCCGCGAGGTGTGGAAGAAGGCCGGCGAGATCGGCATGTTCGGCTTCACGGTCCCCGAGGAGTACGGCGGGGCCGGGATCACCGACTTCCGCTTCAACACGGTCATCGTCGAGGAGATCATCAGGAACGGCGCGACCGGCCTCGGGTTCGGCCTGCACAACGACATCATGGCGCCGTACATGGTCGATCTCACCAACGACGAGCAGAAGCAGCGCTGGCTGCCCGGCTTCGCCTCGGGCGAGCTGATCACCGCCATCGGCATGACCGAGCCAGGCGCGGGCAGCGACCTCCAGGGCATCAGGACCACGGCCGTACGCGACGGCGACCACTACCTTGTCAACGGTCAGAAGACGTTCATCACGAACGGCATCAACTCCGACCTCGTGGTGGTCGTCACCAAGACCGATCCGGCGGCCGGGGCGCGCGGCACCACCCTTCTGGTCGTCGAGCGGGGCATGGACGGCTTCTCCCGGGGCCGCAACCTCGAAAAGATCGGCATGCACGCGCAGGACACCGCCGAGCTGTTCTTCGAGAACGTCCGCGTCCCCGTGGCCAACCGGCTCGGCGACGAGGAGGGCCAGGGCTTCTTCCAGCTCATGAACAACCTGCCGCAGGAGCGCCTGTCGATCGCCGTGGCGGCGGTGGCGGCCGCGGAGGCGGTGCTGGAGATCACCATCGAGTACTGCAAGACCCGTAAGGCCTTCGGCCGGAACATCGGCGCCTTCCAGAACACCCGCTTCGTCGTCGCCGAGCTGGCGACCGAGGTGGAGATCGCTCGCCACTACGTGGACAAGTGCATCCGAGCGCTCAACGCCAAGGAGCTCACGGTCGTGGACGCCGCCAAGGCGAAGTGGTGGACCACCGAGCTGCAGAACAAGGTGATCGACCGCTGCCTGCAACTGCACGGCGGCTACGGCTACATGACCGAGTACCCGGTCGCGAAGGCCTGGATGGACTCTCGCGTCCAGACCATCTACGGCGGCACCACCGAGATCATGAAGGAGATCATCGGCCGCTCCTTCGGCTTCTGACCCACCCGCCCACGAAAGCAGGTCCGCCGAAACCTCGCGAACCCACGCCGGGCCGCCGGAAAACGCGGCGCGCTCGGCGCACGTTCCCGCGTCGGGCGAGGATGAGCCGCATACTGGTCAGCGGAGGCTCCCGAGACGCGGGATCCCCAGGCGGGCCGGCCACAGCCGGGTCCTCAGGTGGGCCGGCGACAGCGGGTTCCAGAGAGCGGGCTCCCGGAGGCGGTGGCGATGGACAACGGCGGACTGATCCTGCTGGTCTTCCTGGCGTTCTTGTTCGTCTGGGCGCTGAACCGCGTCCGCCGGACCCTGCGGTTCGGCCCGGTCGCCTACACCGGCGTCGTCATCACCTTCATGATCGTGATGCTCGCCCTCTACACCCAGACCCAGCGCTGACACCTTTCACGTGCGCGAACTGCCCTCCAGCAGCACCCGGGCGACCAGCCCGGGGTCGTCGCTCATGGGGACGTGCCCGCATCCCCTCAGCAGCTTGACCCGCTGCTCCGACCACCGGGCCGCCCGTACGGCCTGCCGGCGGAGCAGCACCCGGTCGTGTTCTCCCCACGCGATCGTGGCCGGCGCCTTCGGCCGTCCCGGTGGCACGATCGAGGAGAACGCGGCGAGCGTCTGATCGAAGCCCACCGCGGCGCGCAGGGCCTGACCGCCCGCGATCACCGCTTCGGGGGTCATGCGCGAGGGGTGGGCGACGATCAGCCCCACCGACAGCGCGCGCCCCACCGCGGACCTCGCCACCGCGTCCGTACGGCCCGGGGAAAGCGACCGGGTGAGCTCGCGCATGCCCCGCAGGATCGCCCGCGTCAGGAAGAGCTCGGCGCCGGACCAGAACCCCGCGGGCGACAGCGCGGTGGCCGACCGGACCGCGCCCCGCGCGGCCAGCGTCAGCGCGACGTAGCCGCCCAGCGAGTTCCCCGCCACGTGCGGCTCGCGCACCCCGAGGCGGGCGCAGAAGGACTCCACCGCGTCTGTGAGGGTCTCGGCGTTGTACGGCACGCCGGACGGCAGCGGAGGCGAGGCTCCGAACCCGGGGAAGTCCACGGCGATGACGTCACGCGAGGTGGCGAGCAGGTCGAGGACGGGTTCCCAGGCCTGCCAGTGGTGACCTATACCGTGCAGCAACACCAGAGGCGGCCCGGAGCCGCGCCGCTCGAAGGCCAGTTCCATGCGCCCGAGTCAAGCATCCATCCCCGGCCCTGTCACTGACGTGTCCACTCGGAGTCGACGAGGCGGGGAAGCCCGAGCGGGTTGCCCTCGCGCAGCGCCTCAGGCAGGACCGCGTCGGGCGTGTTCTGGTACGCCACCGGCCGCAGGAACCGGCGGATCGCGGCGGTGCCCACCGAGGTGTGGGCGGCTGAGCTGGTCGCGGGGTACGGTCCGCCGTGGTGCATGGCCTCGGTCACCGCGACCCCGGTCGGGTAGTCGTTGAAGACGACGCGCCCGGACCGCTCGGTGGCGAGCGCCACCACCTCGCCGAGGTCCTCCTCCGGCTCGGCGTGGAGCGTGAACGTCAGGCTGCCCGGCAGGAGGTCCAGCATCGACAGCAGCCGAGCCCGCGAACCGTACCGGACCAGGATGGACGCGGGCCCGAAGTGCTCCTCACGCAGGTACGGCCGGGCGAGGAAAGCACCGGCGTCCGCGACGACCAGGGTGTTCTCGACCTCGACGTCCGACAGCCGCCGCCCCCCGGCCGCGAGGCGCACCCCCGGCGTCGCGCACGCCTCCTCAAGGGCCGTGGTCAGCGCCTCGGCCATGCCCGCGCTCAGCATCGGCCCCGCCGCCCCGGCGGCCAGCTCGCGGCGCAGCTCGTCCACCAGCGTGTCACCGTCTTCGCCCTCGGGCACGAAGAGCAGCCCCGGGCTGGTGCAGAGCTGGCCGGTACGGAGCAGCAGCGACGCGGCCAGTTCCTTCGCGATCCGCGCGCCGCGCGCCCGCAGCGCGGAGCCGGTGACGACCACCGGGTTCACGCTGCCCATCTCGGCATAGACCGGGATCGGCTCGGGCCGGGCGGCGGCGAGGTCGTACAGCGCCCGCCCCCCGGTCGTCGATCCGGTGAAGCCGACGGCCTTGATCCCCGGCTCGGCGACCAGGTGCCTGGCGAGCGCGTGGGAGCCTCCCTGGAGGAGGGCGAACGTCCCGGCGGGCGCCGCGACGGCTTTGAGTGCGGCGTCCACGGCCTCCGCGCACAGTGACGAGGTGACCGGGTGCAGCGGGTGGCCCTTGACGACGACGGGGCACCCTGCGGCCAGGGCGGACGCCGTGTCGCCCCCGGCCACGCCGAAGGCGAGCGGGAAGTTGCTGGCCCCGAACACCGCGACGGGACCGAGCGGCACGTTCATCCGGCGCAGGTCGGGGCGGGGCGGGCCGGCGCCGGGATCGGCGTGGTCGATCGTCGCCTCAAGCGGGCGGCCGGTGAGCACCAGGCGGGAGAACATCCGGAGCTGGCCGACGGTGCGGAGCGACTCTCCCTCCAGCGCGGCCACGGGCAGGCCCGTCTCCTGGTGGGCCGCCGCGACGATCTCCCCGCCGCGGTCCTCCAGCGCGGCGGCCACGGCGTCCAGCAGGTCCGCGAGCCGGGACGGCCGCCAGGTCCGCAGCTCCCGGTACGCGTCCGTGGCCGCCGCGACGGCCGCCGTGACCTCGGCCGAAGTGGCCTCGTGGATCGGGGGACCGTCCTTCCCCGTCAGCGGGGACGTGGCCCGGAAGCTCGCCGGCTCGGGAGCATGAGAACGCATCGCTGTTTCCTTCGGGAGTGCGATTCGGAATGAGGACACACGAGCTTCAGGTGGGATTCGACTCGGATGAAGTCACACGAGCTTCAGGTGGGAGTGCGACTCGGGTGAGGACACGAGCTTCAGGTGGGAGTGCGACTCGGGTGAGGACACGAGCTTCAGGTGGGAGTGCGACTCGGGTGAGGACACACGAGCTTCAGGTGGGAGTGCGACTCGGGTGAGGACACACGAGGTTCAGGAGCGGCCTATGACGGGCTCCACGAAGCGGCGGTGCTCGGGGGTCGGCGCCTGGAGGAAGTCCAGGTCGCAGCCTTCGGGCGCCTGGGTCACGTGGTCCTGGTAGAGGCGGGGCCAGCCGCGCAGGTGCGGCGTGCGGAACGGTTCCGCGCGCTCACGACGCGCCTCCAGCTCCGCCTCGGGAACGTCGAGGTGGAGCAGACCGGCCTCCACGTCGAGTTCGATCATGTCCCCGTCCCGGACCAGGCCGAGCGGGCCTCCGGCCGCCGCCTCGGGCGCCACGTGGAGCACGCACGTCCCGAAGCTCGTCCCGCTCATGCGCCCGTCGCTGATCCGAACCATGTCCGTGACGCCGGCCGCCGCCAGGCGCGCGGGGATCGGGATCATCCCCCATTCGGGCATCCCGGGCACGGCCTTGGGTCCGCACCCGGTCAGGACGAGCACCGTGTCCGCGCTGAGCGGCAGGTCAGGATCGTCCAGGCGCCGCCGCAGGTCGTGCCAGCCCCGGAAGACGACGGCCGGACCCCGGTGGCGGAACAGCCCAGGGCTGGCGGCGGCGGTCTTCAGCACGGCGCCGTCCGGGGCCAGGTTGCCCCGGAGCACGGCGATGCCGCCGCGCTCCTGGACCGGGGAGTCCAGGGTCCGGATCGCGCCGCGCGGAGACCCTCCGGTGGCGGAGACGTACCCGCTGAGCGGGCCTCCGGTGACCGTCGCCGTCTGGAGGTCGAGGTGACCGGCGATCTCGGCGAGCAGGACGGGCAGCCCGCCTGCCCGGTCGAAGGCGTCCATCAGGTACCGCCCCGACGGCGACACGTCGGCGAGGACGGGCACCCGGCGGCCCAGCTCCTGGAACCGTTCGAGGGGGATCCGCAGCCCCAGCCGACCGGCGATCGCGCAGAGATGGATGACGGCGTTGGTGGACCCGCCGATCGCGGCGAGCACCGTGACCGCGTTGTCGAAGGCGGCGGACGTCATGACCGCCGAGGGGCGGAGCCCCTCCTCCACCATGGCCACGACGCGCCGTCCGGCCCGCTCGGCACCGAGGCGGGCGCGCGGGTCGCCGGTCGGGATCGAGGACGTCCCCGGCAGGGACATGCCGAGGGACTCGGCGAGCAGGGCCATCGTCGAGGCCGTCCCCATGGTGTTGCAGGCGCCGGGGCCGCAGCTGAGGCAGCGCTCGAACGCGGCCCAGTCCTCGGGGCTCATCCGCCCGTTGCGGTACTCCTCCCAGTGCCGCCACAGGTCCGTTCCCGTGCCGACCGGCTTGCCCCGGAAGACCGCGACCGGACGGGATCCCCCGGCCACCTGGATCGCCGGGAGATCGGCGCTGGCGGCGGCCATGAGCTGGGCGGGGATCGTCTTGTCGCAGTTGCCCAGCAGCACCACCCCGTCGATGGGGTGGGCCCGCAGGGTCTCCTCGACGTCCATGGCCATGAGGTTGCGGTACAGCATGGCCGTGGGCTTCATGAGGTCCTCGCCCAGGCTGATGGTGGGGAACTCAAGGGGGATGCCCCCCGCCGCCCGTACGCCCTCCTTCACCGCCTCGGCGAGGTCGCGGAGTCCCTCGTTACAGGGGTTGAGATCGCTGACGGACTGGGCGATGCCGATGACGGGCCGGGGGTCGCCGGGCGACACGGTGATCCCCAGCGACCCGAGGGCGGCGCGGTGCTCGACGGCGACCTCGTCGTCGCCGTCGAACCACGCGGCGCTACGCAACCCGGGCGTCACGGCCCGCACCACCGGAACCGGCCGACGATCACACCAGGCCGCAAGCCCGGGAAAGCGATCACACCAGGCCGCAAGCCTGAGAAGGCGGTCATACCAGGCCGCAGGGCGCGGAAGGCGGTCACGCTAGGCCGCCCTGCGGGGGAGGCCGAGGCCCGCCGCGTGCGGCTTCGACTGGACGGCGTCGCTACCGGAGCGGGCCAGCCATTCGAGGGCGACCGCCGCCCTGTGGACCTTGGCGCGGACGTTGCGGACGGCGTCGTCGAGCAGTTGCTCACCGCACGGGTAGACGTCCCTGGCGTTGCGCAGGCCGAACTTCGCGTACAGCGGTGCCCCGATCGCCACGAGATCGGCGATCTCGTGGCCCCGTACGACGCCCCCAAGAGCGTCGGACGACTCCAGGTAGAGGTCGAGCGGGAGGTCGGTGGCCGCCCGCATGTCGGCCAGGTCGGCGTAGGTCAGGTCCGAGGGGACGTTGACCGTGGAGGCCCCGAGGTCCGCGAGCACCCGCAGCGCCGCCGGGTTGGAGGGGGCGAGGGAGACGCTGACCTTCCACACGCACTCGTCGGTGAGGTCGCCGGCCCGCTGGAGATCGCGGAGGGCGACCAGCAGCCCGATGTCGGCGATGAGGAAGCTCCGGATGCCCGCGTCGACGGCACGTACGACGTCCTCGACCCCGTACATGAGCTGGCGCACTCCGCGCAGTTGCCCGCCGCGTCCCGCGCCCTCCGGGGTACGGGCGTTGGCCCCCACGTCGAACGACTCGCGTGGCCCCACGAACAGCGACACCTCGACGCCGTTCTCGGCGCCCATCGCGGCCATGTCGCGCAGCTCGGAGGTGGTCAGCAGCATCGCCCCCGACCCCTGTGAGACGCGGTTCACCACGACGCCGTGCGTCGCGGCGGCGGACAGCGCCGCCTCGAAGACCTTCGGGCCCTCGACGCTGGGGATCTCGATACGGAAGCTGGCGCCGTCCGGAAAGCGACCACGGCTCGAAGCGACGCCGTGCCGATACGGCAGCCGGTAGGTCTGGTTCTCTAGCGTTGGCATTTTTCTCCTCGATGAGAACGCCAAGGACGGGACGGTTGGTGGATGACGGGCCTCAGTCGCGCGCCGCGGCCACCAGGCCGGGCGGCGGCGTGTGGTCGACCGGCGGGTAGCCGGCCCGGTAGCCCTTGAGGCGGTGCCACAGCGCCTCGTCCCCCTGTCGGCAGGCCCGCAGGGTGGCGTCGCCGTCGGCGAACTGCCAGAAGGTATGGATCAGGAGGTTGCCACACACGTCGCAGTAGTCGACGGTGGTGTCCTGCCAGCTCTTGGTCAGATCCTGCCAGCTCATGCGGATGTCCCTTCACGGAGGCGGGCGGTGGCCGCGGGGTCGACGTCGCCGGCGGCGTCCAGGCGGACCTTGTACACCGACTCCGCGTCCTCGGGGCTGACGTAGCCCTCACGGATGTCCTCGGCGACGAGCTCGGGGACGCGCTCGGACGGGGGACCGTACCCGGCGCCCGAGGGGGACGTCAGGCGCACCCGGTCGCCGCGGTGGAGGCGGACGTTGGTGAACTTGGTCGGGCTCACCAGCCCGAAGTGCTGCTGGAAGCTGACGAACTCGTCGCTTCCCGCCGGGCTGATGTCGATCCTGGTGCGGCTGCCGTCCGAACCGCCGAACAGGCCCCACGGCTCCTGGTGGGCCCGGTCGGACAGCGCGCTCACCGAGATGGTCTCCGCGGCCACCTCCAGGACCCGGACCACGCCCGCGCCGCCGCGCAGCCGCCCGGCTCCCACCTCGTCGCGCGCGAGCCGGTAGCTCTCGTGGATCCACGGCCATCGCAGCTCGAAGATCTCCACGGGTGTGTTGCGGCAGTTGGCGTGGGGAGGCATCGTCGCGTTGTTGCCGTCGGTGCCCATCCGGCCGCCCCAGCCGGTCGCCTCGAAGTGGTAGTGGGCGTAGTAGTCGCCCGACCGGGGGTCGATGCCGCCGAACAGGAAGTTCAGCGAGGTGTTGCCGCTGGAGGCGGCGGCCCGCTCGGGCAGCAGGGGCCCGAGGACCTGACCCATGATCATCTCCATGACCCGGGGCTGGTACTCGGTCTGGCCGCCGACGCAGGCGCCCGGCAGTTGGACGCAGCAGATGGTCCCGGGCTTGGTGACGATCCGCACCGGGCGGTTGAGGCCCGCGTTGACCGGCAGGTCGGTACCGATCATGTACAGCAGCGCGTTCAGCGACGCGGACATGGTCACGACGTACGGCGCGTTGATGGGGCCGACCGCCTGGGGGTCCGACCGGGAGTAGTCGAAGATGATCTCGTCGCCCTCCACGACCAAGCTGAGGCGGATCGCGTACGGGGTCGCGGTGATCCCGTCGTCGTCGAACCACTCGATGCCGTGGTAGACGCCGTCGGGCAGCGCGCGGATGTTCTCCCTCAGCGCGGCCTCGGTGTAGTCCTGGATGCCGCTGAACACGCGGGTCACCAGGTCGGTGCCGCGCTCCTCCATCAGTTGCTCCAGGCGGCGCCTGCCCACCTGGAGCGACCCGTACATCGCGTGCAGGTCTCCCCAGGAGTCGTTGGGCGTCCGGTGGTTGGCGAGCATGATCCGCCAGATGTCCCTGACGGGCTCGCCGCCCTTGTAGAACAGGACCGGGGGGAGCCGGAGCCCTTCCTGGTAGACGTCGGTGGCGGTGGCGGCGAACGATCCGGGCGCCATGCCGCCGATCTCGGCCATGTGGGCGATGTTGCCGATGAAGGCGACGAGCTCTCCGTCGACGAACATCGGCATGACCATCATGTGCTCGGGCATGTGCGAGCCGCCCCGGTAGGGGTCGTTGTGGATGTAGACGTCGCCCTCGGCGAAGTTCTCCGCGCCCACCTCCCGCACGATCCAGGTCGCCGCGTACAGCGACGCCCCGAGCATCGAGGGGTTCAGGCCCGCGTTGGCGACGAGGTTGCCCTCCCGGTCAAGGATGAGCGTGGAGAAGTCCAGCCCCTCCGAGAAGATCGGCGAGTAGGCGGTCCGCATCATGGACACGGCCATCTCGTCGCAGGTGTTGACCAGCTGGCGGTGGACCAGGGTCAGAGTGATCTTGTCAACGTCCGTGCCCGTCCGTGTGCTCACGCGTCCGCTCCCGTGTCGAGGCTCTCCCCGAGGCCGTCGACGGCCTCGATGATCAGGCAGTACGTCCCGTCCACTTCCATGCGGTAACCGGGAGGGACGAAGGTGGTGGAGTTGGGTTCCTCCACGATCGCGGGTCCGTTCAGCGCGTAGCCCGGCTGGAGCTCCGCGCGGTCCACGACCACGGTGTCCGCCCAGACGCCGTCGCCGACCTGGACCCTCCGGGTGGAGATCCGCGGGTTCGGGGTGGTGCGCGTGTAGGGGACGAACTTCACCTCTCCTCCCGCGAGGAGCGCGGTCGCGCCCACGTACACGCTCTGGACGGCCTGCTCCGGCAGGTCGTACCCGTACACGCGGGCGTGCGAGGCGTGGAACATCTCCACCAGGCGTGTGTCCAGGTCCGGATCGTCCGGAGAGGCCGGGATCACCGACTCGTACGAGCGGTCGAGGTGGCCCCGGTACGTCCGGATCTCCTGCTCGTAGTTCTGGCCCACGTACCGGCAGCTGACGTAGGTGGTGACGACGATGTCACCGGTCGCGTCGGCCCGGCGCTGCGCGGCCAGTTCCGCGTGCGCCTCGCGGGCGAGGCGGGCGAGGATGGCGGCGAGGTCGGTCGCCTCCGGGGAGTCGAGCCGGCGTACGGCCGTCATCCTGCGGTCCACGCGCTGGTCGGAGATGATCGTCCCGAAGGCCGAAACCAGGCCGGGCGTCGGGGGCACGATGACCCGCCGCATCCGCATGTGCCGGGCGATGGCCGCCGCGTGCAGCGGGCCCGCGCCGCCGAAGGCCACCAGGTCGAACTCGCGGTAGTCGTGACCCCGGTCGACGGTGACCAGGCGGACCGCGCCGGCCATGTTCTCCACGGCCAGGGTGAGGACGGCCTCGGCCGCGGCGTCGACGTCCAGTTCCAGCGACTCCGCCAGCTCGCCGACGGCCGCCTCGGCGCTCTCGGCGTCCAGGGAGAGCTCTCCGCCGAGGAAGTGCTCGGGATGCAGCCGTCCCATGACGAGGTTGGCGTCGGTCACCGTCGGCTGGGTGCCGCCCCGGCCGTAGCACACCGGGCCCGGGTCGGCCCCGGCGCTGGCCGGTCCGACGTGCAGCAGCCCGTCGTTGCCCACGTACGCAAGCGAGCTGCCGCCCGCGCCGATCGTCGAGACGTCGATGATGGGCACGGCGATGGGCACGCCCCACTCGACCTCGAACAGGCCGGTGTACTGGAGCTGGCCGTCCACGACCACGCCGACGTCGGCGCTGGTCCCTCCCATGTCGAGGGTGACGGCCTTGTCCGACCCGACAGCGCGCGCCCAGTAGCCGCCGCCCATCATGCCGCCGGCCAGTCCGGACAGGACCAGCTCGATGGGACGGTCGGCGGAGTGCTCCAGCGGCACCTGGCCGCCGTTGGACTTCATCAGGGCGTGCCATCCGGACATGGCCCGCTCGTCCAGGCCCGTCGCGAGGGTGTGCGCGAACCGCTGGACGATGGGGCTCACGTAGGCGTCCATCGCGGTGGTCGCCGTGCGCTCGTACTCGCGCCACACGGGGGCGACCTCGGCGGACAGCGATACCGCCACCTGCGGGAACGCCGCGCGCAGCTTGGCCGCCAGCGCGCGCTCGTGGTCGGGGTTGAGGTAGCTGTTGAGCAGGGAGACCGCGACGGCGGCGCCGTCGTGCTCGGCCAGCAGGCCGCCGACGGTCTCGATGACCCGGTCGACCTCCTCGTCCGCCAGCGCCAGGCGGACCGTGCCGTCGGCGAGCACCCGCTCCTTGACCCCGACCGTGCTCCGGCGGGGGGCGTAGGGCTCGGCCTTGACCCACTGCAGGTCGTACCTGCCGGGACGGTCGATGCGCTGGATGTACAGGACGTCCTCGAACCCGGCCGTGGTCAGCAGGATGACGGGGGCGCCGCGGCGCATGATGACGGCGTTGGTGGCGATCGTGGTGCCGAGGACGAAGTCGTCCAGATCGGCGGTCAGGTCGAGGCCGGTGCGCTCCAGCGCGGAGAACACCGCGTCCGAGGGGCTCCGCGGGGTAGAGCTGACCTTCCGCAACAGCAGCTGTCCCTGGTCGGACAGCGCGACGAGGTCGGTGAACGTCCCACCCGTGTCCATCCCGACGCGCCAGCGGGGCGAGGTCGTCACGATGTTTCCTCCGTACTCTCAGACGTGCTCTCGGACGTGCTCTCGGACGTGCTCTCGGACGTGCTCTCAGACGGGACGACGAGGGTCGTGCGACCGTTCGAGGGCTGGTCCTGGGTCGTTTCGACGCCTTCTAGCAGCGCCAGGGCGTGCGCGAAGGCGTCGACGGTGTCGTAGTCGCCGACCGCCAGCTCCTGGACGATCCGGCCGCCTTCCAGGACCATCACCCGGTTGGCGACCTCGAAGACCTCGGGGGCCTCGGTGCAGAAGACGACGACGGCGCGGCCGTCGGCGGCGAATTCGTTGAGCATTGTGTAGATCTCGGCCTTGCTGCCGATGTCCACGCCCCTGGTGGGCTCCTCGATGACGAGCACATCGGGCATGGTGGCCATGGCGGAGGCGATGGCCACCTTCTGCTGGTTCCCCCCGCTGAGCGCCGACAGGTTCTGGGCCGGTCCTGAGGTGCGCACGGCGTACCGCTCGATCATCTGGGTCGAGCGAGCCTGGATCTCCCGCCGGCGGAGCCGGGCGAACGGCCCGCAGATCTCGCGCCGTCCGAGCCGCAGGACGAGGTTCTCCCCCACGGACATGTGCTGGAAGAGCATCTCCTGGCGGTCCGCCGAGAGGTAGGAGGTCCTCGACCGCAGGGCCTTGACGCCCTGGGCGCCGTCCAGCCGCGCCTCGCCGGTCGCGGGGCGGTGCCCGCCCAGGGACGCCACCAGCTCGCGCCCGCCCGACCCCTCCACGCCGACGACCGCCAGCACGTCTCCCTGACGAAGCTCAAGGTCCAGGGGGCGGAAGGAGCCCTGCCCGTCGGTCCAGCCGGTCACCTCCAGAACCCGCGCGGCGTCCTGCCCGCCCGCGAGCCGGGAGCTCGCGCGGCGCTCGGTACGGAGCGTCTGGCCGGCGACGAGCTCGACGGCGATGGCGGGCTCGGTGAGCGCGGTCCCGGTCAGGGTCGCCGCGGGAACGCCGTCCCTGATCACCACGACGCGGTCGCAGTGCGCGACCATCTCAGAAAGCCGGTGGGAGACGAAGACCACGATGTGGCCCTGGTCCGCCAGCCCATGCATGAAGGCGAAGAGCGCGTGTGACTCCTCGTCGGTGAGGGCGGAGTTCGGCTCGTCGAAGAGGAAGAACCTGGCCGAACGGACCAGGGCGCGAGCGATCTCCGTACGCTGCCGCACCGCGAGCGTGCACCGTTCCAACGGCTGGCCGGCCAGGTGCGCCACGCCCAGCGACTGGAGGATGCGCCGCTGCTCCTCCCCCGCCACCGGGGCCCGCCACCGCGAGCCCTCGTTCCCCACGAGCAGGTTCTCCTCCAGGGTGAGGTTGGTCCACACCTGGGGTTCCTGGTGGACGATGGCGATCGGGTCGGAGACGTCTCCCGGCTGCCACGGGCGTCCGTCGACGAGGATCTCGCCCGAGTCCATCGACTCCTCGCCGCAGAGGATCTTCGTCAGCGTGCTCTTACCGGCGCCGTTGGGCCCGGCGATGCCGAGGATCTCGCCGCCGCGCAGGGTGAGGTCGACTCCGGCCAGCGCCTGCGTGCTTCCGAACCGCTTTCGCACCCCGCGGATCTCCATGGTGGTGGTCATGTGGCGCTTGCCGTTCCCCGGCGGCGGCTGCCGAGATCGCTCGTCACCCGGTCGAGGATCACCGCGCCGATGGTCACGAACCCGACGAAGAGCAGTTGGGCGAAGGCGCCGATGCCGAGCAGGGCGAGGCCGTTGGCCAGCACGGCGAGCAGCACCGCTCCGAGGAGGGTGCCCCAGATGGTCCCGCGCCCGCCCATGAGACTGGCCCCGCCGATGACCACCGCGGCGATCACCTGGAGGTTGAGCTGGCCGGCCGAGTTGGGCCCGACCGAGCCGACGTAGGAGAAGTCCAGGATGCCCGCGATGGACGCCATGAGCGCGCTGACCATGAAGACCACCAGGCGGTAGCGCCTGATCGGCAGGCGCGCGATCGCCGCGGCCTTGGGGTTGCCCCCGATCGCCAGCAGGCGGAACCCGACGATGCTCCGGTGGCGCAGGAACCAGAAGACGCCGAAGAAGAGCACGAGCCACAGCACCTGGATCGGGATGCCGAACGGGAGCTGCGTGCCGCCGAGCGCCTGGAAGATCCCGAGCTCCCACGAAGGCGGGGGCGGGGTGTTGTAGGCGGGGTTGAACGTGGAGGCGTTGCTGATCAGCAGCTCGGTGCCCGACGCGAGGCTGAGCAGCCCGAGGGTCGCGATGAAGGAATGGATCTTGAGGTAGGCGGTCAGGAACCCGCTCAGCGCGCCGGCGAACAGGCCGATGAGCAGGGCCATCCCCAGGGCGGGCAGGAACGGGAGCGTGAAGGGAAGGCTTCCGCCGCCCAGCCACAGCACCGCCAGGGAGGTCGCGACCAGGCCGTAGATCGCGCCCACGGCGAGGTCGATCTCACCCAGGAGGATCACGGACAGCTGGGCGAAGGCGATGATGCCGAGCGAGGACATCGACCGGAGCAGGGTCAGCAGGTTGTCGCTGCTGAGGAACGTCGACCGCTGCGACTGGAAGAACAGGCCGATGAGGATGATCGCGAGCACCAGCCCCAGGGTCCGCAGGCGTTCCAGGGGCAGGGTCACGCGGTGGAGGGGTGGACTGGCGACGTCGGGTGCGGTTGACATGTGACACCTCCTGACACTCGATGCACGTTGAGCGGTTCGACGACTGCCGAGCGGATCGTCGGCGGGACGGCCGCCGAGCGGTTCGACGGCGCGTTGGCCGCTGAGCGGTTCGACGGCGTGACGGCTGTCGCGGCGGGACGCACGTCTACGGCGTCGTGGCGTCGGCGAGGCGCTTGCGTGCCTCGGCTGTGGTCATGAGCCCGGAGCCGCCGTCCTTGGTGATCACGATCGGCTGCAGGTACTGAAGGGGCTCCGCGGGGACCTTGCCGGTGGTCAGGTAGTCCACGCACGCGGAGACGGGCGCCTCGGCCTGGTTGTCGAAGCCCTGGTCGATGGTGACCAGCGTCCGGCCCGCGTCGATCGAGTCGAGGATCGGACCGCTGACGTTGAACCCGGAGGTCCACACCTTGCCGGTCAGGTTCTTGCTCTTGATGATGTCGCCGACGCCCTCGACGCCCTGGTCGGTGTGGAAGAAGAGGTTCACGTCGTTGTGGGCCTGCAGGAACGGTCCGACGCTGTTGAGCACTTCCTGGGTGGTGAAGTTGTCCCCGGTGGGGATGCCGCTCTTGGGGTCGTTGAAGAACTTGGTGTCGGGGAAGGCGGAGGTGAAGCCGGTGACGAAGCCCGTCATGCGGGCCTGCGCCCACGGTCCGGCCGGCTGGCCGCTTCCGAGGGCGACGGTGTCGAGGGTGTAGCCCTTGGCCTTGACGATGTCCGCGGTGGTCTTGCCGTTGATCTCGCCGGACTGCTCCTCGTTCAGCGCGTAGAAGGCGAACCGCTTGGAGTTGGGAACGTCGTTGTTCAGGGTGAAGACGGGAACGCCGGCCTTGACGTACTTGTCGATGATGCCCACGTACTGGTCGGGAAGCGGTGACTGAAGGCCCAGGCAGTCGACCTGGTTGCCGCTGAGGAGCGTCTCCAGCTCGGCCAGTTGCGCCGAGGTGTTGGTGGTGACCGGGCCGGTGAGCCGGCACGAGATCGCCAGCCGGGCCTTCTCCTTCTCGCAGCCGCGCTGCATGCCGATGCGCATCTGCGCGCCCTGGATCGGCAGCGCCGTGCCCTGGATGTCGATGATGACGTTCGCCTGCTCGCCGCTCTTGATCTTCTCGGCGATGCGCGGCGCGAGCTTGAACTCGCCCCACGAGAACGTGTGCGACATCGCCTGGGCAGGCACTTCGGTCCCCGTGGAGGTCGATGTCTTCGAGCTGCTCTGACAACCTGCGGTCGCGAGGACGGCCGCGAGACCGGCCACGCCTAGCGACCAGGAGCGATAGCGGAGCATACGTTCCACCCTAGATCTTGTTCGGTATCACCAAACGGGGTTATGTGATGCAAAACTATGGCATTGGGAAAATTCGGACGTCAAGGGGGTATACGTCACTTTACGGGAGAGGGTTGACGTTCCCGTTCGGTCATCCCGATAATCGTTCGGTGACCCCAAACAGCGACAACGCCGACAAGTACCGCGTGAAGAGCCTCGACCACGCCCTGGACGTCGTGGAGGCCCTCGCGCACGGTGGACGTGAGGGCCTCGCCGTCACCGAGGTCGCGACCACCGTCGGCATGTCCAAGAGCAGCGCCTACTCGATCCTGCAGACGCTGCTGCGACGCGGATTCGTCGCCAGCCATGGCACCGGCCCGACCCGGCGCTACCGCCTCGGCCTGAGTTTCGCCTACCTCGGAGACCAGGTGACGTCCCAGACCGGGCTCCGCGAGGTCGCGATGCCCTACCTGGAGGAGCTGACCCGCGTGGCCGGCCTGACCTCACGGCTCGCGATCTTCGACGAGGGGTACGCCGTGGCCATCGGGCGGATCGACGGGCCCGGAACGATCCGCATCGCGCCGTTCCTCGGCCGCCGCGAACTGCCCCACGCGACCGCGATCGGCAAGGCGATGCTCTCGACCCTCGGCGACGACGAGGTCCGTACGATCATCGAGTCGATCGGCCTCCCGGCGCGCGGCCCCAACACCATCGTCGACATCGACACCCTGCTGCACGATCTCCATCGCTCCGCCGAGCGGGGTTACGCGGTCGACGACGAGGAGGACACGGCCGGGGTCGTGTGCATCGGCGCGAGCGTGCTCGACCGCACGGGCACCTGCGTGGGAGCGATCAGCGTGACCGCGCTCAAGCACGAGATGCGCGCCGACGCCGCCGCCGAGATCGGCACCCTCGTACGCCGCTACGCGGACACCATCACCACCGAACTGGGAGGACGCTAGTCGCCCGGCCTGGCTACGTAGAGCTCAGCGCCCCCGGGTGGGGATTTCGAACCAGACGGCCTTGCCCTCCTTGGTGGGACGGGAGCCCCAGCGGCGGGCGAGCTGGTCGACGAGGTAGAGGCCCCGGCCGCCCTCGTCGTTCTCGCCGGCGCTGCGGATGCGGGGCAGGCGGAGGTCCTGGTCGAAGACCTCGACCCAGATGGACTCCTCGCCACGGCGGAGCCGCAGCGTGAACTCCTTCTCGTTGACGATCTCGTTGTCGAAGCCCGGCACGTCCCAGGACTCGTCGAACGGCAGCGGAGGACCGTCGAGCACCAGCTCCCTGCGCGGGACGCTGGCACTGGCCGCGTGGAGCACGACGTTGGTGACGACCTCGGAGACCAGGAGGCAGGCCAGCTCGGAACGCTCGTCGGGGACCCCCCAGGTCGTGAACGCCTCCGACGCCATGCGCCGGGCCTCGCCGACCATGATCGGCTGGGCGGGGAAGGTGCGCTCCTCGTACTTCAGCTCCTTGCCCGCGGACCGGATCACCAGGATCGCCATGTCGTCGTCGATCTCACCGGGGACGGCCACGGTGGCGGCGTCGGCGATGCGCTCGACGGTGTCGGCCGAGGCCTTGGCGACCTCCTCGCACAGGACGCTCAGGACCTCCTCGTCGGTCAGCGGCGCGTCGCCCGGCTCGCGCGCGGGCCGCCGGTCGACCAGGCCGTCTGTGTAGAGCAGGAGCGCGGCGCCGGGCGGGAGCACCCGGCTCTCCTCCTTGTAGACCAGGTCGGCGTGAACACCCTTGGCGTTGACGCCGAGCGGCTGGCCCACCTCAAGGATGTCGAGCTCGGTCACCACGCCGTCGACGATCAGCAGGGGCGGCGAGTGCCCCGCGTTGGCGAACGACAATTGCCGCGACCACGCGTCGTACACGAGATATTGGCAGGTGACGATGGGCGGGGTGCTGACGTCGGTGCCGTAGTCGTCGCGCTCGGGCGCGGCGATGATGCGCGTCCACTCGTTGAGCCTCGCCAGGATGTCGGCCGGGGACTTGTCGTCCTGGGCGAAGGCGCGCAGCGCGGCCCTGAGCTGGCCCATGACCGCCGCTGCCTTGGCCCCCCGGCCCTCGACGTCGCCGATGACGATGCCGACCCGGCCCGCGGAAAGGGGGATCACGTCGTACCAGTCGCCGCCTACCTGGGTCTGGATGCCCTGGCCGTGGGAGGCGAGCGGGGCGGCGGGGTAGTAGCGGACCGCGATCTCCAGGCCGTCGAGCTGCGGCAGCTCGCGCGGGAGCAGGTATTTCTGGAAGGACTCGGCGGTGTGCCGCTCCTCCTCGAACAGCAGGGCGTTGTCGACCGCTATGGCGACCCTGGTGGCGATGGCGCCGACGAAGTCGCGGTCGAAGGCGTCGTAGTGGGGTGAGCGCCGATCGGTCAGGTTGGACAGGCCGAGGTACATCAGGCCGAGCGTCTCGCCACGCGCGCACAGCGGCGCGACGATGGCCGAGGTCATGCCGATCTCGCCGCACAGCTTGGCGCTCTCTTCGCTGGGCGAGGGGTAGCTCGTCTGCGCGAAGTCCTCGACGATGATCGTCTCCTGGCGGCGGAGGGCGATCTCGGCGTAGTGGCCGGCCGGATAGCGGATCTCGGAGCCGACGGGCCGCCAGGTGCCGGGCGGCGGTGTCCACCCCTGGACGTGGGTGGAGACCTTGCGGACGAGCCGGTCGCCCTCGGTGAGCTCGATGAAGCAGTGGTCGGCGAACTGGGGCACCAGCATCTCGGCGACGCGGTTGAGCGTCTCCTCGACGTACAGCGAGCTGGCGAGCCGCTCGCCGATGCGTTCGAGCAGGCCGAAGCGGTCTTTCTCACGCTCGTTGCTGCGCATCGCCTCGCGGGCGGTGATCACGATGCCGGTGACCGAGCCGGAAGGGTGACGAAGGGGGACGGCCTGCGCCCGGACGTAGATGATCGTGCCGTCGGCGCGGGCGACGTCGAAGGTGCCCTCCCAGACCCCGCCCTTGAGGACGTGCTTGGCGAGCTCGACGGCGAGAGGGTGGTCCTTCTCCATGATGCCTAAGGAGAGAACGGTCTGCTCGACCCCCACGGGGCGGTCAGGACGGCCGAAGAGCCGCTCGGCGAACGGGTTCCAATAGAGCACGTTGCTGAAGCGGTCGGTGACGACCACGGCCATCTCGGCGTTGTCGAGAACCGACTCTGGCGTAAGGTGATCGGCCGCGTCCTGCGAAAGGTCCCCCCATCGCTTCATCTGGCGGCCACCCCTTGAAGGGCGTCAATCGCAAAGCGGACCACATGCGCTCCTGCAGCAGCCTCGACGGCAAGGCGTCGTCCACCCGGAGGCTCCGGGAAGGCGAAGTTGTCGAACAAGGAGAGGGGTAACTCCCTACTGGGAACCAACCAAGCACACCTTGGGTAGTCAGCGTCTGGAGACGAAGACATGCGCGGCGACATCACGCGGGAAGTCCGCGGGAATGTTGTGCGCTTCATCGTCACCCGTCACCCGTACACCGTCGTCGCTCGCCGCGAGCGTCACCTCGCGTCCGGGTTGTATCCCAACTTGCTTGAGTTTAAGCATCACAGCGGGATCACTTTGCACTTGTTCGCTAATTCGGCGGACGACCACGGGGATATCTCCTGGCCCGGCCAGGTCGGCCATGGCGGAGATCACCTCATGCACGGACTCATCGGGCTCTTTGACCCCCAGCTCGTCGAGGCCGGGGATGGGGTTGCCGTGAGGGCAGACCACCGGATTGCCGAGCAGACTGACCAGCCGGGACTCCACCGACTCGGACATGACGTGCTCCCAGCGGCAGGCCTCGACGTGCACGTCTTCCCACGGGAGGCCGATGACCTGGGTGAGGAGGCACTCGGCCAGGCGGTGTTTGCGCATGACGCGGGTGGCGAGAGTGCGGCCGAGATCGGTCATGGTCAGGTGGCGGTCGCCCTCGACGCGGACGAGGCCGTCTCGCTCCATGCGAGCCACCGTCTGACTGACCGTCGGGCCGCTCTGTTGCAGCCGTTCGGCGATGCGAGCACGCAGAGGGGTGATGCCCTCCTCCTCCAGCTCGAAGATGGTGCGAAGGTACATCTCCGTGGTGTCGATCAGGCCGTGTGCGGTCAAAGCTCCTCCCCTCCAAGTATCGATGCTACGTCCGGCGCCCGACCTTGCCTGTCGTGTCCAGAACAGGGTGAGGACACTCGCGCCGAGGGTACGGGTTTCGACGTCTGAACAGAGCTTACGCAGACCTACTGACACAACGGCCCGAGACGGCGTATGACCGCGAGCAGCGGAAGGACGTGACTCCTCCGCCAAGGATCTCACTGTTCGCGCTCGCCGTCGCGCCAACGCCCATAACGTGATCTTTGGGGGCTCACCGTCCGAGACGTCCCGCCGCCGCGTCATAGTTCCTGAATGCCGGTACGGCGAGGCCGGCGACCAGCACGATCGCGGCGCACAGCAACCCCCCGCCCGCCCAGGCCGGGACGAGCCCGAAGGCGCTCGCCGTCGTGCCCGCCCGCAGGTCCCCGAGCCGGGGCCCGCCCGCCACGACGACCATGAACACCCCCTGCATGCGCCCGCGCATCTCGTCGGGGGCGTAGGTCTGCAGGATCGTCTGCCGCCAGACGGCCGAGATCAGGTCGATCGCGCCCCCGGCCGCGAGCAGCGTGACGATCAGCCACAGGGGCTGCGCGAAGGCCGCCGCGGCCACGGTGAGCCCCCAGAGGGCGATCACCACGGTCAGCGCCACACCCTGGCGGCGCACCCGGCCGACCCATCCGGACAGCAGCCCCGCCGCGACCGCCCCGATGGCCAGGCTGGCCGAGAGCCAGCCGAAGGCGATGGCGGAGCCCCCGAAGCGCTCGGCGGTCAGCTCCGGGTAGAGAGCCCTCGGCATCGCGAAGGCCATGGCGATGATGTCGACCACGAAGGACATCATCACGATCGGCTGGCCCGCGATGTAGCGGAGCCCGTCGACGACCGACCGCAGGCCAGGCCGGGAGATCTCACCGATGGGGTCGAGGCGCGGCAGCCGGAAGGCGGCGTAGAACCCGGCGCTGAAGAGGATCACGTCGATGAGGTAGGCCATGGCGTACCCGGACCTGGCGAGCACGATGCCCGCCAGCAGCGGCCCGAGGACCGTCCCGACGCTGCTCACCAGGAAGTTCAGCGTGTTGGCCGCGGCGACCCTCTCGGTCGGGACGAGCCTTGGGATGATCGCGCCGCGTACCGGGGAGGTGACCGCGAACCCCGTCGACTGGACGGCGACCACGGCGAGCACCAGATAGACGTTGCGCAGCCCCGACAGGGCGTGGAGCAGCAGGGCGAGGGTGCCCGCCCAGGCCACCAGCGAGCCCATGAGCAGCAGCCTGCGGCGGTCCACCGCGTCGGCGACCGCTCCGCCCCACAGCCCGAAGACCACCAGTGGGATGAGGTTCGCAGGGCCGAGAAGGCCGACCCACAGCGACGACCCGGTGATGTCGTACACCTGGGCGCTGACCGCCACCGAGGTGAGCTGGAAGCCGATGAACGAGACGCCCTGCCCCGTCAGCAGCCGCCGGTACGCCGGTACGCGCAGGGGCCTGGTGTCGACGGCGACCCGCCGCAGCCCTGCCTGGACCCCCGCCATCCCCACCTCGCCGAACCCGTACATCTGGCATGTATCCGGGCACTGTACCGAGGGACCTGAGCGGCGGCTCAGGGGGCCAGGCGTTCGACCACCCACTTCTGCCCGGAACGGCGGTAGCGCAGCCGGTCGTGCATGCGGTCGACCTGCCCCTGCCAGAACTCCACCTCCGAAGGCACGACCCGGAAGCCTCCCCAGAAGTCGGGCATCGGCGGATCCTCCGGCCAGCGATCGGCCAGCTCGCGGTAGCGCTCGTCCAGCCGTTCCCTGGACGGCACCACCGCCGACTGCCGCGAGGCCCAGGCCCCGATGCGCGAGCCGTACGGGCGCGAGTGGTAGTAGTCGGCGGAGTCCTCGCGCGGCAGCCGTACGACACGGCCCTCCACGCGGACCTGGCGGCGGAGCGGGTGCCAGGGGAAGACCAGGGAGGCGCGGGGATTCTCGGCGAGGTCGCGGCCCTTGCGCGACTCGTAGTTGGTGTAGAAGACGAACCCCTCCTGGTCGTATCCCTTGAGCAGGACGGTCCTCGCGGTCGGCCTGCCCCCGGCGGAGGCGGTGGCGAGCACCATGGCGTTCGGCTCAGGAAGCCCGGCGTCCACGGCGTCGGCGAACCAAGAAGTGAACTGGGTCACGGGATCGGCGGCGAGGTCGGCCTCTCTCAAAGGCAGTCCCTCGTATGTACGGCGGAGCCCGGCGAAGGACGGCGGGCTCGATGCGGCATCCACAGAGCGGTATTCTTCCGCGTTCGGCACCACCACCGAAGCGGCACCCCCTACCAGGGACGATCGCGTTTCGGCGGGTCCGGAGGCGGAGCACTCCCGCCAAGGGGGTTGAATATGACCCGCCGGTATCTCGACATCAAGGCTTTGACTTCAAGAAAGGGAGGCGGCCGAGAATGTCCGACTTCAAACCCGGGCTGGAAGGCGTAGTAGCGTTCGAGACCGAGATCGCGGAACCGGACAAAGAAGGGGGCGCCCTTCGCTACCGGGGCGTCGACATCGAAGAGCTGGTCGGGCGGGTCTCGTACGGACACGTCTGGGGCCTGCTGGTCGACAACAAGTTCAAGCCGGGCCTGCCCCCGGCCGAGCCTTACCCCATTCCTGTCCACTCCGGTGACATCCGCGTCGACGTCCAGAGCGCCCTTGCCATGCTGGCCCCGGCGTACGGCTTCCGCCAGCTCCTCGACATCGACGAAGACCAGGCCCGCGACGATCTCGCACGCGCCTCGGTCACCGCGCTGTCGTTCGTCGCCCAGTCCGCCCGCGGGCTCGGTCTGCCCATGGTTCCCCAGTCGCGGGTCGACGAGGCCGCGACGATCGTCGAGCGTTTCATGGTCCGCTGGCGCGGCGAGCCCGACCCCAAGCACGTCAAGGCCATCGACGCCTACTGGACCTCCGCCGCCGAGCACGGCATGAACGCCTCCACGTTCACCGCCCGTGTCATCGCCTCCACCGGCGCGGACGTCGCCGCGGCCCTTTCGGGTGCGGTCGGCGCCATGTCCGGCCCCCTGCACGGCGGGGCCCCGGCCCGCGTGCTGCACATGATCGAAGAGGTCGAGCGCATCGGCAGCGCCGAGACCTACGTCAAGAAGGCCCTCGACAGCGGTGAGCGGCTGATGGGCTTCGGCCACCGCGTCTACCGCGCCGAGGACCCCCGCGCGCGCGTGCTTCGCCGCACCGCCCAGGAGCTGAACGCCCCGCGCTACGAGGTGGCGTGCGCGCTGGAGACCGCCGCGCTGGCCGAGCTGCACGCCCGCAAGCCCGACCGCGTCCTCGCCACGAACGTGGAGTTCTGGGCGGCGATCATGCTCGACTTCGCCGAGGTTCCCCCGCACATGTTCACCTCGATGTTCACCTGCGCCCGCACCGCCGGCTGGGCGGCGCACATCCTGGAGCAGAAGCGCACGGGCAGGCTCGTCCGCCCCAGCGCCGACTACGTCGGTCCTCCGCAGCGCTCGGTCAACGACGTCCCCGGTGCCGACGAGGTCATCGGCAAAGACTGACTGCCCCCCTGCCGGGCCTCCCTTCGTCCCGGTACCCACCCCCTACAGAGGGCCCGCAGCCCCCAGTTGCGGGCCTTTGGCGCGTCTGGGCACCACCTCTGACGTAGGCGGACATGCGCGCGTGTATCTCACGATCCGGACCCGGGGCGTAACCACCGAGACGGCTCACTACCCTTGGTTAGGTGGCTGATATCGAGATTCCCGCTGAACTCAAGCCCGCGGACGGCCGTTTCGGCTGCGGGCCTTCGAAGGTACGCCCCGAGCAGCTCGCCGCCCTGGCAGCCGCCGGCGCGAGCGTGATGGGCACCTCCCACCGCCAAAAGCCGGTGAAGAACCTGGTGCGCCGGGTCCGCGAGGGTCTCGCCGACCTGTTCTCCCTCCCCGAGGGGTACGAGGTCGTGCTGGGCAACGGCGGCACGACCGCGTTCTGGGACATCGCCGCCTTCGGGCTCATCAAGGAGAAGTCCCAGCACCTGAACTTCGGCGAGTTCTCGTCGAAGTTCGCGGCCGTCGCCGCGAAGGCCCCGTGGCTGGGCGAGCCGACCGTGATCAAGTCCGCGGTGGGCAGCCACCCGAACGCGATGCCCGAGGCCGGCGTCGACGTCTACGCGCTGACCCACAACGAGACCTCCACCGGTGTGGCCATGCCGATCAAGCGCGTGGGCGGCGACGACTCGCTCGTGCTGGTCGACGCCACCTCCGGCGCGGGCGGCCTGGCCGTCGAGGCGAGCGAGTTCGACGTCTACTACTTCGCGCCCCAGAAGAGCTTCGCCTCCGACGGCGGCCTGTGGATCGGGCTGTTCTCGCCCCGCGCGCTGGCCCGGGTCGACGAGATCGCCGCCACCGACCGGTTCGTCCCCGAGTTCTTCAGCCTGCCGACGGCGATCGACAACTCGTCCAAGGACCAGACCTACAACACCCCGTCGGTGGCCACGCTGTTCCTGCTGGCCGACCAGCTCGACTGGATGAACGGCAACGGCGGCCTGGCCTGGACCGCCGCGCGCACCGCCGACTCGGCGTCCCGGCTCTACACCTGGGCCGAGAAGACGTCGTACACCTCGCCCTTCGTCGCCGACCCGGCTCAGCGCTCGAACGTCGTCGGCACCATCGACTTCGCCGACGAGGTCGACGCGGCCGAGGTGGCGAAGGTCCTGCGGGCCAACGGCATCGTCGACACCGAGCCCTACCGCAAGCTCGGCCGCAACCAGCTCCGCGTCGCGATGTTCCCTGCCATCGACCCGGCCGACGTCGAGGCCCTGACGGCCTGCGTCGACCACGTGGTCGAACGCCTCTGACGGCCCTCCGCCGTCCCCAGCTCTGACGGCCCTCGGCCGGTCCTCCGCGACCAGGGCCCAGGGTCTAGGACGAGGGCGGCGGAACCCACCCGGGGCCCCCGATATGCCGGTGCTCGCCTGTGCGGCGGGCCAGCTCCTCCAGCAGGCGCAGAGCGTCGTCGAGGTCGACGCTCTGCGCGAAGCACGAGAGCACGGGGGCCCGGTCCGGGCTCTCGGCCAGGGCCTCCAGCATGACCGCTGTGACATGCTGATCGCGCGAGCGTCTCGCGGAGTAGCGGAAGGCGTTGCGCTCGGCCGTGCGGCTCAGCAGGCCCTTCCTGACCAGGCGCTCGGCGACGGTCTGGACCGTGGTGTAGGCGAGCGGCTTCTCCGCCTCCGCGTTGAGCGCCGACTGCAACTCGCGGACGAGCAAAGGCTGGGCGGAATCCCAGAGCACCTCCATGATGGCGCGCTCCAGAGATCCCAGATTGTTCACACCGACATCCTCCCCCAGGGACCCCCGTCACGACTAGTTGACGATCCTCGGCGGAGTGATTTCACGCGATAATGCTCGAATTTCCGATCAATTCGCGCCGCATGGACGAATTCACGCGACCGATACGGGACGCCTTCTGCGGCGCAGCATCCAGGCGGCGAGCACCCCGCCCACCAGCCCGAACAGGTGGCCCTGCCAGGAGATGCCCGGCTGCCCGGGGAGCACCCCCCAGATCAGCGAGTAGTACAGGATGGCCACCCCGATGCCGAGGGCGATGTCGAGCAGATGCCGGTCGAACAGCCCGCGCGTCACGACGTACCCGAAGTAGCCGAACACCAGCCCGCTGGCCCCCACCGTGAGCCCCGGAGGGCTGAGGAACCACACCCCGAGCCCGCTGACGACGATGATGATCAGGCTGGCCACGAAGAACCGCCCAAGGCCCCGCAGAGCAGCGAGGAAGCCCAGGATGGCCAGCGGCACGGTGTTCGCCATCAGGTGCGCGAAGCCCGCGTGCAGGAACGGGGCGATCAGGATGCCGCCGAGCCCGTTCACGTCATGGGAGACGATGCCGTACCGGTCGAGGTCCTGGGGCAGGACGTAGTCGGCGATCTCGACGCCCCATTCCACGGCCACGAGGAGCGAGATGACGATGGCGGCGCCGAGGGCTCCCGTGACCAGGCCGACCACGCGCTGCTTGACCACCTCGCCCGAGGTTCGGCCGGCGGGCGCAACTCCGGTCGCGTAGTCGCTCATCGCTCTCCTCTTGTGGTGCCTTTGGAACGCGCTTTGTCCTCCCTTTACCGTACGCAAACGGTGTTTAACCCGCGATTTCGTGCAAGACACGAATAAGGCGCATGTTGCCCACGATCATGGGCAGCATGCGCCTTCTCCGGGTAACGACAAAATGATCACTTTAGGGCGGGGATCACTCCCCCGCCCAGTTGGGGGCGCGTTTCTCGGCGAACGCCGCCGCACCCTCCATGGCGTCCTTGGAGCCGAACACCGGGTTGATGATCTCTTGCTGTCGCGCGAACATCTCGTCCCGGGACCAGTCCGCCGACTCGACCAGGATGCGCTTGGTCGCCAGGAGCGCCAGCGGAGCGTTGGCGGCGATCTTGGCCGCGATCTCCTTGGCCGTGGCCAGCGCCTCGCCCGCGGGAGTGACGCGGTTCACCAGGCCGAGCTCGTACAGCCGCGACGCCGGGTAGTGGTCACCCGTCAGGGCGATCTCCATGGCGATGTGGTAGGGGATCCTGCGCGGCAGCCGCATCACGCCGCCTGCCCCCGCGATCAGGCCGCGCTTGGGCTCCGGCAGGCCGAACTTCGCCTCCTCTGAGGCGACGACGATGTCGCAGGCGAGCACCAGCTCGAAGCCCCCGGCGAGCGCGTAGCCCTCCACGGCCGCGACGATGGGCTTCTTCGGCGGCCTCTCGGTGAGACCGCCGAAGCCCCGGCCCTCGACGAGCGGGAAGTCGCCGGTCAGGAACCCCTTGAGGTCCATTCCGGCGGAGAACGTGCCTCCGGCCCCGGTGAGGACGTACGCGGAGACGTCCTTGCGCTCCTCCAGCTCGTCCAGGGCCGCCACGACGGCGCGTGCGACGTTGCCGTTGATGGCGTTCCTGGCCTGCGGCCGGTTGATCGTGATGACGGCGATGCCGCCCTCTACCTCGACGAGAACCTCGTCAGACACCCTTACCTCCGGTTGGCCGTCTCACTTGGGCTGGAAGCGGATACCGCCGTCGAAGCGGATGACCTCGCCGTTCATGTAGTCGTTCTCGACCAGGGCGCGCACCAGGTGGCCGAACTCGGACGCCCGGCCCATGCGCTTGGGGAACGGCACCGGCGCCGAGAGCTTGGCCTTGAACGCCTCGGACTCGGGGCCCGACCCGTAGATGGGGGTGTCGATGATGCCCGGCGCGATCGTCAGGACCCGGACGCCGATCGCCGCGAGGTCACGCGCGGCGGGCAGGGTCATGCCGATGATGCCGCCCTTGGAGGCGCTGTAGGCCACCTGGCCGGTCTGGCCCTCGATTCCCGCCACCGAGGCGGTGTTGATGACGACGCCACGGGCGCCGTCGGCGTCGGCGGGCTCGGTCTTCGCCATGGCCGCCGCGCCGATGCGCATGAGGTTGAAGGTGCCGATCAGGTTGACGTCGATCACCTTGCGGTAGCTGGCCAGGTCGTGCGGCGAGCCGTCCCGGCCCACCGTACGGGAGGCCCAGCCGATGCCCGCGCTGTTGACGACGGCGCGGAGCGGCTTGCCCGTCGCGACGGCGGCGTCCACGGCCGCCTGGACCGAGGCCTCGTCGGAGACGTCGGTCTGCGCGAAGACGCCGCCGAGTTCGTCGGCGAGGGCCTTGCCGCGCTCGGCGTTGAGATCGGCGATGACGACGGTGGCGCCCGCACCCGCCAGTTCGCGTGCGGTGGCCTCACCGAGACCGCTGGCACCGCCTGAGATGATTGCTGCTGCTCCGTTCAGGTCCATATCCCGGACCTTAACGCGGCAACCGAATGAAGTTCTACGAGGGGTGGCTCAAATCTCACCCGAAATGGCGGCGTCGACGTCGGGATAGACCTTGATGCGCCGGTCGAGCCCGGTCGTACGGAGGATGCGCGCCACCGGAGCCTGCGGAGCGGCCAGGCAGACCCCGCCGCCCTCGCCCGTCGCGAGGCGCCACGCCTCGATGAGGACGGACAGGCCGCTGGAATCCATGAACGACAGCGCGCCGAGGTCGAGCACCAGCCGGTTGCTGTCCTGCTTGATCGCGTCACGCACCTCGTCGCGCAGGAACGGCGCCGTGAACAGATCAAGCTCACCCTCGACAGCCACGACGACGGCGTCTCCGAACGCGCGCCGCGCCAGCCGCAGCTTCATGTGGAACCTCCTCGCGGGCCCACTTTACTTCGCAATCACAGTGACAGAAGGCACGTGACCATAAGATCGGCCGCTCACCGGGACCGCCGGTACGGCCGCACCGGCGCGGCCCCGGCGCGTCAGAGCGGCCGTTCGGCGACCGCGAAGCCGTACGGGAGCTCCAGGCGGTGGGCCGCGAGCAGAGCGGGATCGGCGAGGATCTCGCGGGTCGGGCCGTCGGCCGCGATCACGCCTCCGGAGAGGATGAGTGAACGCTCGCACAGCTCCAGGGCGTACGGCAGGTCGTGGGTGACCATCAGCACCGTGACGTCCAGCGAGCGCAGGACCTCGGCCAGCTCACGCCGCGAGGCCGGGTCGAGGTTGGACGACGGCTCGTCCAGCACCAGGATCTCCGGCCGCATGGCGAGCACCGTGGCCACGGCGACCCTGCGGCGCTGGCCGAACGACAGGTGGTGCGGCGGCCGGTCGATCACGTCGGGCAGCCCCACCTGGTCGAGCGCGTCCCTGACCCGGCGGTCCAGCTCGGGGCCGCGCTCGCCGAGGTTCGCGGGGCCGAACGCGACGTCCTCGCGCACCGTGGGCATGAACAGCTGGTCGTCGGGATCCTGGAACACCAGGCCGACCCGGCGGCGGATCTCGCCCAGGGTGTCCTTGCGCACGGGCAGGCCGGCGACCTCCACCGAGCCGTGCCCGGCGGACAGGATGCCGTTGAGGTGCATGACCAGCGTGGTCTTGCCCGCGCCGTTGGGCCCGAGGAGCGCGACCCGCTCGCCGCGCCCGATGGTGAGGTCGACCCCGAACAGCGCCTGCGTGCCGTCGGGGTAGGCGTAGGCCAGCTCGCTGACGCGCAGAGAGGGCGGGGGCAGGGTCACGTGATGCTCCAGGAGAGTACGGCCGTCGCCAGCGCCGCGGCCGGCAGGAGTGCGGCGGTGGCCCAGCTTGCCACCGATGCGCCCCCCTCGTGTATCACCGGCATCGAACCGGTGTATCCCCTGCTCAGCATCGCCAGGTGTACCCGCTCGCCCCGCTCGTACGACCGGATGAACAGCGCGCCCGCCGACTTGGCCAGCACCGGCAGGTGCCGCACGTCGCGCGCCGCGAAGCCCCGCGACTCGCGGGCGACCCGCATCCTGCGCATCTCGTCGAGGATGACGTCCATGTAGCGGAGCATGAACATCGCGATCTGCACCAGCAGCGGGGGCAGCCGGAGCCGCTGCGCGCCCAGGAGCATCATGCGCGGCTCGGTGGTGGCCGCCAGCAGGATGCTCGCCACGACGCCGAGGGTGGCCTTCGCGAGGATGTTCCACGCGGCCCACAGCCCCTCGGCGCTGAGCGACAGCCCGAGCACCTCGACACGCGCGCCCAGCCCGATGATCGGCAGCGCGACGGCGAACACGACGAACGGCACCTCGATGACCATGCGCCGCAGCACGAACGCCGCCGGGACCCGGGCGACCGCCGCCACGGCCGCCAGCAGCAGGACATACACCCCGAAGGCCCAGAAGGCGTCTCGCGGCGTGGCGACGACGACCACGGCGAAGCCCGCCACGGCCGGCAGCTTGCACTCCGGCGGCAGCCGGTGGACGAGGCTGTCCCCCGGCCGGTAGAGCTGGTGGTGGTGTCCCGCACCCACTATGCGCGCGCCCGCTCGATCTCACGGGCCCTGCGGCGCACGGAGTAGAAGATCGCGCCACCGGCCAGCACGGTGATGCCGACGCCCGCGACGCCCGCGATGCCGACCGCCAGCCGCTCGCTGCCGACCCCCTTGACGCCGTAGTCGGCGAGGGGCGAGTCGCCGAGCGGGTGGTGCCGCTCGTTCGCGTTGAGGCCCTTGTCACCGGCGACCTTCTCCAGGCCGTCGGGGCTGCTCGACGCGTAGAAGGACACCACGCCCGCGAGGAGCACGGCGACCAGCGCGCCTCCGACGAGGAGCGGGCGGGCGCTCCTGGCGGGAACCGGAGCCGGGGCGGTGGTGACCTCGGTGCTCCCGCCCCCCGCCGTACGCAGGACGAGCGGGGCCGTGAGACCGCGCGCGCCGTACACGAGGTCGGGCCGCACGGCCAGCACGCTGCTCACGGTCAGCGCCGTGATCACACCCTCGCCCAGCCCGATCAGGACGTGCACGCCGCCCATGGCCGTCGCGACGGACGACACGTCGATCGGGGCGGTGCCGCCGATCCAGAACAGCACGGTGAAGGCCAGCGCCGCGACCGGGACCGAGACGGCGGCCCCGGCGAAGGCGGCGACCGGGATCGCGGCGCGGCCGCGTGGCGCGGCCCGCACGATCAGGCGGAACACCGCCCAGCCCACGACGGCCGTCACGATCGCCATCAGGGTGATGTTGACGCCGAGCGCGGTGAGGCCGCCGTCGGCGAAGAAGAACCCCTGGACGAGCAGCACCACGGCCACGCACAGGACGGCGGTGTACGGCCCGACCAGGACCGCGGCCAGCGTGCCCCCCAGCAGGTGCCCGCTGGTGCCGGCCGCGACGGGGAAGTTGAGCATCTGGACGGCGAAGATGAAGGCCGCCACGAGGCCCGCCATGGGGGCCGTACGGTCGTCGAGCTCGCGGCGCGCGCGGCGCAGGCAGACGCCGATCCCCGCCGCCGCGAACGCGCCCGCGGCGATGGACACCGACGCGTTGAAGAATCCGTCTGGTACGTGCACCACAAGCCTCCGGAGCGATCGAGCTGCGCCAACTCTAGGCCATGGGGTAGTAGTTGCAAATAGGTGGCATTAACGAACGAGGCGTGAACAACGAGGCCAGGTGGCGCTCTCCATGTGTACGGACGGCCACCGGCAGATCGTCATCGGCCGATGCGGATGGACTGGCGCACCACCGCTTTCGGGCCCCTGGCGAGGACCGTGACGACGAGCTTGCGCCTGACCTTGGAGGCCCTGGCCATCGCCGACCAGCGCCGCCGCCCGCGCCACCACGCCACGCCCGGCCCGAGCTCGGCCTCGCCCACCTGGACGGGATAGCGCACGGGCGGTCCGCCGAGGTTGAGCTCCAGGTTGGCCTCCCAGATGCCAGGAACGTCCAGCGTGGCCGTCGCGGTGAACAGCGCGTCGTCCACGGGCGAGGCGGGGGCACGGCGCTCGTTCCCCGAGGACCGCTCGCGCCAGACCACCTGGCGCACGCACCGCGCCGCCGGGCACTCGCTCGCGACGGTGACCGTGCCCTCTATCGTCAGCACGCCCTTGCCGGCCCACGCGGCGCGCGTCAGCAGCGCGGACCCGGGAATCGTGACGACATGGCCACCGACGTCCACGCTGAGGTTGCCCTGCGGGCGGGTGAAGTACGGGGCCGCGACGGCCGCCGTGAGGCGCGGGCCGGGACGGCCGACCTCGGGCTCGCGCTCGGCGCCGAACCTCGCCACCCGGCGCACCCCCTCGCACGCGACCACGACGTACATGTCCCAGACGCCGGGCGGCAGCCGTGACACCTCGACGCTCCCGGCGAAGACGTCGGCCACGGAGGTCACCGGGATGCGGCGCTCGGTGCCCGTGGAGCGTTCCCTCAGGAGCAGGCCGACGGTGACGCCGTTCCACGAGTCGGTGAGGACCGCGCGGCCGGACACCTCAAGCCGGTCGCCGGCCCACCCGAGCCCGGTGAGACGGTGGCGCACCGCGGCGGTCTCGACCCGCGCGAGCCGTACGAGCCGGTCGACGTCGCCGAGCGAGGCGGCCCTGAGCCGGTCGATGGGACGTAAGCGCTCCAGCACCCCGTCGGTCAGCCAGACCGCGCACAGCTCGGCCGCCTCGCGGACGATGGCCTGCCGGACCTCGGCGTCCGCCGACAGGAACGGGGCGCCGAGTTGACCGAGGATGTCGAAGCGGAAATGCCTGCGCAGGAGGTGATCGCGCAGGGGACCCGCGGGGATGTGCCGGGTCATGAGCTCGATGGGCGTGCGGATCATGCGCAGCCACGCGAGGGGGTCGCGGCTGCCCGGCTCCTGCATGATGCTGCTGCCGTCGGGGCGGGACACCAGGTGGTAGCAGTCGTGGTCGGCGACCACGGAGATCGTCTCGGCGTGGCAGTACGCGTGGACGGAGAACACGATGTCCTCACCGACCCTGAGCGACTCGTCGAACCGGATGCGGTGGCGGGTGAGCAGCTCGCGGCGGAAGAGCTTGAAGCAGGTGAGCGTGTTGTAGACGGTGGTCTCGCCGAGCGGGGCGCGTTCGCGGTTCTCGCGGAACATGGAGGTGGGAACCTCGCGGCCGTGCCCGACCATCTTCCCGAGCACGATGTCGGAGCCGTTGCGGTCGGCCATCGCGAGCATGCGTTGCAGCGCCTCGGGGCCGAGGTGGTCGTCGGCATCACAGAAGAAGACATATCGACCTGTGGCCTGGGCGATCGCGCGGTTCCTCGGCGGGCCGGCGCTGCCGGAGGCGGGCTGGTAAGACACCCGTATTTCCGGAAATTTCGCCGCATAGTCGGCGAGAAGATCCCGGCTGCCGTCGGTGGAGCCGTCATCGACGATGACGATCTCCTTGCTGACGCGCTGCTCCAGCAGCGAGGTGAGGCACCTGTCGAGATAGGGACGGCAGTTGTGGACGGGCACCACGATGCTCACGTCGACGCGCCGATTACTTTCCGTCTTCATTGCGATTCATTATGTAACCGCCGACCCGCGCCACGAAGCCCAAATCAACGCCTTCACGACGGCCGCCCTACCTGCTTATTTGGCTATGTGGGCTTATTGCCTTTTTGTCAGGGTAACGAGTGCGCAACGGAGGTGACGGCATGGCTTACCTGGCAGGTGAGACAGGACTGGGCATTCGTCTGAGGCACGAGGAAGCGTGCACGATCGTCGAGATCTCCGGCGAGCTCGACATGCACGCGGTCCCTCTGCTCCGCGCCGAGCTCGACGGAGTGGTCGGGGCCAGACGCCCGCCGTGCCTGGTGCTCGACCTCACCCGGACCACGTTCTGCGACTCTCTCGGCCTCGGTCTACTGGTCCGTACGTACAACACGGTCCGCGAGATGGGCGGGAGGCTGGCACTGGTGGTGGTTCCCGGGATGATCTCCAGGCTCCTCACGATCACCAATCTCGACCACCACTTCGAGACCCACCCGACCGCGGAGGAATCGGTGGCGGCGGTCCTGCAGACGACCTGATCCGGAAGCGGCGTTTCAGGGATTGCCGCTTCAGGGGTTGATCGTTTCGAGGTTGATCGTTTCAGGGGGGTGATCGCGACTACGCGTGGTCTGTCACGGCCCGTACCGATCGGTAAGCGTGAGCGGGCGGCGAAAGCTGGTACGCTCAACTGTTCGGTACAACTTAATCATGGCCGTGCAGCACTGCCCGTTAGGAGTATACCACACCGATGGAGCATCGTGCATCCGAAACCGCCCGCGCGGAAGCCCTGCGCGCCGAGCAAGCATACGTCTCGATGCTGTACGACCGTCTCGACACCGTACGCGAGCGCGCCGCGACGTCACTGAGCGAGGAGCACGGGCGCGGCGCGCCGGGCGGCACGCACCAGGCCCGCTTCGAGCGCGACGTGGCCTCCCACGAGCACGCGCGGCGCGTCGCGCAGCTCTCGGGGGTGGAACGCGGACTGTGCTTCGGCCGGATCGACGACACCGACGGGGACACTTACTACATAGGCCGCGTCGGCCTGCGCGACGCGGGCAACGAGCTGGTCCTCATCGACTGGCGCGCGCCGGCGGCCCGCGCGTTCTACACCGCGACGCCCAGCGACCCCGAGTCGCTGGTGCGCCGCCGCCACCTGCACACCCGCGGCCGTACGGTCGTGGACCTCGACGACGAGGTGTTCGACCTCGGGCGGATGAGCGAGCCCGACCGCCGCACGCTGGTCGGCGAGGCCGCGCTGATGTCCTCGCTGCGACGCGGCCGTACGGGCCGGATGGGCGACGTGGTGGCCACGATCCAGACCGAGCAGGACCAGGTCATCCGTTCCGGCCTGCCAGGGGCGCTCGTCGTCCAGGGAGGGCCGGGCACGGGCAAGACCGTCGCCGCCCTGCACCGGGCGGCGTACCTGCTCTACGCGCACCGCGAGACGCTCCAGCGGCGGGGCGTGCTGGTCGTCGGCCCGAACACCATGTTCCTGCGGTACATCGGCCACGTGCTGCCGTCCCTCGGCGAGACCGACGTCGTGCTGACCACCGTGGGCGAGCTGTTCCCGGGCGTACGGGCCACCTCGGCCGACGGGCCCGAGACGGCGACGGTCAAGGGCGACCCGCGGATGGCAGAAGTGATCAAGGGGGCCGTACGGGACCGCCAGCGGGTGCCCGACGGCGACCTGGAGGTCATGATCGCCGTCAGGACCTCGCGCAGGAACGGGGTCGAGGTCGTGGTCGAGCGGATGGCCCTGCACATGGACCACGCCACCTGCGTACGTGCCCGCGACCGGGCGCGGGCGGTGCGCAACCCGCACAATGTGGCGCGCAAGCTGTTCATCGACACGGCGCTGACGGCGCTCGCGCTCGACGAGGCGCGTCAGCTCGACCGGGAGCTCGACGAGGACGACCTGCGCCACGCGCGGGCGGGGCTGTGGCGCACGGCCTCCGTACGTCAGGCGCTGGACGACCTGTGGCCGCTGCTCACGCCGGAACGGCTGGTGTCGGAGCTGCTCGCCGACCCCGAAGCCCTGCGCTCGGCCGCCTCCATCCCCTCCCCCGGTGACGGCCCCGGCTCCACCGGGGACGGCGTCGGCGGGGAGCCGCGCGTGGTGCTGCGGCCGGAGGAGCTGGAGGCGCTGGTGCGCCCGGTGGACGCGGCGTGGACGACGGAGGACGTACCCCTGCTCGACGAGGCCGCCGAGCTCCTGGGCGAGGATAACTCGGCCGCCAAGGCGGCGGAGCGGGCCGCCCGCCGGGTGCGCCGCGCCGAGGAGGTCTACGCGCGCGGCGTTCTGGAGATCACCGGAGCAGGCGAGATGGAGATGTTCGACGCCCGCGCCCTCGCCGAGCGGCACTACTCGGACGACCCCGACCTGACGACCGCCGAGAGGGCCGCGCGAGACCGTACGTGGGTGTACGGGCACGTCATCGTGGACGAGGCGCAGGAGCTGTCGGCGATGGCCTGGCGTATGGTCATGCGCCGCATCCCCACGCGCTCACTGACCGTGGTGGGGGACGTGGCCCAGACGGGGTCGGCGGCGGGCGCGCGGTCGTGGGCCCAGATGCTCGACCCCTACGTGAAGGGCCGCTGGCGGGAGGCACGGCTCCTGGTCAACTACCGGACCCCGGCCGAGATCATGGAGGTCGCCGCCGACGTGCTCAAGGCGGTGGCGCCGGACCAGGAGCTCCCGATCTCGGTACGTGACGGGGAGTCCCCGCCCCGTGCCCTGCGCGTGCCCCGTCCCGGGCTTCCCACGGCGCTCCCCGAGCTGGTCGCGTCCGAGCTGGCCGAGATCGGGGAGGGCCGGCTGGCGGTCCTGACCCCTGACGACCGGCACCGGGAGATCGCCGGCCTGCTGCCGGACGCGGCGTCCGCGCTGACGGCGAACGCTCTGGACTCGCCTTCTGTGGTCCTGACGGTCACCCAGTCGAAGGGCCTGGAGTTCGACTCCGTGGTGGTCGTGGCCCCGGACGAGATCCTGGCCCAGTCGCCCAAGGGCGGCCAGGACCTGTATGTGGCGATCACCCGTGCCACCAGGCGGCTGACGGTGGTCCACGAGGGCGACCTTCCCCCGATGCTCGGCGGACTGTACGGCCTGCCGCCCGCCTGACCAGCGGGGAGCGGCTGGACACGACTCGAACCCGCGCCGGCCGCTCCCCGGCCCTTCTCAGTTCGGGTCCGTGATGTAACGCTGACCCCTCCATTCCGCCCCCCGCCGCAAAGGCCCGGTCACCGGCTGCCGAAATCTGTCACGCGTTTGGTTCGGTTTGCTCTGGCCTTGGGTGCCGAGGGGAGAATGGAGCCCCTGCTTCAGCCAGAGTGGGTTGAAGGCAGGAGATGCAACAAATGACCGACTTGCGCGAATGCATAGACGAACTGGACAAGCTGGAAGACAGCGTGACCAGCATGCGGGCCAAGCTCAACCAGGAAATCCGCAGGCAGCGGCGATTCGCGGCCGACGCCTCCCATGAGCTGCGCACCCCCCTAGCCGGGCTCCGCGTACAACTTGAGGAGGCACGGCGGAATCCCGACGACACCGACCTCGACAGCCTCCTTGCGCAGGCGCTCAGCAGTGTGGACCGGCTGCAGGCGATCGTCAGCGACCTCTTCGTCCTGGCCCAACTGGAGGCGTGCACGCTGACCACCGACCGGGAACCGGTCGACCTCACCAAGCTGGTCCAGGAGCAGGTCTACAAGCGGGTGGACCGGCACGAGGTCGAACTGCGGCTGGAGCCGGGGGTCGTCGTCGACGCGGCTCCCATCAAGATCACCCGGATGATCGCCGAGCTGCTCGACAACGCCCAGCGGCACGCCCGCCTCAAGGTGCGGATCGAGCTGGGCAGCAACGCGGACACCGCCACGCTCACCGTCGCCGACGACGGGCGCGGGGTCGCCGATGAAGACCGGCAACGGATCTTCGACCGGTTCATCCGGCTGGACGAGGCCCGTTCCCGCGACCGCGGCGGCACCGGCCTCGGCCTCACGATCGCCCGCGACATCATCAGCGCCCATACCGGCACGATCGAGGTGGGGGACTCCGCGCTCGGCGGTGCCCGCTTCGTCGTCCGTCTCCCCCTGGCCGAACGTTCCACCCACCCCGATCCCCTTTCACCATCCTGCGACGGCGACCCTGACGCGGTTGGTGGAGGCGAGAGCTGACTGGCTGATCGGTCGCTTCCGTTCGCGTCGGGGTCCAGGCCGGGCCGGACGTCTGCTGGATGTATGCGGGCGTGACTGGGCGGAGGTGGTGAGCACGACGCGACGGCCCCGTTCGGTGGGGGCCGTCCAGGCGTGTTCGACCCGGGCCAGGGAGCGACTCCAGGCGCCGGGGATCGCGCCCGGCGACGACTTGACCGCCGATGCCTCCTTCGCGTTGTCCGTCTCGTTCTTGGGGACGCACGGACGGCCGGGTCCTCCATCTCCCGGCACCCCGGATAGCCACATGGCGAGGGCTCCGGACGCGAGGCGGGAACAAACTGGCTTTCTATGGCATTCCTACCAATAATGTGGCTAATTGCTCCGGCGTGCCTTCGGGCCGAAGGAGAGCTTGGCCCGGCATGCCTCCGGGCCGTACGAGAGAGGGGAGAGCCGACCGATGAGCGACCACCGCACCCTGTTGCTGGCTGTCGACCTGGACGGGGATGGCGCCCACCCGGCCGCCTGGCGCGTTACAGGCCGTCCACCTGGAGACGTTCTGACCGCCGCCGCGCTACGCGCTGCCGTCGGCGCCGCGGAGGCCGCGGGCTTCACCCTGGCGACCTTCGCCGACGCGCCCGTGCCACCGAGCCGCGGGCTGGACGCGGCCGGACGGCTGGAGGCGGGCACCCGGGCCGCGTTCGCCGCGCCGCTGACCGATCGGATCGGGCTGGCGCCCACGCTGCACGTGACCACGACCGAGCCGTTCCACCTCGCCACCCAGCTGGCGAGCCTCGATCATGCCAGCCGGGGCCGCGCGGGCTGGGTGGTCGGCGCGGCGCACGACAGCGATGATCTCGCGACGATCGGGGCGAGCGCGCTGTCCGACGATGCCGCGCGGCGCGAGGCCGCCGACGTCGTCGACGTCGCGCGCCGGCTGTGGGACTCGTGGCAGGACGACGCGGTGATCAGGGACGTCGCCACCGGCCGCTACCTCGACCCCGGCCGCGTTCACCACGTGAGCTTCACCGGGGCCGCCTTCTCGGTGACCGGACCGCTCATCACCCCGCGCCCGCCGCAGGGACAGGTCGTCGTGCTCGCCCCCGCCGAGCTGGAGATCGACGCTCACGCCGACATCGTGCTCGTCGGCGAGCCCGACGCCGACGCGCTCACCCGACGGGCCGAGCGGGTCAGGAACCACGGCGTGCTCGCCTTCGCCGAGGTCGAGGTCGTGCTGGACGCCGACGAGCCTGGGGGGCGGCGGCTCGCCGACCTGGATCAGGCCACCCCATGGCCGGACTCGGGACGGCTGCGATACGCCGGGCCGGCGAGCGGGCTCGTGGAGCTGCTCCGATCACTCGCGCCGGTCGTCGACGGGGTGCGCCTGCACCCGGCGGCGCTCGCCGCCGACCTGCCGGTGCTCGCCGATCAGGTGCTGCCGGCGCTCGCGGCGGCCGGCCTGTACCGAGCGCCCGAGCCTGGCGCCACGCTGCGCTCCACGCTGGGCCTGCCCCGCCCCCTCAACACCTTCGCCCCCTGAACCGCTGCACCCCTTCTCCCTCCGCTTCGCCCCCTGAACCGCTGCGCCCGCTGAACCGCTGCACCCCGTGAACCGCTTCGCCCCTGGACCGCTTCGCCGCCTCGGCGAGCACAACCGCGTGAGGTGACACGACCTTGACCGCCACGAGTTCGCCGGCTTCGACCGGCGCCCCGTACGACCCGAACGCCCAGGTACACCTCGGCGTGTTCTACACCGGAGTCGGCCCCCAGGTCATCTGGACCCGCCCGACGACCGCGTCGCACGTCGCCATCGAGACCTTCGTGCAGGTGGCGCGACTACTGGAGCGAGGGCTCTTCGACGCCTTCTTCCTCGGCGAGGGTCTGCGCCTACGCGAGAACCGCGGCCGCGTCTACGACCTGGACGTCGCCGGACGTCCAGACGCGATCACGCAACTGTCCGCGCTGGCCGCCGTCACCGAGCGCATCGGGCTGGTCGCCACGCAGAACACCACGTACAACTTCCCCGCCGATCTCGCCCGCCGCCTGGCCAGCCTCGACCTGCTGTCCGGCGGGCGGGGCGGCTGGAACATCGTCACCACCGACAACGCCTGGACCGGCGCCAACTTCCGCCATGGCGGCTGGCTCGCGCACGAGAGGCGCTACGAGCGGGCCACACAGTTCGTCGAGGCCGCGAAGGCCCTGTGGGCCTCCTGGGAGCAGGACGCCGTCGCCGAATCGGACGAGGCCAAGTCCTGGGCGCGGCCCGGAGCGATCCGCGACGTCGAGCGGGATACCGACCTGGTACGGCTGCGCGCACGCGCCACCGTGCCGGCCAGCCGGCAGGGCCGTCCGGTGCTGTTCCAGGCCGGCGACTCCGGCGGCGGGCGCGAGCTCGCGGCGCGTCACGCCGACGTCGTGTTCTCCGCCAACACCGAGTACGACAAGGCCGTCGCCTACGCCGCCGACCTGCGAGCCAGGTTGGCGCGCCACGGCCGCTCGCCGGACTCGCTGCGGATCCTGCCCGGCGCCTCCGTCATCCTCGGCGACACGCCCGAGGAGGCCCGGGAGCGCGCGGAGTGGGTACACGACGAGCAGATCTCGCCACCGCGGGCGATCGCGTTCCTTGAGCAGTACTGGGACACCGACCTGTCCGCCTACGACCCGCACGGCCCGCTGCCCGACATCGAGCCCGGCGAGGCGGAGCTGGATCCGTCGCGCGGCACGATCCCGATCGAGATGCGCACCGGCAAGCTCGCGCTCATCGCCCGGTGGCGCGAGCTGGCCGCGGCGGAGAACCTGTCGATCGTGCAGCTCGTACGCCGCGTCGCGCCGCGACACCGTTCATTCGTGGGCACGCCATCGCAGATCGCCGACGAGTGGGTGCACTATGTCCGCACCCGCGCGGTCGACGGTTTCAACATCACCCCGCACCTGATCCCGTCGTCGCTGGAGGACATCGTCGACAAGCTGGTGCCGCAGTTGCAGGAGCGCGGCGCCTACCGCACCGCGTACGAAGGAACGACGCTCCGCGAGCACCTCGCCCTGCCCACGCCGACGTGGTGACAGAGCGGTCCGGACGAGCGACTTCTTAGGGTGCGGCGGCGGGCGGGCGGTTCAGCGCGAAGCGCGCGTCGGGCCGCTCGCCCGTGAGGGCGAGGTCGGCGAGGATCCGTCCGACCGCCGGAACGAACTTGAACCCGTGCCCGGAGAAGCCCGCCGCCACGACGACGGGACCAACTCGGTCCAGGACGAAGTCAGAGGTCGGCGTCGTGGTGTAGGTGCAGCTGATCGGGGTGAGGGCGTCCGCGTCGACACCGGGCAGCCATGCGCGGGCGTACTCGCGCAGGGCGCGCAACTGGGCGGGCTCCGGCTGGAAGTCGCGGTCGTCGGGGTCGACCACCGGGCCCGTGCCGTGGAACCCGGCCTTGACGCCCTCGCCGGGCGTCCCGAGGCCGTAGACCCCGCTCGGGAACCCCATGGCCTCCAGCGACTCGCCGTCGAGGTGGTGCACGAAATTGGGCCAGGCCACGTCGTCGCGCAACGGGGCGAAGTACGCCGGCTGCTCCTGTGTGACGCGCAGCGGCGGCAGCGGCACGAGCCCGCCGAGCAGCTTCTCCGCCCACGCCCCGGCCGCGACGACGACTCGCTTCGCGTGGTACACGTCCTCCCCCGCAACCACCTCGACGGCGTCGTCGCCGCGTACCACGATCGAGGTGACCGGCGTCTCGTGGCGGACGACGGCGCCCAGCCGGGCCGCCTGCGCCTGGAGCGCCGACAGGGCGTCGTCCGCGTGCAGCCGCCCGCCCGCCGGATGAAAGAGCACCTTGCCGTCATACCGCAGGCCGGGCCAGCGCTCGGCGGCCTCCTCGGGGGCGAGCCACTCCCCCGGCGCACCCGCCGCCTCGACCGCCTCGGCCAGCAGCCCGAGGTCCGCCGTCCGCCCGTGGTCGACTCCTCCGGTGGTCGTGAGCAGGGAGACGCCTGATGCGGCCTCAAGCTCCCGCCACAACCCTTCGGCCTCCTGGGCGAGCCTGATGTAGGTGGGCTCGGTGTAAGAGACGCGGAAGATCCGGGACGCTCCATGCGAGGCTCCGCGCACGTGCCCCGCCTCGAACCGCTCCAGAAGCACCACGTCGACCCCGCGACCGGCCAGCCGCCACGCGGCCGCCGACCCCATCCCCCCGCCGCCCACGACGACGACATCCACCTCATACCTGCTCATCCGCGACCTTTCAGCTCATGACTCCAACGTATGTTCCCGGAAGAGGAAATAAACCATAACCTACCTGTTTTACATAGATAGTCGTGAAGCGGCCCCGCAGAAGGTATGTACGGCAAGGGCGCGGAGCGGGCGACGGCCTCGGCCGGTGACGGAGCCGGGCAGAAGCGGACCCGCCCGGGCAGGTGCCCCGGTGGCGAGGAAGGAGTTCATCGCCTCGTCGGCGCAAACCGTGTTGGCCGTGGTGACGAACGGAAGCAGATCACCGGAGTGCTCGGCGCATGCGGCCGCGGTGTCCCGTGCGAAGGCGACGTTGCGCTCGATGCCGCCGTCCGGCGCCGGGTAGGGCAGCAACAGCGTGAGCTGCCTCATGAGATCGAGGCCACAGGTGACCGGGATGCTGTGGCCGACCCCTCGCGGATCGAAGCCGATCAGGTCGTACCGGTCCAGGACCTCGCGCGGCCTGCCGCCACGGTGACCACTGTCGCCGCGGCGATGAACAATGTCAGAATTGATCGCGGACTTAATCGCACTGATGCTCCTTTTCGAAAGGAACAGTCGGCTGGGAACCGATTCCATGGGAATTCCCGTGCGCCTGGCGGCTGGTGGAGATGACGTCCGCCATCGTTCGAACGGCCTGGTCGCCACCGCCACCCGTGATTCGACCGCGCTCAGCAGGTCACGAGGCTTGATCGACAACGGAACGGTCGGTGGTGTCAGCAGGCCGACGCGGGCGGAATTGCCGCCGTCCACTGTTCCGGCCCCACACTCCTATGGCTACGGCGAGCCGCCACCCTGGTGGATCGATCGGTCAGACGCCCACGCCTTTCACGAGCCAGTTCCCTCTCTGGCAACCGGAATGGGCGGCCGCCATCCGGCTACTGTTGCTCCGCATGACCCACACCGAGATCGAGATCACCGTGGAGTCGGTGCGGGATTTCTGGAGCAGCCGATGCGGCGGCTCGGACGCCGCCTGATCGGCCGCTACGCCGGCGTCGTGCGCCCGGCGACGTGACCCCCGCGGCCGGGTCGCGGTCATGACGAGGCCGGTGTTGCCGCGCCGGAGGTCAGCGCCGCCTGGACGATGCGGATCGCCTCGCCGGTCTCGATGCCGACGCTGGCGATCACGGCGGCGTAGTCGGCGGCGGCCCGGCGGGCCCGCTCCCGGCCCTCCTCGCCGGCGGACGACACGAACGAGCCCGCCCGCCCGCGCGTCTCGATCAGCCCCGCCTCCTCCAGCTCCCGGTAGGCCCGGCCGACCGTGTTGACGGCCAGGCCGAGGTCGGCCGCGAGGTGGCGGATGGTCGGCAGCCGGACGCCCACGGCCAGCGTGCGGTCCTGGATCTGCCGGGCGAGCTGGGCCCGTAGCTGCTCGAACAGCGGCACCGGCGAGGCCGCGTCGATGACGATCATCGGACGCGCATGACCCGCCGGGCCACCGGCGCGCTCGACGGCGTCCTGGCTTGGAGCGCGATGGTCGCGCCCACGCCCAGGAGCAGGTAGGCGACCGCGGCGGCGCTCCACCAGCCGGGCGCGGTGCCGAACAACAGCACCATGGGCAGCGTCCACTGCACGCTCGGCGTGGTGAGCTCGCGGGCGTCCTCGACGCGCATGATGACGTCGGCGGTCAGCGACTCCTCGTCCTCCGCCACCACCGGGCGCCGCAGCAGGTGGCGCAGCTGCATGGCGCTGATGGCCGTCCCGCCGAGCAGGCCGATCAGCAGGACGACGGCCAGCTGCCGAACGGTGGGGTCGGGAACGGCCAGGGCGCTCCCGGCCAGCACCATCGCACCGGCGAACGTGGCGGCCACGAAGACGGCGTACGGCCGGCCGAGCACGGCTTGCCAGCCGGGCTGGATCAGATGGGCGGCCCTGCGAGACAGCATCGCGCCCGGTGCGTCATAGCTTGCGACAAAGTCAACGCTCCGTGGACTCTCTTCGTCCCGGTGGTGCGAGCCCCGGCTCAGCGGCGGCCGTCGCCGTGGACCATGATCGACCTCGACGTACCGGAAGTCCGGATCAAGGGCAGCTCGTTCGTGATCGACGGGGAGCGGGTGGAAGGCACCACCAAGAGCGGCCGGTCGCGTGTGGTGAGCCTGGACGAGGAGACGGTACAGGTCCTCCGGGAGCATCGCGCCCGGCAAGCCGGCGAGAAGCTGGTGGCTGGCGAGGAGTGGAAGGGCACGGACGACTACGTGTTCACGACCGGCTGGGGTGAGCCGATCTACCCGGACACCGTCACCTCGTTGGTCCCGAAGCTCATCGCCGCCTACAACGCACCCAAGGACCGCCCCAGACCGAAGAAGCCGCTCCCCCATGCGAGGCCGCACGACCTACGGCACGTCCACGCGACGACGCTCCTGCTGGCCGGCGTTCCGGTCCATGTGGTCGCCGCTCGGCTCGGTCACGCCGACCCCACGATCACCCTTCGGGTGTACGCGCACGTGATCAATGAGCAAATGGCGACGGCGGCGGACATCTTCGCGACCGTCGTCAAGGACGCCGCCGCATAGCCGCTGTTAGCAACCTGTTAGCAAAAGGCCCCTTGTGATGATCGCAAGGGGCCTTTGGGCTGGGAGCCGACGAGGGGAATCGAACCCCTGACCTACGGTTTACAAGACCGTTGCTCTGCCGATTGAGCTACGTCGGCGTGTGGTGCCCTACGAGTTTAGTCGTAGGGCGTGGGCACCGTCACCGATCATCGGTACCGGGTCGGCCGGCTGGGGTGGGGTCGGCCGGCTGGGGGGGGGTCAGCGGCGGCGGCGGAGGCGGGCTACCTCGTAGAGGGCGATGCCTGCGGCTATGCCGGCGTTGAGGGACTCGGCGGCGGCGTTCATGGGGATGCGTGCCACCACGTCGCAGGCCTCGCGGACGAGGCGGGACAGGCCCTTGCCCTCGGAGCCGACCACGACGACCAGAGGCTCGGTGGCCAGCTCGACGTCGCCGATGTCGGTGGAGCCCCCGCCGTCGAGGCCGACGACGAACAGACCCTGCTCGCGGTATTCGCGGAGCGTGCTCGTGAGGTTCGCGGCCCTGGCCACGGGCAGGTGGGCCAGGGTGCCGGCAGAGGTCTTCCAGGCACCGGCGGTGACCCCGGCCGAGCGGCGCGCCGGCACGAGGATGCCGTGGGCCCCGAAGGCCGTGGCGGAGCGCGCGATGGCTCCGAGGTTGCGCGGGTCGGTGACGCTGTCGAGCGCGATGATCAGCGGCACCTCGGCCGCGTCGCGTGCCCGCTCGACGAGGTCCTCCGGGTGGGCGTACTCGTAGGGCGGGAGCTGGAGCGCGAGGCCCTGGTGGACCGTGCCCTCCGTGAGCCTGTCGAGCTTGTCGCGGCTGACCTCAAGCAGGGCGATGCCCCGGTTGGCGGCCATCTTGATCGCATCGCGGACGCGGTCGTCGCTCTCGACGCGCTGCGCCACGTACAGGACGTTGGCGGGCACCTCGGCACGCAGGGCCTCGACCACGGGATTGCGGCCGCCGATCACCTCGGGAGCGTCGTCGCGCTTGCCCCCGCGGCTCGGCCGGGCGGGCTGCTTGTCAGGGGTGCGCGGCCCCGAGCCCGGAGCGCCCTGAGCGGCGCTGCGCTTCTTGTCCTTGAACCAGTGGCGCTCGTGGGCAGGCGGGGTCGCTCCTCTTCCTTGAAGAGCGGACCGGCCCTGCCCACCGGTGCCCCGTGTGGGGCCCTTCTTCTTCGCGGGCCTACCGGACCCCTTACCCACACCAGCCATGGTCCCAGCCTACCGGCGCGATCAGCGGGCCAATTCCCATCGAGCGCCCTGGGGGGTGTCTTCGACCATCACGCCCGCCGCGGCGAGCTGGTCGCGGATCGCGTCGGCCGCGGCGTAGTCCTTGCGGGCGCGGGCGGCCTGACGCTGCTCCAGAGCCACCTTGACCAGGGCGTCCACCGTGTCACGGAGGCCGCTGTCGGCCCTTCCCTCGCGCCACTGCGGTGCCCGGGGGTCGAGACCGAGCACGTCGAGCATGTTCTGGGTCTCGGCGAGAAGTCGTGCGACCTGCTCCTTGTTGCCGTGGGCGAGGGCGACGTTGCCCTCGCGGACGACCTCGTGGACCACGGCGAGCGCCTGCGGCACCCCGAGGTCGTCGTCCATGGCGTCCACGAACGCCTGCGGCAGCGGCGCCGCCGCGTCGACGTCGTGGATCACCTCGGCGGCCCGGGTGACGAAGCCCTCGATGCGCTGGTAGCCGGTGGCGGCCTCGGCCAGCGCCTCGTCGGAGTAGTCGATCGAGGAACGGTAGTGGGCGGCCACCAGGTAGTAGCGGAGCTCGACGGCGCGGACCTTGCCCAGCATCGCCGGGACCAGCAGGGAGTTGCCGAGGGACTTGCTCATCTTCTCGGCGCCGATCTTGAGCATGCCGTTGTGCAGCCAGTAGCGCGCGAAGCCGTCACCGGCCGCCTGCGACTGGGCGACCTCGTTCTCGTGGTGCGGGAAGATCAGGTCGACACCGCCGCCATGGATGTCGAAGGTCTCGCCGAGGTACTTGGTGGCCATGGCGGAGCACTCAAGGTGCCAGCCGGGACGGCCGGGGCCCCACGGGGTCGCCCAGGTCGGCTCGCCGGGCTTGGCGCCCTTCCACAGCGCGAAGTCACGGGCGTCGCGCTTGGCCGAGTCGGTGTCGGTGTCGGCCGCCGCGCGCATGTTCTCGGGACGCTGGTTGGAGAGCCTGCCGTAACGCTCGGCGTAGGACATGACGTCGAAGTAGACGTCGCCGCCCGTGGCGTACGCGTGGCCCTTGTCGATCAGCCGGTGGATCAGCTCGATCATCTCGGGGATGTGGCCCATCGCCCTCGGCTCGACCGTGGGCGGCAGGCAGCCGAGCATGTCATACGCCCACGTGAACGCCCGCTGGTTGCGCTCGGCGACGACGAACCACGGCACGCCCTCTTCACCCGCGACTCGGATGATCTTGTCGTCGAGGTCGGTCACGTTGCGGCAGAACGACACGTCGTAGTCGGACCGCATCAGCCATCGGCGCAGGACGTCGAAGTTGACACCTGAGCGGATGTGCCCGATATGCGGTGGAGCCTGGACAGTGGCGCCGCACAGGTAGATCGAGACCCGGCCCGGGTGGATGGGGACGAAGTCGCGGACCGCACGGGTGCTGGTGTCATATAGGCGCAGACTCACGAACGCAAGGCTAATGCCTCGCACGCCGTGGCAGGACTGGTTGCCCGACCTCACAGGCCCGCAAAACGAATGTGAATCCTGAGGCCTTTCCGCGAGGCCGGAAGGACTGACCGCCTTCTCCCTAATAGAGCACCTTGTCCGAGATCATTTGGGCTGGTACGCCCTACTTTGCCCCTAGCCTCAGCGATAGATTCGCGGAACGCGCCGGCTCTTACGAAAATCCGGATCCCCGAGGGGATGACCGAAGGCACTTCGGTCACCAGGGCCTCATTGTTCACTCCGCCACCAGACCCCTCGCTCGTCAGTCGCCTTGCCGTGACGGGCCTACGCGAAGGGGTCGGGTTGGGTTTCATTCTGATCTGCTGCCGCGTGGCGTCGCGGTCCGCGCCGGTTACGGCAGCGCCGATTCTGTAGGCTCGAAGCGCCATGGACGTCACTCCCCCCTTGGCGGCAGGCCAGTCCTCCCGCCGGACCGCGCCTCCGCCCGTTCCCGCCCAGCCGACCGGAACGGCCTTGGTGCTGCGCCGCGTGGGGACCGCCGTCGCGGGCCTCGCGGTCGCCGCGCTGGCCGGTGCCGCCTGTGTGCTCTCCTTCGACGCGCTGCGGGCCCTCGCCGTGACAGGAGGGGCACGTTCAGACCTGTCCTATCTCTACCCGGCCGGCTTCGACGCGCTGCTCGCGATCGCGCTGATCAGCGTGCTCCTGCTGCGTCCCGCCCGGCTGCTCCTGAAGCTGCAGGCCGCTCTGGTCCTCACCCTGCTGATCGTGGCGGCCGCCGCGGCCAACGTCGTGATCGCCACGGGCGTCACCGTCGGCGTCCGGCAGGCCACTGTGGCCGTCGCCGTGGTCCCCTGGGTGATGCTGGTCCTCGGGCTGTGGCTGTTCCTGCTCCCGGCGAGGAGCGGCCAGTCCCGCCCTTCGGCGGCCGGCGTCACGGAGCACGAGGCGGCCGACATCCCCGAGCACGAAGCCACGGACGTCCATGAGCGTGCGGTACGGACGGACATCGTCCCCTTCGGGCACGAGGAACGTGACCCCGACCTGGCTCCTCCGCTCATGACGGGCCACGCCCCCGCCCTGGAGCGGGACTTCGCGCCGCATCTGGAGGCGCTGTACACGCCCGAGCCCGAGATCGCTCCGGTGGTGCCGCCGACGCCCGCTCCGGAGACCCCTCCCGTGGACGAGCTGCCGCCTCTGCCGCGCCAGGACAGGGACGGTGAGGCGGGCGAGCCCGAGCCCCAGCGCGTGCCCACGCGCGCGGTTCCGGCCCCCAGGCAGGCTACGAGCCCCCATGAGACCGGCGCCTCCCACAAAGAGACGGGTTCCTCGCGAGAAGGAAGCGGTGTCTCCCCTGACGCGGGCGGCGTCCCCGATCCCGAAGCGACCGTGCCCCAGCCGGGCCCTATGAGTCCGGAACCAGGCCCTATAAGTGGGGAACCGGGCCCTATGAGTCCGGAAGAGGACCACGCCGCCCAAGAGCACGCACACGCCGCGCAGCAGGAGCACGGGGTACCGGACCAGGGACACGGCGCGCCGGAGCAGGAGCACGCGGTTCCCGAGCCGGAGCCGGAGCAGCGGCTGGTGCCGAAGCCCCGGGCGCGGACCAGACCGTCCCCGCGACCGGAGCGAGACCCCGACATGCCGCTCCGCTGGGGAGACCTCGTACGTCCCTCCACCGGCGACGTGCTGGTCCATCCGCTCCCCAAGCCGACGCGTGATCGCGAGCCAGGCGACACGCAGCCGTACCCGCAGATCACCGACGAACCGGCTGAGCGGCCGGCCACGGAGGTCTCAGACGGCGCTGAGGACTCGCCGGCGGCGAACACCCAGCCCTACCCCCATCTGCGTGAGGACGCCGCTCCGATGCCCTCTGAGGCGCGGCAGGAGGCCGGCGCCGGTCCCGACCCGGCCCACGACGCCGGCTGCGCCGACGAGGAGGAGGCCCCGCGGGCGCGGCGGCAGCCGTACGGGGAAGCGCCCGCGGCACCGCCGTCCGTCCGGATGCGCAGCACCCCGCTACCCCCCGAGGAGTAGAGCGGGAACGCCGAAGATCCGCCCGATCGGGGGATCGGGCGGATCTTTGAAGGTGCCGGCGGAGTCGGGCACCGTGCGGGTGACCGCCGTGTTTCAGGGCCTGACGGCCGAGAGATCACATCCGGCGGTTCGAACGTCGGCGAAGGTCACCGTGTGGTGGACTCCGCCGAGGGTCAGACCCTGGTGCGGCCGCGGAGACCGGCCACGATGCCGACACCGACGACGGCCAGAACCACCTGCATGACGAGCTCGATCCAGTCGATGCCGTTGGTGGTCGCGACGCCCAGCACCTGGGCGAGCGCGGTACCGATCAGGGCGGCGACGATACCGACGACGATGGTGAGGATCCACCCGATGGGCTGCCGACCCGGAAGGATGAGCCGTCCGAGGGCGCCGATGATGGCACCGATGACGATCGCGCCGAGGATGGTTTGAATGGACATATTGAGCCTCCCCTTGAGGGTTGCACCTTCACGCTGAAAAGGTGGCTACCCGGATTCGGGGCTCTAATCCTAGAAAGTAAAAAATCCCTGCTCAGCAGGGTAAAAAGAGGACGGCGTCCCGTGCACCGCGCCGGTTGCCGGGGCACCGCCCTCTGATTCGCGAGCAGTTCGACCCGCCCGCCGTTCGGGATCCCGCTCTTAGGACGTGCCGGCGGGCCCGACGGTTGGCGATGATTCCGGAGAACCTTCGAAGACGATCGCGTTCGCGATGGCCGCGACGCCCTCTCCGCGCCCGGTGAGCCCGAGCCCGTCGGTCGTGGTGGCGCTGACGCTGACCGGCGCGCCGACGACCGCGCTCAGCGCCCTCTCGGCCTCGGCGCGGCGGGGCGACAGCTCGGGGCGGTTGCCGATGACCTGCACGGCGATGTTGCCGATCTCGAAGCCGGCCGCGCGCACATGACGTGCGGCCTCCTCAAGAAGGGTCACGCCCGACGCGCCCGCCCATCGCGGGTCGGCGGTGCCGAAGAGCCCTCCGAGGTCGCCGAGCCCCGCGGCCGAGAGCAGGGCGTCACAGCACGCGTGGGCGGCGGCGTCGCCGTCGGAATGACCCGCGAGCCCCGTCTCGCCGGGCCAGTGAAGGCCGGCGAGGTGAAGGTCACGGCCGGATGCGAAAGGGTGGACGTCGACTCCGACGCCCACCCTTGGATGTTTCGTGTTCAGGAGTTGAGAACCTCGTCGAGAAGGGCCTCGGCCTTGTCCTCGTTGGTCTTCTCCGCGAGCGCGAGCTCACTGACCAGTATCTGCCTGGCCTTCGCGAGCATGCGCTTCTCGCCCGCGGACAAGCCCCGCTCCTTGTCGCGCCGCCAAAGGTCGCGCACCACTTCGGCCACCTTGTTGACGTCGCCGGACGCCAGCTTCTCGAGGTTGGCCTTGTAGCGGCGGGACCAGTTGGTGGGCTCTTCGGTGTGTGGCATGCGCAAGACATCGAAGACACGCTCTAGGCCTTCCTGGCCTACAACGTCACGCACGCCGACGAGCTCGGCGTTCTCCGCCGGCACCTGAACGGTAAGGTCGCCCTTGTCGACCTTCAGCACCAGATAGGTTCTGTCTTCGCCCTTTATCGTGCGGGTCGTGATGGCTTCGATCCGAGCAGCCCCGTGGTGGGGGTAGACGACAGTGTCGCCGACCTGGAAAGTCATGTGACAAGTACCCCTTCCGCTGTACTCCAGGATACCACGCGCCAGTCCCCTCCCGGAACAGTGAAATCAACATAACTGCAGGTCAAAGCCTCGATTTGGGACTTGACAACCGCCCGACTGTATGAATCCTAAGTCCTGACATACCCGGTGACCTGCGATGCTGGCCGCGTTCGCGCTCGCACCCGCCCGCCTCGGAGAGGGGTGCGGCGCACGGATAAGGTTGCTTCTGGCCATGCCCATGTGTATCAAGGAGACCTCGAACTGTGACCAGCACCAGCCGTCGCAGGGTGATCGCCGTCACCGCGCTGCTCGCAGCCGCCCCGGCGCTGGCGGCGTGTGGCGCGGGAGCCGATGCGAACACCAGCAATGCGTACGCCCCGACTGAGGCCCACGTGCTGATTGACGGCAACGACACCGCGAAGACCTACGGCAGGAACGGCATCAAGATCCCTCAGGCGTTCCTCCTCGGCCCGGACTCGGGTGCCAAGATCGCGGCGGGAGGCTCCATCCCGCTCTACCTGTCCATGGTGAACTACGGCACCACTGCCGACTCCCTCGAGGGGGTGGCGGTGGCCGACCAGAGCGCCGCCTCGGTCAAGACGGCAGGGGCGATCGCACTGCCCCCCGGCAAGCTGGTCAACACCGGCAGGCCCACCTCCACGGTCATCCTGGAGGGCACCCAGAAGCCGCTCCTCGGCGGCGAGAGCATCTCCGTGACCCTGAAGTTCGCCAACGCCGGCGACATCAACATGACGATCCCCGTGATCACGCGCAGCCGCGAGTTCAGCAGCCTGTCGCCCGCCCCCAGCGCGGTCCCGTCCGCCACCCCGGCTCCGGAGACCTCCCCGGGCACGCCCGCCCCGAGCGCGACTCCGTCGGCGAACGGTTGAGGCACCCAAGGCAAGAGGCGCCTAAAGGCACTCAAACGGCGAAAGGCCCGTAGACGGCCAAAAGCCCCCAGAAGTGCCTAGGAGCCCATACAAGCGAGAAAGGCCCGGTTGATGTACGTCCGTACATCAACCGGGCCTTTCTCGCTGCGGCTCAGCCCCGGGAGGGACCGATCCACGGCACGACCGGGGTCACCCCTCGGCGGGGTCGAACTTGTAGCCGAGGCCCCGCACGGTGAGGATGCAGCGCGGGTTGGACGGGTCGGCCTCGACCTTCGCCCGCAGACGCTTGACGTGGACGTCCAGGGTCTTGGTGTCGCCGACGTAGTCGGCCCCCCACACGCGGTCGATCAGCTGGCCACGCGTCAGCACCCTGCCCGCGTTGCGGAGCAGCACCTCAAGCAGCTCGAACTCCTTGAGCGGGAGCTGCACCTGCCGGCCCCGTACGGCGACGATGTGGCGGTCGACGTCCATGCGGACGGGGCCCGCGGCGAGGACGGCCTGCTCGATCTCCTCGGCGTCGCCATGCCTGCGCAGCACCGCGCGGATGCGTGCGACCAGCTCACGCGAGGAGAACGGCTTGGTGACGTAGTCGTCGGCCCCGAGCTCCAGGCCGACCACCTTGTCGATCTCGCTGTCCTTGGCGGTGAGCATGATCACGGGAACCTTGGAGCGCTGCCGCAGCGAGCGGCAGACCTCCGTACCCGGGAGGCCGGGGAGCATCAGGTCGAGAAGCACCAGGTCGGCGCCGCTTCGGTCGAAGGTGTCGAGCGCTTCGGGGCCGGTGGCCGCGACCGCGACCTCGAACCCCTCTTTGCGAAGCATGTAGGACAGGGCGTCTGAGAACGACTCCTCGTCCTCGACGACGAGCACGCGGGTCACTTCGCGGCCTCCAGAGAGTTCGATGTGCTTGGTACGGCTATCGCCGTGCCGCCGAAGGCCGGCAGACGAAGGGTGAAGGTGGAGCCCGAGCCTTCCTTGCTCCAGACCGTCACCTCGCCGCCGTGCGCGACGGCGACGTGCTTGACGATGGCGAGGCCGAGACCCGTGCCGCCGGTGGCCCGCGACCGGGCGGCGTCGACGCGGAAGAACCGTTCGAAGATGCGTTCCTGGGAGCTCTCGGGGATGCCGATGCCCTGATCGCTGACGCTCACCTCGACGACCTCGCCGGCGGGCCTCGCGCTCACCACGACGCGGGTGCTCTCAGGGCTGTAGGCGACGGCGTTGTCGATCAGGTTGCGCAGCGCGGTCACGAGGAGCTCGTCGTCGCCCCACACGCGCAGGCCCTCGGTGCCGCCCGCGACCAGGGCTATGTCCTTGGCGGAGGCCTTGGTGTTGCACCGGTCGATGGCCTCGTGGAGCACCTCGTCGACCGGCACGCAGCCGGGCGTGGGGATGGGCTCGCCGCCCTGGATGCGGGACAGCGTGATCAGGTCTTGGACGAGGTAGGTCAGGCGAGCCGCCTCGTGCTGCATGCGGCCGGCGAACCGGGTGACCGCCACGGGGTCCTCCGCCGCGTCCTGGATGGTCTCTGCCAGCAGGCTCAGTGCCCCGACCGGCGTCTTCAGCTCGTGGCTGACGTTGGCGACGAAGTCACGGCGTACGGCCTCGACGCGGCGGCGCTCGGTCTGGTCCTCGGCGAGGACCAGCACCTGGCCGTGGGTGCCGAGAGGCGCGACCCGGACGGCGAACGTGGTGGTCTCAAGGCCGAACTTGTGGCCCGCCACCTCGAACTCGCTCTCGCGGATCTCACCGTCCCTGCGGACCTGGCGGGCGAGGGCGAGGAGCTCGGCGGCCATAAGATGATCGCCCTTGACCAGTCCGAAGGCACGGGCGGCCGAGCTGGCCCGCAGCACCTTGTCGTCGCGGCCGAGGACGACGGCGGAGGATGGCAGCACGGCCAGCACCGACGCCACCCCCTGGGGCAAGACGGTGTCGGAGTTCTCCACGATCTCGGTGCGACGTTTGTCCTTCGGGCGCACCGCCACCATCGCGATAGCCCCGACGACAAACCCCGCCAGAGCGGCCAGGCTCGTCAGGATCTCACTCACGCTTTCGATGGTAGGCGGCCTTCTTCGCTGGCCAGGACCTCACAGAGGCCCCTTTCCTGGAGAGTTCATCTATTGGACGAAGTTCGTTCACGAACGCGCGCGTAGCGTGAGCCGCATGCGCGACGCCTTCCACGAAGAACTCAACGCTCTCACCGATCGGCTGGTGGAGATGACCAGCCTGGTCCGCTCGGCCATATCGAGGGCCACCACCGCACTGCTGGACGCCGACCTCCAGCTCGCCGAGAGTGTGATCTCCCAGGACGAGGAGGTCAACCGGCTCTACGCGGAGATCGAGACCTCCATTTTCGAGCTGCTGGCCACGCAGCAGCCCGTCGCCGTGGACCTGCGCGTCGCCATCACCGCCCTCCGTATGGGCGGCGACCTGGAGCGCATGGGCGACCTCGCCGAGCACGTGGCGAAGATCGCGCGGATGCGCCACCCCGACTCGGCGATCCCGCCGGAGGTGCGCGACACGATCCTGGAGATGGGTCAGATCGCCGAGCGCCTGATCACCAAGACCGGCAGCTGCATCGCCACGCACGACGTCGAGCTGGCCAAGGAGCTGGACGACGACGACGACGCGATGGACAGGCTCCACCGCAGGCTGTTCCGCGTGCTGCTGTCGAAGGACTGGGCGTACGGCATCGAGCCGGCGATCGACATCACCCTCACCGGCCGCTACTACGAGCGGTACGCCGACCACGCCGTCCGCGTCGCCCGTGACGTGGTCTACCTCGTCACCGGCAGCCGCGAGAGCGGCACCGCCTCCTGACCGGGCACGCCACGTCCTGACCACCAAGGCGCCCAGGCGCATGAGAGAGCCCCGGACCTCAGCGGTCCGGGGCCTCCTCCGTCTATGTGGGGGTGGCTACTTGCCCTGGTTCGCCACGGCCTCGATGGCGGCCTTGGCGGCCTCGGGGTCGAGGTACTCGCCGCCGGGCTTGAGGGGCCGGAAGTCGGCGTCCAGCTCGTACCGGAGTGGGATGCCGGTCGGGATGTTCAGCTTGGCGATCTCCTCGTCGCCGATGCCGTCGAGGTGCTTGACCAGTGCGCGCAGGGAGTTGCCGTGGGCCACCACCAGCGTGGTGCGTCCCGCCGCGAGGTCGGGGACGATGCTGTCGTACCAGTAGGGCAGCATGCGGTGGACGACGTCCTTGAGGCACTCGGTGCGGGGCATCAGCTCGGACGGCAGCGTGCCATACCGCGCGTCCCCCACCTGCGAGAACTCGTCGTCGTCGGCGAGGGGCGGGGGCGGGGTGTCGTACGAGCGCCGCCACAGGGCGAACTGCTCGTCGCCGAACTCCTCGCGGGTCTGGGCCTTGTTCTTCCCCTGGAGGGCGCCGTAGTGGCGCTCGTTGAGTCTCCAGGACCTCGTGACCGGCAGCCACAGCAGATCGGCCGCGCCGAGCGCGAGGTTCGCGGTCTGGATCGCCCGGCTCAGGACCGAGGTGTGCACCACATCGGGCCGCACCCCCGCGTCGACCAGCAGTCTGCCGCCGCGCCGCGCCTCTTCCTCACCCGTGGCCGAGAGCGTGACGTCGACCCACCCGGTGAACAGGCCCTTCGCGTTCCACTCACTCTCGCCATGCCGCAATAGCACCAAAGTAGCCATGCGCCAAGCTTAAGGGCGGGCCCGGCGCGGTCACCCAGCCTTCGGCGTCCTGCGTCAGCTCTCAGCCCTCGGCTGCTGTGTTTCAGCCGTCGGCCTGTTGCGTTCGACGATGCCTTCGAACGCGCGCAGGTTGGCGAGCGACTCTCCCCGCTTGACCCGCCAGTCCCACTCGCGCCGGATGGACGAGGCGAATCCCAGCTCCAGGGCCCGGTCGAACCATTCGTCCGCGTAGGTCAGCACGCAGCCGAGCAGCCGGTCGATCTCCTCGTCCGAGACCGCCGCCAGGGGCAGGTGCCCGACCAGGTGGACGTCGCCGACCGAGTCGAGCGCGAAGTGAACCCCGTACATCGAGCCGTTCTTGGACAGCAGCCAGCGGTAGAACGCCACGTGGTTCTCGTCGGGCTGACGGCAGAAGAACGCCTCGACGTGCAGCGCCTGGTCGGAGATGGTCAGCCAGGTCATGGTGGCCAGCTTGTGCCCACCAGGCAGCTTCACCAGGAACGAACCCGGACGCGGGCGCTCATAGGTGATCTCCGCCGCCTTGAGCGCGGACTCGACAACCGCCTCGTGATCCATACCAGTGCACACTCCCGCGTTCCGATCCGGCTAAACCCTGTGTATCAGTGTGATGGCACCACAAGGTGGAGCCGGCTAGAGGTTGACCGCCATCGGCACCCGGTGGAGCCGGGTCATGGCGCCGGCGTAGACCTCCATGAGGCGCGCGGCCGTGGCCGACCAGCCGAAGGCCGCGGCGTGGTCCCGCGCCCCCTCCGCCATCGAGTCCCGCCAGGTCGGGTGGTCGACGAACTGGCGCAGCGCCTTCGCCCACACGTGCGGCTCGTGCCCGTCGACGAGCAGGCCCGAGACGCCGTCCTTCACGGCCGTGCGGAGCCCGCCCACCGAGGCCGCCGCGACAGGGGTGCCACACGCCTGTGACTCCAGTGCCACAAGGCCGAAGGACTCGTTGTGGGACGGGACGACCGTGACGTCGGCCGCCCGGTACCAGTCGGCCAGCTCGTTCTGCGGGGCGGGTGGCGCGAGCCGCAGAAGCTCGGAGATGCCGAGTGCGGCCGCGAGGTCGGTGAGGTAGGACGGGCGGGCGAGCCCGTTGCCGCTGGGGCCCCCCACGCAGGCGAGGATCAGCCTGGACCGCAGCGAGGGGTCGTGGGCGACCATGCGGGCCGCCGCCCTGAGCAGGACGTCCGGGGCCTTGAGCGGCTGGATGCGTCCGACGAACAGCATGATGTGGGCGTCCTGCGGCAGGCCGAGCCTGTGCCGCGCCGCGCCCTTGGACGCCGGCTGGAACACCTGGAGGTTGACCCCGGGATTCACCACCGCCACGCGTTCGGAGGGGGCTCTGTAGAGATCGATCAGCTCCTGCGCCTCGGCGGCGGTGTTGGCCACGAGACGGTCGGCGACCTCGACGACCTGTTCCTCGCCCAGCACGCGCGCCACCGGCTCGGGCTTGTCGCCGTGGGCCAGCAGGAGGTTCTTGACCTTGGCCATGGTGTGCATGGTGTGCACCAGCGGCACGCCCCAGCGCTCCTTGGCCAGCCATCCGACCTGGCCGGACAGCCAGTAGTGCGAGTGGATCACGTCGTAGTGCCCCGGCTCGTACATCGCCTCGGTGCGCAGCACGCCGGACAGGAACGCGCAGAGCTGGCCCGGCAGGTCGCCCTTGTCGAGCTCCTCGTACGGCCCGGCGGTGACGTGCCGTACGGTCACGCCCGGCTCGATCTCGACGGCCTGCGGGAGGTCGCGAGCGGTCTGCCTGGTGAAGATCTCCACCTCCACGCCGAGCCCGGCGAGGCGCTTGGCCACCTCGACGATATAGACGTTCATGCCGCCCGCGTCGCCGGTACCCGGCTGGTCCAGCGGGGATGTGTGCATGCTGATAGTCGCCACCCGGTTGATCCGGCGTGCGACAGGCACTCGCGGCACCTGACACCACCTCCAGAGGGGTTATAACTGTCGGATACTTCCTGAGATTCCCGACAGTGGTCGTGTGGCCCGGCGCAATCCCTACCCAGTCGCGCTGGGAGGATGACGACCGGGCGGCCCACGAGCGTGGCCAGGAGCGCCAGGGCACCGAAGCACCAGAGGCGACCTTAAGGACGAGACATGACCAAGACAGCGGTGGTGACGGGCGCGAGCAGCGGCATCGGCGAGGCGACGGCTCGGCGGCTCGCGGCGGAGGGCTTCGAGGTCGTGGCCGCGGCCAGGCGTCGTGACCGGCTCGACAAACTGGCCGCCGAGGTCCCCGCGATCCGGCCCGTCACGCTCGATGTGACCTCCGACGAGTCGGTCGCCGAGCTGGCCGCCTCGCTCGACCGCTGTGACGTGCTGATCAACAACGCGGGCGGGGCGTTCGGCCTTGAGAGCGTGGCCGAGGGGCTGGTGGACGACTGGCAGCGCATGTACGAGGTCAACGTGCTCGGCTCGCTGCGGATGACACGGGCGCTGCTGCCCAAGCTGATCGACTCCGGGGACGGCGTCCTGCTGATGCTGACGTCGGTCGCCGGTCTGGTCTCCTACGAGGGCGGCGGAGGCTACTGCGCGGCCAAGCACGCCCAGACCTCCATGACCGAGACCCTCCGTCTTGAGCTGTGCGGGGAGCCCGTGCGGATCATCGAGGTGGCTCCCGGCATGGTCTACACCGAGGAGTTCTCGCTCACCCGCTTCCGCGGCGACGCCGAGCGCGCGGAGAAGGTGTACGAGGGCGTCCCGAACCCGCTGACCGCCGACGACGTCGCCGACGCGATCGCCTGGTGCGTCACCCGGCCCGCGCACGTGAACGTCGACCGGCTCGTCATCCGCCCGCGCGCCCAGGCCGCGCAGCACAAGGTCCACCGGATCTCCTGACCATGAAGATCCAGCGGTACGAGGTCCACCGGATCTCCTCCTCATGAAGATGGGAAGGCCGGTCGGCGAGATCACCCGGGGGACGACGGGGCACAACCGCCTGCGCCGCTCCGACCGGTGGACGGCCGCGGTGTACGGCCCTCTGCTGGTCTCCGCCGACAGGCCACTGGTGGCCGACCTCGGGTACGGGGCCTCGCATGTCACCACGTCCGAGCTCTTCGTACGGCTGCGCCGGGTCCGCCCCGATGTGGAGGTGGTCGGCATCGAGATCGATCCGGTCCGCGTCGCGGCGGCGAAGCCGTACGAGAGGCCGGGGCTGTCGTTCGTGCGCGGCGGCTTCGAGCTGCCTGTGGGCAGGCGGCCGCTGATCGTCCGCGCGTTCAACGTGCTCAGGCAGTACGGCGAGGCGCAGGCGTGGGAGGCGTGGGACCTGCTGCGATCCGGCGTCGCGGAGAACGGGGTGGTCGTCGAGGGCACCTGCTCGGAGATCGGCCACCGGGCCGCGTGGGTGGCCCTGGACAGGCGCGGGCCGCGCACCGTCACCCTGTCCGCCCGGCTCGCCGGGTTCGAGCGCCCCTCGGACCTCGCCGAGCGGTTGCCCAAGACTCTCATCCACCGCAACGTGCCCGGCGAGCGCGTCCACGCCTTCCTCCGGGACTTCGACCACGCCTGGGCCCTGGCCGCGCCGTACGGCGCCTATGGTGTACGGCCGCGCTGGATGGCCGCCGTGGAACGACTGGCCGGCACCTGGCCGGTCGCCACCACTCCCCCGCTCGGCGGCAGACGCCGCTGGCGCCTCGGCGAGATCACCCTCCCCTGGTCGTCCCTCGCCCCGGACGAACGGCCGTCCGGCTGACGCCTCCGGTCGTCCGGCCCTCCGGTCTGACGATGAGATCGACGTGCGCGCGTGGAATCCACCTGTCAGTCACAGCGTAGATCTCTCCTGCTCGACCTGGCTGCGCTGTGCCGATCTTTCACGGTCGTTGATAGGTTTCGTCCAGGTGCGCCGGGAAGTCTGGTCGGCAGTCGCTTTGTCGATCTTGAAAGGACTGCCGTGCGCGCTCGTGATCTGATCAGCGCCTTCCCCTCCGTCACCCTTGGCACACCGGTGATCGAAGCCGCCAGGCTGCTGGCCGACCAGGACCTGCCAGGGCTGATCGTGGTCGATGACGACGGGCTGCCGGTCAGCATCCTGCCGGGCACCCAGGTGCTGCGAATGGCGGTGCCCGGCTACTGCCAGGACGATCCGGCGCTGGCCCGCGTGGTGGACGAGAAACACGCCGACGCCTTCCTCACCTCGCTGGCCGGGCGAACCGTGGCCGAAGCCCTGCCCGTCGACGCACGGGAGCTCCCCGTCACCGACCCCGACGCCACCGTGCTGGAGATCGCCGCGCTGATGGCGCGCACCCGTAGCCCGCTGGTGGCGGTGGTGGACAAGGGAAGGCTGCTGGGCGCGGTCACCCTGCAGGCGCTCATGGATCGGGTGCTCGGCTCATGACGACGCTCGCCTGGATCTCGGTAGCGGTCTTCCTCGGCGCCTACGCGCTGATCGCCAGCGAGAGGATCCACCGGGTCGCCGCCGCGCTGGGCGGTGCCGCGATCATGCTTCTGATCCACGCCAGTGGCGCCGATGCCGCGTTCTTCTCGCGGGAGACCGGGGTCGACTGGAACGTCATCTTCCTGCTGCTGGGCATGATGGTGATCGTCGGCGTACTGAAGCAGACGGGTGTCTTCGAGTACCTGGCCATCTGGGCCGCGAAACGGGCACGCGGCAAACCGTACCGGCTGATGGTCCTGCTGGTCGTCATCACCGCGCTGGCCTCGGCGTTGCTGGACAACGTCACCACTGTGCTGCTGATCGCGCCTGTCACATTCCTGGTGTGCGAACGGCTCGCGGTGCCGGTCGTGCCGTTCCTCATCGCGGAGGCGATGGCGTCCAACATCGGTGGCACCGCCACCCTGGTCGGCGATCCGCCCAACATCATCATCGCCAGCCGCGGTGGGCTGACCTTCAACGACTTCCTCGTCCACATGGCGCCCATGATCCTCATCGTGATGGTGGTGTTCATCGGCCTGTGCGGGCTGATGTTCCGCAAGGCGTTCCGCTACGACCCCGACCGCGCCGCGGAGATCCTCCAGCTCGACGAGCGCGAGGCGATCGCCGACCGGCGCCTGCTGTGGCAGAGCCTGATCGTGCTGGCCCTGGTGATGGCCGCCTTCGTGCTGCACCCGGTGCTGCACTACGAGCCGTCGGTGGTGGCCATCCTGGGCGCCGGAATCCTGGTGGCGGCCACCACGGTCACCACCGAACAGGCGATCGCCGAAGTGGAGTGGCCGACGCTGGTGTTCTTCATGGGCCTGTTCGTCATGGTCGGCGCCCTGGTGGAGACCGGGGTGATCGGCCAGGTCTCGCGACTGGCCGTGGAGGCGACGCAAGGACAGCTCGGCGTGACCACGATGGTGCTGCTGTGGGCCTCCGCCGGCCTTTCGGGGATCGTGGACAACATCCCCTACGTGGCCACGATGAGCCCCATCGTCGCCGACCTCGTCCAGGCCAACGGCGGCAACGGGCACGCGCAGGTGCTGTGGTGGGCGCTGGGCTTCGGCGCCGACCTGGGAGGCAATGCCACCGCCGTGGGCGCGGCGGCCAACGTCGTCGTCATCGGCATCGCCGCCCGCAACCGCACCCCGATCAGCTTCTGGGAGTTCACCAGGTACGGGCTGATCGTCACCTTCGTCACGGTGGCGCTGGTGACGCCCTACCTGTGGCTTCGCTACCTCTGACGTCAAGACGGCATCGGCGGGGTCAGTCCACGCGAAAGCGCTCCGCGGCGGTGTCGTCGAAGGCGAGGCCGTTACCTGGGGAGTCCAGGTTCGGCTGGGCCGCGCCACCACGGGCCGTGGATACTCCATGGAACAGCATCGTCTCGATCCGTACGTGGTCGTGGAACCACTCCAGGTGGCGAAGGTTGGGGACCGACGCAGCCACAGCGAGGTGCTGGTGTGGTGCGCAGTGGCCGGAGACCTCAAGGCCGTTCGCGGCGGCCACGGCGGAGGCCCTCATGAACTCGGTCACCCCGCCGCATCGGGTGACGTCGATCTGCTGGCAGTCGACGAACGGCGCCATCCGGGCGAAGTAGGTGAGGTCGTAGCCGTACTCTCCCGCGGCCACGTCGGCGCGAACGGCGTCCCTGACGATGCCCAGGCCCTGGAGATCGTCGGAGGAGACGGGCTCCTCGAACCAGCGCACGTCCAGGTCGTCTGCCTGCCGCATGAGCCGTATGGCCTGCTTGCGGGTGTAGGCGCCGTTGGCGTCGACGAACAGCTCCGCGTCGTCCCCGATCGTCCGGCGTGCCGCCGCCATCCTGTCCAGATCCCGGTCCATGCGCCGGCCCCAGGATTCCCCTATCTTGATCTTGACCCGTGGGATGCCCTCGTCATGGGTCCACCGTTCGAGCTGCCGGTGCTGCCGCTCGGCGGTGTAGGTGGTGAAGCCGCCGCTGCCGTAGACGGGCACGGTGGTTCGCGCGGTTCCCAACAGCCGGGCCAGTGGGAGGTCGTGGCGGCGGGCCTTGAGGTCCCACAGGGCGCAGTCCGCGGCCGACAGGGCCATGCCGGCGATGCCGGGCCGCCCGGCGTTGCGCAGCCGCCGCCGCATCGCGAGCCAGGCGCCGGGGACGTCGTCGGGGTCCCGGTCCCGTATGACCGGTGCGAGAAGCTCACGCACGACGGCTGCCGTGGCGGCGGGGCCATAGGTCCATCCCAGTCCTGTGGTGCCGTCGCAGGTGGCGTGTACGACGACGAGCGTGGTGCTGGACCAGCTCAGCGTGCCGTCGGCCTCCGGCTCGTCGGTGGGGACCTCGTAGGCGCGTGCGGCCAGCAGCGTCGTCATGTGGTCGTCTCGTACGACGCCACGTTCATCTGGACGGTCCACGCCTGCGTCGTAGCGTGGCGACCACGGCGGCACACAGGCCGAACACGGCCGCCCCTGCCGCGATCCGGGCGGCCATCGAGGGTGTCGCCGGCCGGCGCGCGTACTCGCGTTCGGGAAGCGGGGATCGTCCCATGTCACCATGCAGCCCGGCGCGCAGCAGCTCCGCCAGGTGCATGGCGGTACGGCCGCGTGCGTCGCTCTGCTCGACCTGGGTGCGGCAGCTGAACCCGTCGGCGAGGATGGCGGTGGTGTCGTCGGCGTCGCGGACGGCGGGCAGCAGCACCCGCTCGGCGCACGCGCCGGAGACCTCGTAGTGACCCTGTTCGAAGCCGAAGTTACCCGCCAGCCCGCAGCAACCGGAGTCGAGCACGTCGGCATCCACCCCGGCGTCGCGAAGAAGCGCACGGTCGGTGTCGTATCCAAGGATGGCGTGCTGGTGGCAGTGGGTCTGGACCAGCGCGGCCCGGGGCACCCGCGGGGGTCGCCAGCCTGGTGTGTGCTGGTGGAGCAACTCGGCGAGGGTGAGCGTCTGCCGGCTGAGCCGCCGGACGTCCATGTCGTCGGGGAGCAGCTCCACCGCGTCGCTCCGGAACACCGCGGTGCAGCTGGGTTCCAGTCCGACGATCCAGGTGCCGGCTCGAATGTGGGGCCGCAACTCCTCGACGACGCGGCCCAGCGACCTCTTGGCCATACCGAGCTGACCGGTGGAGATCCACGTCAGCCCGCAGCAGACCGATCGGTGTGGCACCCGTACCCGCCATCCCGCACCCTCGATGACCTCGACGGCGGCCTGGGCGACTCCGGTGTGGAAGTGGTTGGTGAAGGTGTCCGGCCACAGCACCACCTCACCGAGGGAGCCGTCGCCCGTGGGGCGGCGCCGTCGGAACCACTCCTGGAACGTCTCCGACGCGAACAGCGGCAGCTCCCGCCGCGGGTCGACGCCCGCCGCCTTCTTGGCGAGCCGGTCCAGCCCGGGGGTGCGGGACAGAACGTTCACCGTTCGAGGGGCGTGCGAGGCGATCACCGCCCACAGCGGCAGCCAGCCCATCGAGTAGTGGGCGCGTGGGCGTAGCCGCCTCTGGTAGTGGTGGGAGAGGAACTCCGCCTTGTACGTCGCCATGTCCACGTTGACCGGGCAGTCGGACTTGCAACCCTTGCAGGCCAGGCAAAGGTCCAGCGCGTCACGGACCGCGGGTGAGCGCCATCCGCCGCCCACCGCGCCGCCGCGTGAGGTGCCGTCGAGCATCTCGAACAGCAGCCGGGCTCGGCCGCGGGTGGAGTGCTCCTCCTCGCGGGTGACCATGTAGGACGGGCACATGACTCCGCCGCCGTCGCTACCGTGGCGGCGGCAGAGCCCGACTCCGACGCAGCGCGATACCGCCCGGCCGAAGCTGCCGTCGTCGTCCGGATAGCCGAAGTGGGTGGTCACATCGCCGTGGTTGTAGTCGGCGCCGAGCCGCAGGAACCCGTCGAGGGGGTAGGGGTCGCTCACCTTGCCGGGATTCATGCGGTTGCCCGGGTCGAAGATGGCCTTGAACTGCCCGAAGGCACGGATCAGTTCGGGGCCGAACATCTTGGGCAGCAGTTCGGCGCGGGCCTGCCCGTCGCCGTGCTCGCCTGACAGCGAACCCCCGTAGGAGACGACCAGGTCGGCGGCCCGTTCCATGAACGACCGGAACGTGCTGATCCCACCGGCGGTCTGGAGGTCGAACGGGATGCGGGTGTGCACGCACCCTTGCCCGAAATGCCCATACAGGGAGGCCTGCTGGTAACCGTACTCCTCGAACAGCTTCTTCAGGTCGCGCAGGTAGTCCCCCAGCCGGTCGGGGGCGACGGCGGAGTCCTCCCATCCGGGCCAGGTGTCGGGAAGTCCCGGCACACGGGCCGTGGCGCCGAGCCCGGACTCCCGTATCGACCACATCTCCTGCTCGCGCTCGGGGTCGTCGAAGAAGCCCACGCCGTGCTCTCCACGTCCCTTGCCCAGGGCACGCAGCATGTCCTCGGCCGCCCTGTCGGTGCCGGCCCGGTCCTCGCCGCCCATCTGCACGAGCAGCCACGCGCCGCCCGGGGGTAGCTCGGGGAGCGCCTCCGGGTTCAGACGCTTCTTCCGTTCGAAGCCGATCAGCTTGTCGTCGAAGGCTTCGAGAGCCACCGGCCGATGCGGCAGGATCGAGGGGACGGCGTCAGCGGCGGCGGCGATGTCGGGGTAGGCGATGAAGACCACGGTGCTGGCCTTGACCACCGGAAGCAGCTTGAGCCGGGCACGCAGCACCACCACCAGGGTGCCTTCCGATCCGACCAGCGCCTGCGCGACGTGGAAGTCCTTCTCCGGGAGCAGGCTGTCCAGGTTGTACCCGGAGACCCGTCGCGGGATCTTTGGGTAGCGGGTGCGCAAGGGCTCCAGGTAGGCGTCACGGAGCGCGCGGAGCTGCTCGTAGATCTCGGCCCGGCGGCCGCCCCTCCGCTGGATCTCGGCGTACTCCTCCTCGGTGGTACGTCCCACCCACATCCGGGTGCCGTCGTAGAGCAGCACCTCCATCTCGACGACGTTGTCGACGACCTTGCCCGCGCGCTGGGCGGTCGCCCCGCAGGAGTTGTTTCCGATCATGCCGCCCAGAGTGCAGTGGTCGTGCGTGGCCGGCCGTGGGCCGTATTCCAGGCCGGTGGCGCGTAGCCGCTCGTTGAGCACGTCCAGGACGATGCCGGGCTCGACGAGGCAGGTCCGGTCGTCGGGGTCGACCTCCAGCAACCGGTCGCAGTACTTGGTCCAGTCGATCACCACGGCGGTGTTCGTGCACTGCCCGCCCAGGCTGGTGCCGCCGCCTCGGGAGAGCAACGGCACGTCGTGGCGCCGACAGACGGCGACCGCTGCGACGCCCGCCTCCACGGTGCGGGGGACCACGACACCGAGCGGCACCTGCCGGTAGTTGGAGGCGTCGGTGGAGTACGCGCCTCGCGTCCCGTCGTCGAAACGGACCTCACCGTCGACGGCGGCGGCCAGGTCGCGCTCCAGGCGGGTGAGATCGATCTCACGGACCGGCTCACGAGCCCGGGTGACCGGGTGCGCGAGATCGCGGATCGCCATCATGACAGCAGCTCGTTGATCTTGTCGCGGACGACGGTGGCCAAGATCGTCGCCTTGTGCGGCTGACCTCGCAGGAAGGCCTCGGTGAACGCCTTGGCCTGGTCGTAGCTGACCTTTCCTGGCATCGGCGGCTCGTTGGGGTTGACGTCGCAGTCGACCAGGGCGGGCCCGTCGTGGGCGAGCGCTCCACGGACGGCCTCGGGGAGTTCCCCCGGCTCGGTCACCTTGGCCCCGTACGCGCCGCATGCCCTGGCCCAGGCGGAGAAATCGGCCTCGGGAGGGTGGTGACGCACGGAGTACTCGGGGAAACCGAGCACGATCTGCTCCCACAGGATCTGCCCGTAGGCGTTGTTGTTGTTGACGACGACCTTGATGGGCAACTCGTAGCGCACGGCGGTGAGGAACTCGGCCATAAGCATGGCGAAGCCGCCGTCCCCGACGAACGCGATCACCTGGCGGCCGGGATAGGCGTGCTGGACGCCGATCGCGTAGGGCAGGCCGGGCGCCATGGTGGCGAGGTTGCCCGACAGGTAGAACTCACGGTCGCCACGTATCATCCAGTGCCGGGCCGCCCAGGTGGCGATCGTGCCGGAGTCACAGGTCATGATGGCGTCGTCCGCGGCGGCCTGGTCGACGCAGCTGATGAGGTACTGCGGGGCGATCGGGTGCCGCGAGGGGTCCTCCAGCGCTTTCATGTCCGCGCGCCAGGCTTCGGTCTTGCGCTGGTACCGGCGCAGCAGCGACCGATCCGGATTCGCTTTGAGGAGCGGGAGCAGTCGTTGGAGGGCGAGCTTCGCGTCGGCCGCCACGGGCGCCTCGACGGGCAACCGGAGGCCGATCAAACTGGGGTCGCTGTCGATCTGCACGACCCGGACACGGCCGGCTTCCGGCAGGTACTTCCCGTAGGGGAACGAGGTGCCGACCATGAGCAGCGTGTCGCACTCCTCCATGAGCTCCTCGCTCGGCCGGGTGCCGAGCAGCCCCAGCCCACCGGTGGTCAGGGGATGGTCATCGGGAACGACGGCCTTGCCCGGGAGGGTCTTCACGATCGGGCTTCCGAGCCTGTCGGCGACGGCGAGCACTTCCTGCCGGGCATGCCGCGCGCCGGCGCCCACGAGCATGGCCACCTTGTCTCCCCGGTCGAGCACCTCGGCGGCTCTGTCCAGGTCCTCCTCCGCCGGGCGCAGGGGCGGCTTGGAGTAGGTCGGGACGCTGCTCGGTGGAGTTCCCGGGCTGACGTGCCGGTACGGATCCTCGGCGGCGGGCGCCACCTGGATGTCGTTGGGGAAGGTCAGGTGGGCGACGGTCCGTTTCGTCAGCGCCGCGCGCACGGCGAGGTCGACCACCCCGGGCACCTGCTGGGGATTGGTCACCATCAGGTTGTAGGCGGCCAGATCCTGGTACAGCCGATCGAGATGGACCTCCTGCTGGTAGTACGTTCCGAGCACCGAGGTCTCCTGCATGCCGGTCAGCGCGAGCACAGGGACGTGGTCGAGCTTGGCGTCGTACAGCCCGTTGAGCAGGTGGATCGCTCCCGGCCCCGAGGTCGCCGCGCACACGCCGAGCCGCCCGGTCGCCTTGGCGTACCCGGTCGCCATGAACGCCGCCGCCTCCTCATGGTGGACCAGCACGAACCGCAGCCTCGCCCGCTCCCGCCGAAAGCCCTCCATCAGGCCGTTGATCCCGTCGCCCGGAAGACCGAAGATCGTGTCGACTCCCCACTCCACCAGCCTTCTGGCAACGCTCGCGCCTACGATCTCCGTCATCGGTGCCTCCGGTCCGCGAAATGCGGGCACAGGATCCGTGAGCGGAGCACGGCGGCGGCCGGAAGCGGTGTCCTACTATTCTCACCGGCGCTTTCGCCGTCGCAGGGGGGCGCGCGGGCTCTGGTGCGGCTGGACGGTGCGCACCTGGCATGCTCTGGAACCTGTCACCCATGTCAACCTGTTACCCGCGTCGCCCTTCCCGGCGGCCAAGCGGGCAAAACCAGGGATCGACGGTGACCTACGCAGGCCTTGTACGGTCCTTGCCGAGGATTGACGAGGTCATGTGGTACGGGCTCACCGGCCTGCCATCCGTACCGATTGTGGCGGGACGCATGAGGCGGTCGACTGTACGTCCGGCTGTGCTGTCAAGGATCGGGATCCGTCTCTTCCCCGACGGCCGGACCATTCGGCTCCGTCGGGCTGTGCTCACGGCGAGCCGCCTGGTGCCCTGTCCGGGTGATGACGGAAATCGAGCCCCCGGGCTCGAAAACCGCGAGGTGGACGTTCGCGAGGTCGGTGACGCCGTGCCGGCGGAGCACGCCGTCCAGATCGCGCCCGGTCATGCGGCAGCGGCGCAGTTCCAGCCGCCGCACCACGCCGTCATGGACCAGTACCCGCGGCGTTGGGTCCACGAGATGGGCGACCCCGGGAAAAAGACGTAGACAGACGACCACACGGTGCACGAACAACAACGTGACCAGGGCCGCCGCCCCGGTCATGGCCGAGGCGTCGGTGGCGGTGGCGGTACGCCCGATGATCGCCCCTACCGAGATGGCGGTGACGAAGTCAACGGGTGAGAACTCGGCCAGCGAGCGGCGGCCACCGAGCCGGAACGCCATCACAGCGGTGAGGAACAACGCCAGTATCTTGACGGCGGCATACAGGGCACGCTGAGGATCGCCGACCAGCGCATCGAGGATCGCGTTCACGCCGTGGTCGTCCGGAGCGGGGCCTCGCACCGGCTCCCGGTCGGCCGGCGCGCGTCCGTCCCCGCCTCGACGAAGATCGACACGAGTGGCGAGGTAGGAGCAGCCACGAGTCTTCCCGCAGGTGAAAGAGGCGCCCAGCCGGCACCTCAGTTGCATGGGTTTACCCTCTCGGCGTTCCGCGAAAACGATCAGAAACGCTCTACGAGTTTCTGGCATCAGGAGCGCATCACCTTACAGTGGCTCCCTTTTCGCACCCCATGGGAGCGGAACCCGCTTTATAATAATATTGCAGCTTTTACGGTGTTTTGTCGTTTTGATCGGGTAAGGGACCTTCATCGTATTTATCAGGCTAGGAACCGCGGCTGTCATGCGGTACGCCTCAAGTGGTCGCACGTGGACATACGCACGCCACGCCCGATACCAGGTCGGTTCCGCCGCGTAGGTCCTCACGGTGCCCGGCCCCAGGCAGGACGGAAGTCGAGTCATGACGACAGCAAACGGACGCCGTGTCGTGGTGATCACCGGAGCCAGCGCGGGCATCGGCCGGGCCGCGGCACGCCGCTTCGCTGGGATGGGTGATGCCGTGGCGTTGCTGGCTCGCGGCGCTGACGGTCTTGAGGGTGCGGCGCGCGATGTACGTCAGGCGGGTGGCGAGGCGTTGGCCATCGAGGTCGACACAGCCGATCACGAGCAGGTCGACGCCGCGGCCGGCAAGGTCGAAAGCGAGCTCGGCCCGATCGACGTGTGGGTGAACGTCGCCTTCGCCTCGGTCTTCGCGCCCTTCACGAAGATCACACCGGACGAGTTCCGCCGTGCGACCGAAGTGACCTACCTCGGTTTCGTGAACGGTACCCGCGCCGCGCTGGACAGGATGATCCCTCGCGACCATGGCGTGGTGGTGCAGGTCGGCTCGGCCCTGGCGTACCGGGGGATCCCCCTGCAGAGCGCCTATTGCGGGGCCAAGCACGCCATCCAGGGGTTCAACGAGTCCGTGCGGTGCGAACTACTGCACGACAAGAGCAAGGTGCGGGTCACCATGGTGCAGATGCCGGCGGTCAACACCCCGCAGTTCGACTGGGTGCTGTCGCGCCTGCCCGGCCATCCTCAGCCTGTTCCCCCGATCTATCAGCCCGAGATCCCCGCCGACGCGGTCGTCTACGCGGCGGACCACCCGCGGCGGCGTGAGTACTGGGTGGGCGGCTCGACGGCGGCTACGCTCCTCGCCAACGCGGTGGCGCCCGGCGTACTCGACCGGTATCTGGCCTGGATGGGATACCGCTCTCAACAGACCAAGCATGTGACGCATCGGGACCCTCCCAACCTGTGGCGGCCGGCCGACACCGAGCCGGGTACCGACCAGGGAGCTCACGGTTCCTTCGACGACAGGGCCAAGTCCCGCAGCGTCCAGCTCTGGGCCTCCCAGCACCACGGGCTGCTCACCGCGGTGACGGCGACCTTCGCGACGGGCCTGGGCGCACTTGCCTTGGCCCACCGGCTCAAGACGACCAGGATGACGGGGGTCGAGCCGTCTGCTGATCTTCCTCATGAGGGAATCCGGGCGGTGCGGGCGATCGAGGCCGGGCGCGCGGCGTGGGGGCTGGTGTTGCTCACCGTGCCCGCGCGGGTGATCTGTGCGCTCGGAGGCAGACGTGATCGCACCGTGGAGATCGTCGCCCGCCTCCTGGGAGCCCGGCAGCTGGGCCAGGCGGCCATGTCAGGCCTTCGCCCCAGCAGGTCTCTGCTGGTCGGCGGCGCCGTGATCGACCTGGTGCACGCGGCCACCGCTCTGGCACTCGGGACGGTCGACGACCGGTGGCGGCGCGTCGCCCTGGCCGACGCGGCCATCGCCCTCGGCTGGAGCCTGAACGGGTTGCGCGACAGCACCAAGACAGGTCGAACCACGCCTTCTCATTCTGACGCCGACAGGGTGACGGCCGCTTCCAGCACCAGCGCGTGGACGAATGCCTGGGGCAGATTGCCCCGCAACTGCCGCTGACCGACGTCGTACTCCTCTGCGTACAGGCCCGGCGAACCGCAGGCGGCCCGGTTACGCTCGAACAGGCGCACCGCCCCCACGTGGTCTCCGCTCTGCCCGGCGGCGAGCGCGGCGACCAGGCCGCAGAGCACGAAGGCCCCTTCGGCGTCGCCCAGCGGTCGCCGGTCCTGGTGGAAGCGATAGAGGTAACCATCGGACTCAAGCTCGGCGTGTACGGCCGCGCGGGTGGCGACGGTGCGCGGATCGCCTGCCGGCAGGGCACCCCGCACCGCGGGGATGAGCAGCGCCGCGTCCACCCGCGGATCCTCGAAGCCGCGCTGCCAACGCCCCGAAGCGTGGAGTCCGTGGCTTGCGGTATGGGCGAGGATGGTGTCGCCCAGAGCGCTCCAACGACCCGCCTGCGCCGCGGGCGCCACGGAGGCGGCCGCCTTCAGCCCGGCGACGCAGGTCAGCTTGGAGTGCACCCACTGGCGCGCCGGCAGCTCCCAGATTCCCGAGTCCGGTTCCCGCCACCGCTCGGCGATGGCCTCGGCAGCGATCTCCACGGCGCGCCAGTGGTCGACGTCCAGCCGGTCCCGGCGCGCGGCGGCGGCGAGAAACACCAATGTCTCGCCGAAGGCGTCCAGTTGCGACTGCCCGGTCACCCAATTGCCCATCTTGGGCGGGGCCCCGGGGTAGCCGGGCAGGAACGCCAGTTCACGCTCTTGCGGGACCTGGCCGCCCCTGGTGGTGTAGGCAGGTGCCAGATGGGGCCCATCGGCCAGCAGCCGTGCGGTGATGAACGCGACCGCGGCGTCCATGAGGACCTCGCTGCCGGCGACTGCGGCGGCGTGACCGGCGAAACACTGGTCACGGATCCAGGCGTAGCGGTAATCGTAGTTACGGCCCGCCTCGGCCCGCTCCGGCAGCGAAGTGGTGGCCGCCGCGACCATGCCGCCACCTGGCGTGGTGAGGCCGCGCAGCACTGCGTGGGCGTGCGCGGCGTCGCGATGGGCGAGGCATCCGTACAGGTGGGGCGTTTCGCCGGACCACGATCGTTCCGTGGCGCGCCACGCGTCCGCCGGGTTGGGGGGAGCCGTCTCGAACGGCCGGCGGCCCAGTTCCAGTACGAGGTCGTGGTGTCCTCCCGGGGGCACGCGCAGGGTGGCGCGCAGCTCGCCATGTGCCCCCCGACGGGCGTGTCCGGCGCCCGTCCAGCGCATGTGGAGGTCACCGGTGCGCCCGCTCCAGACCCCTGATTCACGATGCGCCCCGCACAGGTTCCGCCTGCCGAAGTCCGCCCGCGGGTCGAGGATCACCACGACCTCCGCCGGGCCTTCCACAGCCCGTACGCGCCGCAGTAGCACAGCACAGTCCGGATCGCCGGGGAACGCCAAGGCCTCACGGCATTCGACGACGCCTGCCGAGGTCACCCAGCGGCTGTTCCAGATCAGCGACCCGCTGTCGTAGTGCCCTCCCCACACGAACCGCGTGTCGGAGGGAGTGACCGCGTACGTGCCCTCTCCGCCGAGGAGGCTGGTGAAGACCGCGTCGGAATCCCACCCCGGCACGCACAGCCACGCGATGTCTCCCCTCGGGCCGATCAAAGCCCCGCGGTACCCGTCACCGAGGAAGGCGTAGAGCCGTAGCACCTGCGGTGCGAAGCCAGAGCTCCCCCCGTGCGCCATCGAGGTGGCTCCTTCCTGTTACGCCAGGTCATACCCCGGTCCGCGGCCCAACTCTCCGCGTAAGCGAGGCAGGCCGCCCGGACTCTCTACACGACGTAGTACTACCCGAGGTAGGCTTGCGTGCGTGAAGGGTCTCGGCGAGCTTGAGCGCAGCATCATGGACATCCTGTGGGCCCACGGGGCCCCCTTGACCGCCAGGGAGGTCGGCCGTCTGATCGCCGACCGCGACCTCGCCCCCACCACGGTCATGACCGTTCTCGACCGGCTGACCCGTAAAGGTTTCCTCGACCGCACCCGTGACGGCCGCGCGTGGCGCTACGAGCCCGGCGCCAGCCGCGACGCATACGTCGCTGAGCTTATGCTGGAAGCGCTCGACATGACCGGTGACCGCTCGGCGGCGCTCACGCGCTTCGCCCAGACGGTCTCGGGCTCCGAGGCCGAAATCCTGCGCAAAGCACTCACGGAGCTGGAAGAGGAGTGATCATGGCCGCTGTCCTTGCCGCGCTCGCCACGGCGTGCGCGGTGGGTGCATGGCGGCTCGCGTTCGCCCGATGGCCGTGGCGCGCCCCCCGGGCGGCGATCCTGCTGTGGCAGTCCCTCGGCGTGACGTGGGGCCTCGCCACGGTGGGTGCGATGCTCGCGTACGCACTGGAGCCCTACGGAGGGGGCGTGCTGTACGGGCTGCGCGCGTTCGCCGAGTCGGCGATCTCCTTCGGCATGGGGTACGGCCTGATGAAGCCGTACGACCTGCCCCGCGTCGCCGCTCTCGTCGCCGGCCTGGCGCTCCTCGCCGTGCTCGTCGTGGTGCTGCTCGCCGCGGGGGCGCAGACCCTCCGCGCCCGGCGCCGGCACCGCGTGCTGCTCTCGCTCATCGCCCGCGACGACCCCGGCGTGCCGGGGGTCCGCGTGGTCGACCACCCGGGGGCGGCGGCGTACTGCCTGCCCGGCCTCAGGTCTGAGGTGGTGGTCAGCGCGGGCACGCTGTCGCTTCTCGACGCCGACGAGCTCACCGCCGTCCTCGCCCACGAGGCCGCGCACGTCCGCGAGCGTCACGACCTGGTCCTGCTGCCGTTCACCGCCCTCTGCTGGATGCTGCCCTGGCTGAGCGTGGTGCGCAACGCCCATTCCTCGGTCGCCCTGCTGGTCGAGATGGCCGCCGACGACCGTGCCCGCCGTTACTGCTCGCCTCGCCGGCTGGCGACCGCGCTGCTCCGGTTCGGTACGGCCGGGGCCGTGCCCGCTCCTAACGGAGCCATGGGCGCGGCCGGTGAGCAGGTGATGGCGCGGGTCAACCGCCTGATCAAGCCTGGCGTGGCGCTGCCGAGGCGGTTCCGGTACAGCCTCGTCACGTTCTCTGTGCTTCTGTCCGTGTCCGCGCCTCTTCTGTGGATCTATCCCGGCTGACATCCCTAGTGCTTGCTGGAGTTTGCCAGCGTGTTTGCATTTGCAAGCACACTGATGCAGACTAAAGGCATGGAACTACCGAAGGTCGGCTCAATCGGTGAGTACATCCGCGATCAGCGGAAGCAGGCGAAGATCTCCCTGCGCCAGCTCGCCACTCAGGCCGGGGTGTCGAACCCCTACCTGAGCCAGATTGAGCGCGGGCTGCGCAAGCCGAGCGCGGAGATCCTCAACCAGATCGCCAAGGGTCTGCGGATCTCGTCGCAGGCGCTGTACGTGCAGGCGGGCCTCATCGAGGACCGCGAGCCGGACAGCGACGTGCTGGCCGCAGTGCGGGCCGACGGCACGCTCACCGAGCGGCAACGTCAGGTGCTGATCGATATCTACGAGTCGTTTCGCAAGGAGAACCGAGTCGAGGCGCAGACCGAGGCCGGGCGGACCTCCCAGAACGCCCGGCCCGAGTCAGCGACCTCGGAGGTCGAAACGGTTCTCGACCAGGAGGGTGTGACCTCCTCGCCGAACGGCCGCATTCAAACGGAACCCAAGGAAGGTTAACCCATGCCTCTCAACGCCGAGGTCAAGAAGCTCGCCGAGTCCAAGCCGTTCTACGCCGTCGCCGGCGCGGGCGACTTCGCGGTCGAGAAGCTGCGCGAGCTGCCCGAGCAGCTCCAGCGCCTGCAGTCGCGCCGGGTGGAGTCGGGCGCCACGGCCCGCGACCTGCCGCACATCGCGCGGAAGTACGCCAGCACCGTGCAGGTCAAGGCCGAGGCCGTCGCCAAGGACCTGCCCGAGAAGGCCAAGGAGTACGCCGACACGATCACCCACAAGGCCGTGATGCTGTACGACCAGTTCGCCAACCGTGGCCGCAAGGTCGTCAGCAGGGTGACGGGCGAGGCCGCGCTGGAGCTGGAGGAGGTCTCCAGCAGCGCCGAGCCGGCGACCGCCGCCCGTCCCACGCAGGCCCGCAAGAGCACCCGCGGCACCGGCCCCAAGGCCTGAACGCCGTCACGTCCGCAGGAGCACGGCCCGTCCCGGAACCCGGGGCGGGCCGCGTCCGTTGTCGGGGTACGGCCCGTGCGCGTTGAGCGGGCACGGGCCGTCCAGCACGTCCAGATCAAGCACCTCCAGACCAGGCCGTGACGACCGTCGCGGGCCCCCCGGGAGGTCTCCGTCCGGGCTAGGCTGAACCCGGCATTCACCTGACCCCTTGGAGAGGCGATGTTCGAGATTCACGGCTTCCTGGATCTCATTTTCTGGGTGCTCGCTATCGGGGCGTTCGGCCTGTGTGCCTGGGCTCTGATCCACGCGCTGAGGACCCCGGCCCGCGCCTTCGCCATGGCGGGCAAGCTCAACAAGCGTCTCTGGCTGCTGATCCTCGGCCTCGCGACCCTGTTCTCGTTCGCCGCCGCCGTGAAGTACCTCTCGGTGCTCAGCATCTTCACCGTCGCGTCGGTGATCGGGTCGGGCATCTACCTCGCCGATGTGAAGCCGGCCGTCGGCGAGATCGGCAAGGGCGGAGGGAACAGCGGCCCGTACGGGCCCTGGTAGGGCTTGCCAGGGACGGCGCGATCCACCGCCGGTCCGGCGGCAAGGGCACCGCGACCATCGAGTACGACGTGGCGGGCGCCGTCACGCCGGTCGGCGGCGGCGAGGAGCTGCGCTGGTACGCCGTCAGCGGCTGGTCGGCCCCCGTCAGGGACGCCGTCGTCAAGCTGAGCGGCCCTGCCCCCCTCCAGAACCTGTCGTGCTTCGCCGGGGACCTGACCTCCGCCATCGGCTGCACCGCGGCCTCGATGGACGAGAGCGGCACCCGGGCCGAGTTCGAGCAGCAGGGCCTCGGCCCCTCGCAGGCGCTGACCGTCGTCGCCGGCTTCCCCGCGGGTGCGAGCGGCGGCAAGCCGATCCTGGAGCGGCGGTTCGAGCTCGCCAACGCCTTCACGCTCAGCCCGCTCACCGGGGGCGCGCTCGTCGCGCTCCTGGTCGCTGGACCACGATCGGCGTGATCGTCACCGGCCTCGGCGTGCTCGCCACCGTCCTGCTCGCCTGGCTGACGACGTACGGGCTGATCGGCCTGGCGCTGGTCATCGCGGGAGCCGCCCTGGCGGTGGGCGGGCAGTACATGCCGGCCAAGACCTCACGGGGTTCCTCGGCCCTCGCCCACACCCTCGGCTTCCGCGACTACCTCGCCTCGGGGGAGATCGGCGAGGTGCCCCCGGCCCAGCGGATCGAGCTGTTCTCCCGCTACCTGCCGTACGCCGTGGTCTTCGACAACGTGGACCGCTGGGCGCGCGTGGTGGCCGCGCTGGACGGCGACGGCGGGCCGGCCGACCACCTGTACTGGTACAACGGGCCCGCCGAGTGGGACCTGTCCAAGTTCGCCGGCTCCATGCGCACGTTCACGCTGACGACCTCGGGCGCGATCTCCGCGTCCCGCCAGTTCCGCCGCTCGCTCTGAGCGGTCCCAAGGCCCGGGTAGCGCGGGGTCACACCTGGCCGCGTACGCGGAGCTCGCCAACGGGACGGCCTCCGCCGAACTGCGGCGGGCAGGCGAGCGCGTCCAGCACTGGGGAGTCCAGCCCCAGCCCGAGCGCGCGCAGGACGGCGACCGTCACCGGCGCCCTCGCCCGCTGGCTGCCATCCTCGATCTTGACCGTGGCCGCGCGGCCGTCCTCGAAGGCGAACGCCTCGAAGGCCTCGGCCCCCGACTTGACCAGGAGCCCCGGCACGGCGCGCATCAGCGCGGCCTCGGGGCGGGACGTGCCCGAGGTCCACTCAGGGTGGGCGCGCATCGCGTCGGCGATCCGCCGCTCGTACGTGCCGGGCGCGGCCAGCGTGAGCGCGCGGAAGGCCCGCGCGACCCCGGCCATGGAGGCGAAGAACAGCGGCGCGCCGCAGCCGTCGACTCCGGTGGCCGCGACCCGCTCTCCGGTCAGCTCCTCGGCGGTCGCGCGGATCGCCCTCTGCAGGGGATGCCCAGGATGCAGGTAGTCGCCGGTCGGCCAGTCGTTGACCACGCAGGTCGCGAGCATCGCCGAGTGCTTGCCCGAGCAGTTCATGGTGATACGGGCCGGTCCGCCTCCGCCGCGCAGCACCCGGTGCGCCGTCGCGGTGTCCAGGGGAAGGTCCTCGGGACACCGCAGGGCGGTCGCGTCGAGCCCCGCGCCCGCGAGGATCTCGGAGGCTCCCCTGACGTGGAAGTCCTCACCCGAGTGGCTCGCGCAGGCGAGCGCGAGAAGCTCGCCGGAAAGGTCGAGCCCCGCGCGGAGCATGCCGAGCGCCTGCAACGGCTTCATCGACGAGCGCGGCGAGGCCGCGGCCGCGACGTCACCGTGGACGGCCACCGGCACCCCCTCGGCGTCCATGGCGAAGACCCAGGCACGATGGACGGACTCCACGAACCCGGAACGGACAACTTCCACAATCAATGGCACAGCGGACACTTGGCCTCCTTTCGCACCTGAGTGTACGGACGGTGAGAGGACGCCGTTCAGGCCGATGGCGTCGCCCGCGCGACGGCGGTGGAAGAATCGTGGACCATGCGTGCCGTTGTTCAGCGGGTGACCTCCGCCTCCGTGGTCGTCGACGGGCAGACCGTGGGGGCGATCGACGAGCCCGGCCTGCTCGTGCTGGTCGGCGTGACCCACACCGACGGCCCCGTCGAGGCCGCGAAGCTCGCCGCCAAGCTCTGGGGCCTGCGCATCCTGTCGGGCGAGAAGTCGTGCTCCGACATCGGCGCGCCCCTGCTGGTGGTCAGCCAGTTCACGCTTTACGGCGACGCCAGGAAGGGCCGCCGCCCCACCTGGCAGGCGGCGGCGCCCGGCCCGGTGGCCGAGCCCCTGGTCGAGGCCGTGGTCGCGGAGCTGCGCTCCGCGGGCGCCCGGGTGGAGACCGGTGTGTTCGGGGCCGACATGAAGGTCGAGCTCGTCAACGACGGCCCCATCACGCTGATCATCGAGACCTGAGACGCCCGACCGGCGGCGGGGTCAGCGGATGCGGCGGCGCAGGCCCGGGTCGATGGTGACGTTGCGCCCGGCGTCCGGCGGCACGATGACCTCCTGGCTCGCGGGAACACCCCCGGCCAGCAGCGAGATGTCCACGGGGACGGTGCGCTTGACCACGGCCAGGGCGATGGGCCCGAGCTCGTGGTGGCGGGCCGACGAGCCGACGAAGCCGACCTGGCCGGGCTCGGCGCTCCCCTCCACGGCGGCCTCGGGGTCGGCCTCCCTGGGCGACCCCACGCCGAAGGTCACCGGCGCGCCGTGGTGCGGCAGGGTGTCGACGCTGCCGTCCAGGTGCAGGAAGACCAGGCGGCGCGGCGGGTGACCCAGGTTGTGCACCCGGGCGACGGTCTCCTGGCCCCGGTAGCACCCCTTGCTGAGATGGACGGCGGAGCCGATCCAGCCGACCTCGTGGGGGATCGTCTTGTGGTCGGTCTCGAACCCGGCCCGAGGCAGGTGCGCCTCGATGCGCAGGGCCTCGTACGCCCACAGGCCCGCCGGGCGCAGGCCGAGCTCCTCGGCGAGCCCGGCCAGCCGCTCGCGCGGGACGAGCAGGTCGCCGCCGATCGCGATCGCCCCCTCAGGCACCGGCCGCGTGGCGCCGTCGGCCGCGCCGGGGGCGGCGACGGTCACCACGGCGTAGCCGGCGGTCATGTCGGCCACCTCGACGCGAAGCATGAACCGCATCTTCTCCAGGAAGGCGACCAGCGCGGCCGAGGTGCCGGGCTCGACGTGCGCCCAGACGGACTCGCCGTCGTCGACGAGCGTCAGGTGGTGCTCCAGCCTGCCCTGCGCGTCGAGGAGCAGCGTCTGCGTGGGCGTGCCGGGCGCCAGCGTGTCGACCTTCTGCGAGCTGAGGTCGTTGAGCCATCTGAGCCGGTCGGGCCCGGAGATGCGGACGACCTCGCGGTTGCTCCGGTCGACCAGGGCCTCTCCCGCCGCGAGCGCGCGTTGCTCGGCGTAAAGCTCGCCGTAGTGCGCGGCGACGGTGTCATCGGGGGACTCGGCGGCTACGGCTCCTGGCGTGTCGAGCAGAGGGCTTCGCATGCGTCCAGGTTATTGCTCTCAGGCGGATTTCCGCGCACTCACGGGCGGCAGTCGCGGCACCGGCCGAAGACGGTCAGGTGGTGGACGTCGGTCTCGAAGCCGAGCTCGCTTTCGAGCTTGGACACCATGCCCGCGACCAGCTCCGGCCTCACCTCGGTGATCTGGCCGCAGCCCCGGCACACCAGGTGGACGTGATCGGCCTTGCTCGCCAGGTGGTAGGTGGGGGCGCCGTGCCCGAGGTGGGTGTGGGTGACCATGCCCAGCTCTTCGAGGAGCTCCAGCGTGCGGTAGACGGTGGAGATGTTGACGCCCCTGGCGGTCTCCTGCACCTGGCCGCAGATGTCCTCGGGCGTCGCGTGACCCAGCCGGGTGACCGCCTCCAGCACCAACTGCCGTTGCGGAGTTACTCGATATCCACGCGCGCGCAGCTCCTCGTGCCATGTCCCGGTCATGCACCGAGTCTACGAGTCCCGCGCGGGGGGCGAGGGCGGTACGCGGAGCCGAGTGGGACCGCGTCACGCGGACCTCGCACGACGCCGTTCACGCGGCTCGGGGCGTGAGGAAATATTCGCTTGCCCGCCCGGAGGGGCTCGCATAGCGTACGAAGCACGCAGAAGGGAGGTGGTCCGAACAATGGTTGATCATTATTGGGCTAGCGAGGTGGCTGTCCGCTAGGGCAACGCCAGTCAGGACCTTCCGTCCAGACGTCGTGCCCTCCCGGGCACTGGTGGCGTCCAGGCGAATCCACGACAGACACCGGAACCCCGGGCAGCCGGCGGGGGGAGTTCCCTCCTCCCATGGTCCAGCCGGCCCGTCTCATCAGGAGACGGAGCACGCCCGGGGTTCTTTCGTGTTCCTGGCCCCGCCTCAGCCGACCTTCTTCAGCTCGGCGGACAGGTGCGAGGTGAGCGGCTGCCCCTCGGCGGCCATGTCGTACGCGTACATCAGGTTGCCCTCGACCAGGCCGTAGAGCCGGTGCCCCGCCGTGTACTCCTTGGCGGTCGAGGTGCGGGCGACGACGTCGGTCCGCATCTCGATCTTGTGGAACACGACCTCGCCGAGGTAGATCTCGACGATGCCGGTCGGGTGGGCCAGCACGATCTCCAGCTGCCGCTCGGGCAGCGCCCGCCAGTACCCCGACTCGGTGGCGAGGGGCCTCACCATGGCGCCGTCGTCGTCGAGCAGCCAGGTTCTGCTGTGGTAGCTCAGGAACGGCTTGCCGTTGTGCTCGAAGGTGATCTCCTGGCCGAACCGGAAGCTCTCGATCGTCGGGTAACCGCCCACTCCGGCGCCCTCCCACCTGCCCAGCAGGAAGGAGATCGGCTCAAGGGCAGGATGCAGTGACTGGGAGTCCATGGCACATGAGCCTAAATGCCCGCCCGCGCGGCTCGCGCCGCGACACCGAACGGGGCATTCGCCTGGTGAAGTCCCGTCCTCCGCGCATAGGCTCAGATCATGGCACGATCAATGGTGATAAAGGTGACGGCAGGGTCAGACGCCCCCGAGCGGTGCAACCAGGCCTTCACCGTCGCGGCCGCCGCCGTGGCCAGTGGTGTCCCGGTGTCCCTGTGGCTGACCGGAGAGTCGGCGTGGTTCGGCCTGCCCGGCCGGGCCAAGGAGTTCACCCTCGCCGAGGCCACTCCGCTCGCGGACCTGCTCGACGTCGTGCTGGCCGGGGGCAAGGTGACCGTGTGCACGCAGTGCGCGGCACGCCGGCACATCGGCGTGGAGGACCTTATCGACGGCGTGCGCATCGCGGGCGCCTCGACGTTCGTCGAGGAAGTGCTCGGCGAAGGGGTCCAGGCGCTCGTCTACTGAGCCCGGACCCCCGCCACCGGCGGCTCAGTGGGGCAGAACGGCCCTGAGGCGCTCCTCGCGGAGCCTTTCGTACCAGCTGTCGTCGATCGGGGTCAGCGGCCCCGTGGCCCAGCCCAGGAAGACGTCGGCGAGCCACGGGTTGCGCGCCAGCGCCGGCCCGTGGAGATACGTACCGACGATCTTGCCCGCGTGGCATCCCTCGGTGCCGTCGCCGTTGCCCGTGCCCACCACCGTGCGCGACAGCGGCCGTACCCCGGGGCCGAGCCGGGTGATGCCCATGTGGTTCTCGAAGCCCGTCAGCATGTGCCCGCCAAGGCCGGTGTCGACCTCGGCGGCCAGCTCGCCCACCGCGCGGGCGGGCCCCCGGGCGCTCTCGATGTCGAGCAGGCCGATGCCCGCCACCGGCTGGCCCTCCTCGCCGCCGAACACCGACCCCATGATCTGGTAGCCCGCGCAGACCGCCAGGAGCGAGGCCCCGCGGTCGACCGCCCGCCGCAGGCCTCCGTCGCGCCGGAGCCGTTCGGCCGCGAGGATCTGCGGCCGGTCCTCTCCGCCGCCGATGAGGTAGATGTCGCCCGAGTCAGGCACCGGGTCGGCCGACCGGACGTAGACGGTCTCGACGGGAATGCCCCGCTTGCGGGCCCGCTGCTCCAGGATCAGGACGTTGCCCTGGTCGCCGTACGTGCTCAACAGGTCCGGGTAGATCCATACGATGCGCAGGGCGCTGTCAGACGGCACGGCCGAACTCCGCTCGAATCTGCTGGAAGGCTGTGTAGTTGGCGATCACGTCGACGCGGCCGGGCGCCTGCCGGGCGACGGCCTGCTCGAAGGTGTCGCAGAGCTCGAAGGCCACCCCGGCGACGTCGAGCCGCAGTGCCAGGTCGAGCCGCCGCTCGCCCGTCACGTAGACGGGCCGGCCGCTCAGGATGCGGAAGTCGACGTCCCAGAGCCAGGAGGTGTCGCGGCCGTCGGGCCCTTGGGCGTTCACAGAAAGGACGATCGGCAGGGACGGGTCGGCGACCTCGAACGCCTCCAGCCAGCCTGCGGGGTTCTTGGCGAGCAGCAGCCGCAGCGAGCGCCCGTCGCGCTCGACCGTCGTGTAGCGCCCGGCGACCGACCTGACCTCACGGAGCCTCGGGAGCGCCCGGTCGACCGGCAGGCCGAACGCCTCGGCCGTCGCCAGCGCGATGGCGGCGTTGGCGCGGTTCGCCCGGCCGGGAAGCTGGAGGCCGAGCACCCAGCGCTGCCGCCGGGGGTCGATCACCGCGTCGTCGTCGAGCACCCAGGTGGGCTCGGGACGGCGGAACGTGCACTCGCGGCAGGCCCAGTCGTTGCCCTTGCGGTCGAGCGGACCGCCGCACTGCGGACAGCACCAGGAGTCCTCCTTCCAGGGCTGCCCGCAGGAGACCCAGGTGACCCGGGAGGCGGTCGAGGCGCCCCAGGTGACCAGCGGATCGTCGCAGTTGGCGATCACGTGGGTGTCCTTGCCCGCAAGGGCGCGCTGCCACTTCTGGGCCAGCAGCCAGATCTCGGCCGCGCGGTCCATCTGGTCGCGGCTGAGGTTCATCAGGCACACGATCGTCGCGCCGGTCGTGTCGAGCACCTCGGGGAGGTACTTCTCGTCGACCTCAAGGACGGCGAAGGGCGCCTGCTTGGCCTGGGACAGCGCCGACACGTGACCGGCCGGCATGTTCGCGCCGAAGGCGTTGGTGGCGACCTCGCCGAGCTCCTGAAGCTCTGAGGTGATCAGCCGGGTGGTGGTCGTCTTGCCGTTCGTGGCGCTGACCAGCACGAGCTTGCGGTCGGCGGCCAGCTTGCGGAGCAGGTCGGGCTCCAGGATCAGCCCGACGCGCCCGCCGATCACCGATCCGTCGCCACGCCCGGTGACCCGGGAGAGGGTGGCGGCAGTACGCCCGAGGGCACTCGCTAGCTGAGCACGCAGCGGTAGCTGGGTCATGCCCGTGATCCTAGTGCGGCCCGCGCGGAGAGTTCCGCACAAGGCTCACGAGCCGGGCCGTACGAGGGCGCGCTAGTCGAGGAACGACAGCTCCGCCTGGTTCTCGGCGCCCCCCTCGAACGGCAGCACGAACCTCCTCGGCCAGGCCAGCACCGTCTCCAGCCACGCCGCCCCCATGGTCTGGGCGATGTGACGGACCCGGTCACGCGGCTCGACGCCGATGGCGACGGTCGTGAAGTCCTCCTGGATGCCCTCGTGCTCGTCGTCGCCGAGCAGGACCCGCCAGGCGAGCGCCCGGTTGCGGTCCATCTCCATCGACAGCGGGTGGTGGCGCAGGGCCTTGGCACGGTGCCCGAGCAGCTCGGTGCGGGCCACGTTCTCCACCGGCCCCGACCCGTTGACCCCGATGTGCGGGTACGGCCTGCCGGACGGGTCGGTGCCGAACAGGGCGTACTCCATCACGGGGGCGGGACTGCGGAGGTTCGGCGCCTGGTGGCCGTACGGGAAGAGCCGGTCGACCTCGTGGACCCAGCGGACCTGCGGGATCACCCACGCGGCGCCCGGCCGCTCACCGGGGGCCGGCTTGCCCTCACCGGACGGGTCGAGCAGCGCCGCGGCCACCTCCGCCGCCTTCACCGTGAGCAGGCTCGGGTCGTAGAACGTGCGCAGCGACCACGCCCGCCTGGCCACCGCGCGCTCCACCAGCGTGGCGAGCAGGCACTCGCGGCGCCTCGGGGGAAGCTCGCCCCAGATGTCGGCCAGCACGCGCGGGACGCCCGGCAGCGACCGGTTGGTGCAGAAGGCCAGCACCACGGTGTCGGTCCAGATGCGCAGCCACGCCCACTCGGGCGCGTCGGCGAGCAGGTCGGCCTCGCGCAGCTCGAACAGCGTGCAGGCCTTGCCCGTCGTGCACTCGTGCCCGCAGGCGGCGGACCGGCGTCCGCGTATGGGCGGGATCGGGCCGAGAAGGGTGTGCTCGCGGTCCTCGCCGAGCGGCACCTGGATGCGCAGCGGACGGTCCATGCCGTCGGCGAAGACGGCGGCGGTGCCCGGCTGGAGGGAGACGACCTGGCGGGACTGCTCCTCGCTGAGGTTCATGGCCGCGCCGACGAGCCTGCGGTCGTCCTCGGCCGGGAGCCGGTGCACGACCTTCAGCGCGGTGTTCTTCACCACGTCGGCGATGAGCTTGGTCGGGATCTGCTCGGCCACGACGATGCCCTCGCCGTACGCGCGGATCTCGGCGAGCATCCCCGCCAGCAGCTCCACCGCGTGGGTGCTGGCCCGCTGGGAGCCCCTGTCGCGCAGCAGCCGGTGGGCCTCCTCGATCACGATGACGTGCTGAAGCCCGCGGGCCTTCTCCTGCCGGGCGCGCATCCGCAGGTGCTCGACGATGCGGATGATGAGCGTGCCCATCAGGAACGCCTTGTCCTCGTCGTTCGCGACGTCCTCGATCGCGAACACGACGTTGCGCTGTAAGAGCCCGCCGATGTCGGCGGGGTGGCCGCCCTCGAAGAACCGCCCAGCCGAGCCGACCCGGAGGCTCCTCAGCCGCAGGCTGATGAAGCCTTCGACGTCGGCCTGGACCTCCCTGCCGTACCCGATCTCCTGGATGACCTCAAGGGCGTGGGTCTGCAACTGCTCCAGCGTGGGCACGGCCGGCTGCACCGCGGCGCCCGGGACGCCGCCGCCGGTGACGACGTCCCAGCCGTTGGCCTCGTACACGCGCTGCAGCGCCAGCGACATGATCTGCGGGAACGGCTCCTCGGCGTCGAAGGCGGCCATGAACAGCGCCCTGACCATGTCGATGTGCGCCTGGACCGGGTAGCCCGGCTCGGGGGCGAGCGGGTTGACGCTGAACGGGACGTTGTCGGGCGCCGAGGGATTGATCACCGTCAACGGCCCCAGGTGCTCCATGCGCCCGGCCATCGCGGCGTACTCGGACTTGGCGGGCTCGATCGCGAGCCAGGGGATGCCGGCCTCGCTGAGCTGCTCCAGCAGGTGGCGTACGGTCTGGGACTTGCCCGAGCCGGTCGCCCCGGTGATGAAGGCGTGCCGGTTGAGCGTCGCGAGCGGCACCCGGAACGACCCGACCGGGCGGTCCTGCCCGTCGATGATCGCGCCCAGGTCGAGCACGGGCTCCCCGGTGTTGCGGACGTCGGCCTCGCTGGTCACGTCGAAGAACCCCGCGTCGAGCACCCGCACACCGGGGACCTCACGGCGGGGCAGCCCGGCGAGCGCTGCCAGCGCCCCGGCGGTGGCCGCGAAGGGCGCCGCCGCGCCGTCGGCCGGGTCCTGGAGGGTCACGCCCAGCGCCTCGGCGAAGCAGTACACGGGCTCGACGGCGGTGGCCCGGCCGAACCCGGCGAGGATGGGCAGCGACAGCGCGCTGCGCAGCCGGTAGGGGTGGTGGCTCATCTCGACCGAGCCGACGAGGACGGGCGCGATCTGCCGCAGTTCGTCGGGGCCCGCCGCGCCGGCCAGCACCCGGACGTTCCACAGGCCCGCCTCGCGGAAGGCGTCGAGCTCCTGCATCCGCCGCTCGGCCCGCTCGGCGTCGAACCGGCTGCGCTCGGAGGCGTCGCCGTACTGCCGAAGTACGTTGAGCTGCGTGCGCAGGTGGGCGACCTCGGCGTCCAGCAGGTCGGTGGGCTCGGCCACGACGAGCCAGGCGAACGGGCGCGACATCAGCGTGACCAGCGTGGACTCGAAAAGTGTCGGCCGCAGCAGCTCGTCGGGGCTCGGCTCCCTGCGCCCGTTGAGCGGCGGGGCCTGGCGGCCTGGGCACGGTGTCCAGGCCAGGTCGGCGAGGTCGGCGAGCCAGTCGTCGCCGATCTCCACGCCCCGCGCGCCGCCGGGGAACAGCAGCGGCTGGGGCCCCTGCGGCGGCTCCTCGACGGTGGCGCTGGACGCGCGCCTGGGCGGGCGCGGCGGCGTGAGCGGTCCGGCGTTGGTGATCAACTCCAGCGGCGCACCGGATCCGCGGGAGAGCCAACCGATGACGAAGGGCCGGTTGCGCTGGGCGGCGGACAGCACGGCGGGCAGGACGGTGACGAAATCCCACTCGGCCGACGAGCTACGCGAAGGGGCCGTGATCGCCTGGATGCGATACCACGGACCACTCAGCGGGAACGGCGCGCTGGGCGCTGCGGAGGACACGCTTGCCTGCATATCAAGCTCAAATCCCTTATGCCATCGACGTTTGCCAGGGGATTACCTGTTCAATGCCGTGTCCTCCAGTCGAGCCGCTCGGGCGGCGGGCCCAGATTGGGCGGGAACAGGTCCTCCTCCGGCACGGGCTCGGGCTCCGGCGGGGTCAGCATGACCCGGCGGACCTCCTCGAACTCCCCCAAAGTGGTCTTGGGGAAGGTGAGAATCGCCGGGTTGGCGTCGGCGAGCCGCACCTGCCGGCCCTCTGCCGTCGCGTGGGTGACGATCACCGAGGTCGTGGGAAGTTGCTGGAGCTGGTGCGGCTCCACCAGGAACTCCCTGCTGCGGTGCAGCACGCGCTCCTCCCCCATCGCCTTGCTGGCGCTGCGCCCCCACTCGGTGGACTCGGTGATGCCCTCCTTGAGGTCGCCTTCGCCCTTCTCCTCTTCCCCGGGACGGGTGCGACCGGCGCCGTCGCCGACCGTGGAGGTGTAGGAGCCGTTCACGCCGTCGACGGCCGGGCTGATGGTCTCGGTGAGCTGTGCCAGCTCCAGGCGGTGCTCGGTGCCCATGTGCTCGCTGGCCACCCTGGCGTCCTCGGCGTTGCCGAGGCGCATGAACGCGACGGCCGCGTGCCCCCGGCCGAGGCGCTCCCTGACGGTGGGGGTGAGGGAGCGGTAGGTCAGCACCAGGCCTGTCTGCGAGGTCTCGCAGGCGTCCATCAGCCTGTCGAGCACGTCGCCCCTGAGCTTGTCCGCCCCCGCGACGATGATCGTGTGGTACCAGGGACGCTCCGAGGCCGGTGACTGCCGCAGGATGTGCGTCAGCGCGGTCGCGACGTACGTGCCGAGGACCCGGTTGCCGAAGACCCCGGCCTGGCGGTCCATGGAGACCACGCGCAGCCGCGCGGGCGGCAGCTTCACCGCCTCCGAGCCGAGGGTCTCCAGCTTGCGGAGCTGGGATTCGAGCGCCCAGGCACGCTCGATCACCACCCGGTCGGTCACGCCCCTGCCGAACAGGGTGCCGATGCGTTCGAGCTGGGTGGCGGTGAGCAGGCCGTACCGCAGGTCGTCGCGCGGGTCGCCCACCTGGGCCAGGGCGCGGAGCGCGGCCGTGACCTGGTTGATCGTGGCGTTCTCGCCGAGCACCTCCAGCACCCGTTCGAGGATCGCGTTGTCGAAGCTCAGGTCGCGGGTGGTGCGGTGCTCCTCGCTGACGCTGACGACGTGGGCGAGCACGTCGGCGAACGCCTCGGGCGGCAGCGTCGCGCCGAGGTCGAGCCTCGGCAGGTCGACCGGGAGCACCCACACCAGGGGGTCGTCGCCGCCGCGCCTGGCCAGCTCGATGAGATCCTTGGCGATCGCGCCCTCGGACAGGTCGAGGACGGTGAGGTGGCCGCCGCTGTAGAGCCGGGTCGCGCCGAGCAGGGTGATCAGGGCGGACCAGCCGGGCAGGGTGCCGCCGGCCACGTCGATGCGGTCGATCTCGTCGGGCACGGCCACGGCGTACCAGGTGAGCTGCCTGTCGTACTGCTCCTTCTTGGCGGCCCACTCGCGGTAGCGCCCGGCGTGCTCCTCCTGGGCGTCGAACAGCTCGCGCTCGCGCCGCTCGCGGCGCTGGTCGGCCCGCGACTCCTGCTCCCTGATGCGGGAACGGAGCGCCCGCTCGCCCTGGTGGACGGCGTACCCGCAGATGGTGGCCACGCCTCCGGTGGCCACCAGCCCGATGACGACGAACGGCCAGCCGATGATCTCGCTGACACCGAGGGCGAGGAGGAGGATCGCGAGGATGCCCATGAAGATTCCGACGATCTTCACGGGGCGGTTGAGCAGGTCCTCCTGAAGGCGCTCCCTGCGGACCCAGGCCGGGTCGACCGGGGCGGGCTCCTCCGCGATCTCCCCGGGCGAGGGGCGCCTCGGCGGGGGGCCCGGATCGGGAAACAGCATCGCGTACTGCCAACCCAGATAGATCCGGTCAGCCTGCAGCTGCGCATGCTCTGGGTGCACGTCCGCCACCGGACCTCCACCTGCCAATGGTCGCGCTCGCTGGGGAGCTTGCCGGCCCCATGCCCGTGAACTAGCTCTCCGACTGTGACAGCGTATGAGTTACACCCCTTATTGGGGCAGGGTTCTCGCCATTCGGACCAGATTCCTGGGAACCGGCGGTCAGGTTTCACCACTCCCGGGAACACCGTTCCTCGACCCTTTTGCCGGGTTTCTGCATAGTTGCGGACTTGTAGCGCCCATTCGTGGGACGAACGAGGCGGAAGGGGAACAAGCAACGACTACCATCCTGTGGCATGACGTCCACCCCTACGAGCGGCGGTTCACGGCGGCGACCGGTCCTCCTACCGGTCCTGGCCGCTCTGGTGGCCGTGACCGTGGGAGTGAGCGCGGCCTTCGGGGGCCTCGAAGACGCCCCGAAGGAGAAGCCCGAGCTGCTCGGTAAGGGCGCGAAGGTCGACCAGGGCCGGATGACCACGCTCTTCGAGGACGCCGTCGTCCGCCCCGGAGGCGAGGACGGCCTCGGCGTCTCCGGCAAGCGCTACCTGCAGATCATCATGAGGGTGACCAACACCTCCGAAGAGACGTTCATCGCCGAGATGATGAACTCGGCGCTGGTCGCGGTCAGGGCCGACGGGAAACTCATCAAGGAGTCCGGCCCGTCGGCCACGACGATCGGCCCCCGTGTCGTGACGATCTCCGGAGGCCGCACGTACGGCCAGCTTCATCCCGGCGTGCCCGCGACCGTGGTCATGGCATACGAGCTGCCGGCCGACCAGGAGCCCCCCAAAACGGTCGAGATCGATGCCGGCGCCTACGAGTGGCACGAGAGCTTCATCTATCGGACCCACGACTGGCTGCGGGTGGAGACCGAGGAGCCGCTGACGGCGGAGGACCGCGAGAGGGGCGGCACCTCCGGTTACGCGCCCGTGGTCGTCGCCCAGGTCGACCTGCCCGTCCGCGTGGAGGAGGTGTGATGGCCGCCTCCCCCGGCCTCGTGCCCGGCGCGCAGGCGCCCGCGCGTCCCGGTCCGCCACGCCGCCGCGTTCCGCTGTGGCGCAGGACGGTGGGCGCGATCATCGGGGTCGCGCTGATGTGCGCCGCGGTCTACGTCCAGACGCACGTGCTGACGGTCGACCAGCGGAGGGAGCCCCTGACCGTGTCAGGCGGCATGCACCAGGAACTGCGCACCGCGCACTTCTCCGCCCGCCTCGAACGCGTGGAGTTCGCCAAGTCCGTACGGGTCAAGAAGCAGTACGCGACCGAGGATTCCACGGCCGACCAGGTCTTCCTGATCGCCAAGGTGGGGCTCACCTCACCCCGCCGGCCCATCAAGATCACCGCGCACGTCATCACCGCCGACGGCCTGCGCTTCGAGCCCACCGACCGGGTGGACTCCGGCGCGACGCTCGGGGACAAGTGGATCCAGCCTGCCTGGTGGCGCTCCGGCTTCTACTTCTTCGACCTCCCCGCGGACAAGGTCGCGGGGGCCCAGGTCGTCGTCGCGGAGCCCAGGACGCTGTTCGGCGACGCCTACATGCCCGAAATCGCCCTCGATCCCGGTCTCGACCAGGCGAAGGCCCGCCAGATGGTCGATGCCGCGAAGGACGTCTACGAGGTGAGCGGCTGATGCGCGACGAGAATCCCGACGACACCGGCGTCTGGCGCCCTCCCGCCGCCGAGCCGTCCTGGTTCACCCCCTCCAAGCGCCTGCCCCGCCCCGACGCCAGGGTCTGGCCTCCTCCTGAGCCGGAGTCCAGAGGCAGCTCCACGGTGCCGATCCCCGTGATCGACGACGGGCCGGCCCCCCGCCGCCAGCCGTGGCCGCCGCCGTCCCCCGCAGGCATTCCGGCCCCCGCCAAGGCGCCTTACGCCGGGCCCGTCGCGCCCCCCGTGCAGGCACGCCCGCCCGCGCAGCCCTCGCGGCGGCGCCGCCGCCCGATGCCGAAGGCGGCCAAGATCGGCTTGCAGCTCGCCGGGGCCCTCGGGCTGACCGCCGCGTTCCTCGCGATCGGGGGGTACGACGCGCTGAACCGGTTCGAGAAGAGCGTCACTCCCGCACGGGTCCAGCGGGTGTCGCCCGGCCAGGAGGCGCCGCTGGCGGACGCGAAGTGGCGGCTCCTCGGCATCGCCGTCATACCGGACCAGCGGACGGACCTGCCCGACCGCACCATCATCCAGATCGACGTGCAGGCCACCGCGCTGAACTCCGAAGGCACGAGGTACTCCTACAGCCTGCCCGGCTTCTATATGGCCGACAAGGCGGGCCGCACCTGGACGGCCGAGCCGTGGAAGACCCCCGACGAGCTCTCGCCCGGCGTGCCGGGACGCTTCACCCTGCTGAGCGCGGTCCCGAAGGAACTGGTCGACCAGGTCGAGCTGATGCTCTGGCCGAGTCTCCACGCGGGAGAGCAGGAGTCGGGGCCTGCTCTGCGGTTCGGTCGCTGACCGCCGCGGCGCGCCGCCGTTCGGCGGAGGCGGCGACGTCGAAGGTCGCCGCCAGCAGGCAGGTGGTGAGCATGGTGACCGCGAGGTCCACCACGAAGTTGATCGGCACGAAGACGACGTCCCAGTAGAGCACGGGGTAGTCGTTGCCCGCCAGGTACTGCAGGCCGCGGTCCGCGTACCCCTCGCCGACCTTGATCGCCGCGAAGCAGAGGGCGAACACCCCGAACAGCGGCGCGCCGCCCCGCACGACCAGGCGCACGGTGTTCGCCAGCGCCACCCAGTGCGTCCAGCGGCCGAAGAACCGCGTCAGGGTCCGGCGGGTGAGCGAGTGGGTCCGCGCGGTGATCGCCTCTCCGGCCTGCGCGGCCGCGGGCTCCAGCTTCGTGCCCTTGATCACGGTGGCGGCGTCCTCCGCGTACGCGCCGTACATCAGGATCGCGACGGTCAGCCAGACGGCGGGGAGCACCAGCGCGTCCCAGGCGTACGGCCTGATCACCCCGACCGCGCCCCAGAACGCCTCCCAGCCGGGGACTTTGAGCGAAAGGGTGGCCATGAGGTCGTTCCACCAGGTCACGGCGGCACGGCCGCCGACCCAGCCGCCACGGGAGGCGACGACCTGCGCGCCGTAGTAGAAGAAGGAGAGCTCGCAGAAGGCGACGGCGAGGGCCGCGGAACGGCTCCCTCGTTTCTCGCGCCAGATCGTGAAGAAGTAACGAGCCACGAAGGCCGCGATCATGATGGCCAGCGTCACGGTGAAGTTCAGCCCGACGAGGCCGAGGCTCGTGTCCTGGGTCTGCCCGGTGGAGATGTCGTAGAAGGCGCCGAGGTAGCCCTTCTCACCGCTCTGCCGCTTGAAGTCGGTGGTGATGAAGGCCCGCACGTCGTCCACATGCCAGCCCCAGCTCAGGTAGAGCGCGGTGAAGGGCACGATGACCCTGCTGAGGCTGCCGACGAAGCCCTCGTCCTCCTCGCCGTCCCCCCGCCTGGCGCGCATCTCCGACAGCGCCCCGCGCAGCGTGAAGAACATCCCCACGCTGACGATCAGGTTCGCCAGGACCATGACGATGAAGAGCAGCATCGTCACGACGAGCCGCAGGTCGCGCATGGAGCCGTGCGAGAGGTCGGTACCGGCGGCGAGCAGGCCGAACCGCAGCAACTGCCCCGCCGAGTACCACATCACGAGCGGCAGCAGGCATCGCCCGGCCAGGCTCAGGGTGTGCCACGGCAGCGACCAGACGGCGGGAGTGCGGGTGGATTCGGACATCCGGTGCATCCTATCGACGGCTCACCACGCGTCGCAGCAGCATCAGGGGAAGAGATCCCATTTGGGGAATCCCTGAACAAGCCCGGGAAAAGGCCGGACGCGCGAAAGGGCCCGCGTTGCCGTCACCGCCACGCGAGGGCCGGCGTTCCCGTCACGGGACACGCGAAAGGGCCGGCGCGCCCGTGACGGGAACGCCGGCCCTTTCGTCGAGATGCGCGCCTCATGGCCCTGCCGGACGGCGAGGCCACCAGGCGATCGTCAGACGGCGACCTGGAGCTGGGAGACCTCGCCGAGGCGGGCCTCCACGGTGACGTCCTTGGTGACGCCACCGCCCGCGATGATGCGGACGGTCCAGGAACCGGGCGCGGCGAAGAAGCGGAAGATGCCCTCGTCGGACACCACCACCTCGCCGGTGAACTCGCCGGAGTGGTCGAGGAGGCGGGCGTACGCCGTGCCGGCGCCGGTGACGACACCCTGGATGACGGCCTGGGTCGACAGATCGATCCCGGCCGGAAGCGCTATGGTCTGCTCCGGTGCTGCGCAACCCTGAACGGTCATCAGCGGGCCTCCCCCAACTCGATCGGCACGCCCACGAGCGAGCCGTATTCGGTCCACGATCCGTCGTAGTTCTTCACGTTCGCCTGGCCGAGGATCTCGTGCAGCACGAACCAGGTGTGGGCGGAACGCTCGCCGATGCGGCAGTAGGCGATCGTGTCCTTGTCGAAGTCGACGCCCTCGCCGGCGTAGAGGGTGCGGAGCTCCTCGTCGGACCGGAAGGTGCCGTCGTCGTTCGCGGCCTTGGACCACGGGACGTTGCGGGCGGTCGGGATGTGGCCACCCCGCTGCGCCGCTTCCTGCGGAAGGTGGGCCGGGGCAAGGAGCTTGCCGGAGAACTCGTCGGGCGAGCGGACGTCCACGAGGTTGAGCTTGCCGATCGCGGCGACCACGTCGTCGCGGAAGGCACGGAGCGAGAGGTCCTGGTCCTTGGCGGCGTACTGCGTCTCGGGACGCGCCGGCACGTCGGTGACCAGCTCGCGCGAGTCGAGCTCCCACTTCTTGCGGCCGCCGTCGAGGAGACGGACGTTCTCGTGACCGTAGAGCTTGAAGTACCAGTACGCGTAGGCGGCGAACCAGTTGTTGTTGCCACCGTAGAGAACCACGGTGTCTTCGTTGCCGATGCCCCGAGCCGACAGAAGGGCCTGGAAGCCCTCACGGTCCACGAAGTCGCGGCGGACCGGGTCCTGCAGATCCTTCTTCCAGTCGATCTTCACGGCACCACGGATGTGGCCCTTGTCATAGGCGCTGGCGTCCTCGTCGACTTCGACGAGTACGACACCAGGAGAGTCGAGGTTGGCCTCGACCCAGTCGGCGTCCACCAGTACGGCGGAGCGGCTCATTAGGGAACCTCCGGTTATCGGGTTACGGCGGGCATAAGACGGCGGACGATCAAGTACATTTCGCAGCCGAGGCAGAAGCCGAAGGCAGCGTTCAGGAACGCGGCCAGCAGGGCCGCGGCTGTCGCGCCGAGCGCGAGTGGTGCGATCCGCGCGGTGAACCCGATCACGCCGACGAGGGCGAAGACCAGGCCCACACCCTGCGCGAAGCGGGGCGGGGCTGCGTCCTCCATCTCCGCCGGCGGACCGAGTCTCGGCCGCACCAACCGTCTGAACACCAACCCGTACGGCGCGACTCCGGCGACCCCCAGGGCGAAGACGATGCCCTGAGCGAGGAGCAGCCAGGCGTTGCCCGTGAGCAGAACCAGCGCCAGGATGAGCGTCGTGATGAACGCGGAAAACCGCGTGCTTCGTGGATCGACCTGCATGGCGGAGAGCTCCTGAAGGGATCGTGCCGGAAACGCGTGGATCGGGCACTATTCAGAGCGGTGCGGTGGGTGAGACCCGCGAGATCGCCCTCAGGCCATACGACAGAGCGCGGTGGCCACGCGGCAGAAGTCAACCGCGCGCCGCTTCGTCAGCAGCTCCGTCGAGGGTGTCATGTCCACGACAGTACCCGCCGTCTTGCCATCTGTCACGTCCCGTCCGATTCATGAGATGTCACGATCCCCAGGGCCGCGATCACATCCACCTTGCGGGGCTGGCCGGAGGCTCTTTTGATCACCCGGCCGGCGCCGTCGAGGACCAGGACCGTCGGCGTGCGCATCACGTCGAAGCGCCGCACAAGGTCGAGCCGGGACTCCGCGTCGATCTCCACGTGCCGCACGCCCGGCACCATGCCGGTGACCTCCGACAGGATGCGCCGGGTCGCCCGGCAGGGCTGGCAGAAGGCCGTGGAGAACTGCACCAGCGTGGCGCGCTCGCCCAGCTCCTCGCCGAGGTCGTCGGCGGCCACGAAATCCATCTCGCTCCTCACGGCACGCACGGCACCGCTCCGCCGCCTCATAGCCAGCCCGGCCACGAGACCGGCGGCCAGCGTCACGCAGAGCACCACCAGGCCTGTCATCGCCAGCGACAACATCGGTCACCTGGCCGCCATTCCCGGTGCCGCCTACGGCGCCTTGACCCAAACGAGGCGCCTGCCCGTGGAGGCGCGGATGTCGAACCCCCGGATCCGGTCCATCGTCAGCTCGGTGCTCCCGGTGAACGTGGACGGCCCGCGACGGTAGTCGGCGGCGTCGACCGTCCAGCTGCCCACGGGAGACTGGGTGCCATCGATCCCGACGGCGGTCACCCGGCAGGACGTACCGGTCGGGACGCCGGACAGGACGATCTCGACGGCCGTGCCCTCGTCGCCCGGGGTCAGGGCCAGCTCGGCCCGTATGGGGCCGTTGCTGTTGGACGCGGAGACGGGGGACCTCGACGGCAGCGGCTGGTCCTTGAGCATGGCCGACGGCCCCGGGGTCGCCGCGAAGGGCTCACTGCGCCGGGCCAGGCCCTCCGCACTCTGGTCGGCGCTACCCTGGGCGCTGCTCGCGGCAGGAGCGCCCGCCATCGACGTGTCCGTGCCGGGGGAACGCCCCACCGCCAGCCAGGCCGAACCGCCGAGCACGACGGCGACCAGGGACGCCGCGAGGCCGAACACCACCCTGTTCAACCGGTGCCGCCTGGCCGACGCCGAGATCAGGCGGTCGAGGACGGCGTGCGGCGGGCTGGCCGCCTGCTCGATGTCCTCCTCCGAGACCCGGCCGAGCAGCGCGGTGAGCCCGCTCAGCTCCTCCAGCTCGGCACGGCATTCGGGACAGGTCGCGAGATGCGCCTCGACCTGGACCGCCTCGTCGGCCTCCAGCGCGCCCAGCATGTACACGCCGAGCGACATCCGTACGTCCTCACAGGCGCTCATGGCGCGAGCCCCCGCTCCTCCAGCGCAAGCTTCAGCGCGCGAAGCGCGTAGTACGTGCGCGACTTGACCGTGCCGGCCGGGATGCCGAGCGCCTCGGCGGCCTCCTTGACCGACCGGCCGCGGTAGTAGGTCTCCATCAGGACCGCGCGATGCTCCGGCCGCAGGTCCGCGATGGCGTCGGCGACGCCCCAGGACTCCACCGCCCGGTCCAGCTCGTCGTCGGCGGGGATCACGGCGAGGGCCTCGTCCGTGGTCTCCTGTGGCCGGGATCTGCGGGCACGGTGGTGGTCGACGACCAGGTTGCGGGCGACGGTGAACAGCCACGCCCGTACCGGGCGGTCGGCCAGCACCTCGGGGTGCTTCCACGCCCGCAACAGCGTCTCCTGTACCACGTCCTCCGCCTTGCCCGGATCGCCCGTCAGTCGCAACACGTAACCGTAGAGTGACCCCGCGTGCTCGTCGAAGAGAGTGCGTATCAGCTGCTCGTCGGCGGTTCCGGCGGGGCTCACATTCTCATGACGTACGGCGGCGGGATCCGGTTCAGCCACGCAGCGGCACGTCCGTCGCGGTGCCGTCGACCGCCAGCCCCTCGGGGGTGGTGCGCACCTTTTCGATCTTGAGGTTGAGCGGCAGGTCCTTGATGGGCACGGTGAAGCTGAGGGCCCGGCTGGCGTTCGGCACCTGGATGCCGTTGACGTTCTCGGGGGTCAGCCGCACGCCGCCCTTGACGACCTCGATCTTCATCTTCGCCGTGACGGGGATGGTGATGCCGGCCACCGTGAGCTTGCCCGTGACGTTCAGGGTGTCGTCGCCGTTGCCCTGCACCTTGAGCCCGCGCGGCGCGCGGGCGTCCAGGGTCTGCCGCGAGATCACCACCGTGCCCGTGACCCTCTCGGCGCGGATGTCGGCCGTGGCGGCGTTCTGGATCAGGTCCATGAGCGGGGCGTTCACCCCGTGCAGGACCGCGTCGATACGCGAGATCTTCGCGCCGTCGGGCGTCGTCATCGGCCCCATCGCGACGCTGATCTCCTCGTAGCGGCCGGAGATCGCCTGGGTGAGGAAGGGGATGCCGCGCACCTCGACCTTGGGCGGAGTGTCCAGGTCGTACTGCGCCGCCACCTGGCGCGAGACCTCGCTCTGCACGCCGGCCACGGCCACGCGGTCGACGACGACCAGGAGGACACCGAGCAGGATGAGGAACACGATCAGCTTGCGCATCCGACTCCTTCGGGGGGTACAGCCTGTGATGACAGTATCCGCGCCGCCCTACTCCCCCGGGCGATACCACCGAAACGCGTGTCAAGCAGGCATTCAGCGAGAGCCCGCTCAGCCTCCGGCGAAGGGCGGGAGCACCTCCACGGTGGCGCCCTGCGGGATCTCGACCGTGTGGGGGTCGCGCATGCCCGCCGGGTTCCCGTTCACGAGAAAGGAAGAACGTCCGAGAACGCGCGCCAGGTCCGAATTCTCATACTTTAGTGTGATTTCCGCCACGAGATCACCAAGAGTAACCGCCTCGAACGGCTCCTCGGCGACTCCCGCCGCCTCCTTGGCCGCCGCCCAGTAGCGCACCGTACCCCTTGTCATCAGCCACCTCCGTCGTCTACTCATGAGTACCGCACAAGTGTCAGTCACGCACGGCGAGGGAATGGTTACGGTTATTTCCCGCGTGATGGACCGTTCACCTGAATGACGCACTATGGACGCGCCTTTCCTGTGGGCTATCCTCACGTACTGACGGGACCTGGGCGATGTAGCCCCCGGGTCCTTTACGTGTTTGTACGGCTGGCGCCGTCACAACGCGGGGAGGAGGCGGATGCGGTGCGTGAGCGAAGCTGTGTCGCCTCACCCCCCGGTCAGCCTCTGGATTAGGAGGTGCTGTGAGTAACCTGCTCCTGCTCACCAATGCTCTGGAGCCCTCAGCGGAGGTGCTGCCCGCACTCGGGCTGCTGCTCCACTCGGTTCGGGTCGCTCCCGCGGAGGCGTCCGCGCTCATCGACGCACCACCGGCCGACGCCGTGCTGGTGGACGCGCGAAGGGAGCTCGTGCACGCCAAGAGCCTCTGCCGCCTTCTTCGCACCACCGGCGTCGACTGCCCGCTGATGGTGATCGTCACCGAAGGCGGCCTGGCCGCGATGACCGCCGAGTGGGGAGCCGACGACGTTCTCCTCGACACGGCGGGTCCTGCGGAGGTCGAGGCCCGGCTCAGGCTCGCCGTCGGCAGGCTCTCGATCGCCGCCACCGAGGAGGTGCCGGACGAGATCCGCAGCGGCGATCTCTCGATCGACGAGGCCACCTACACCGCGCGGCTCCGCACTCGCGCCCTTGACCTGACCTTCAAGGAGTTCGAGCTTCTCAAGTACCTCGCGCAGCACCCGGGCCGGGTCTTCACCCGCGCGCAGCTGCTGCAGGAGGTCTGGGGATACGACTACTTCGGCGGCACCCGCACCGTCGACGTGCACGTGCGCCGGCTGCGCGCCAAGCTGGGCGCCGAGTACGAGTCCCTGATCGGCACCGTCCGCAACGTGGGGTACCGCTTCGTGCCCGACCGCGGCGGCGAGCAGATCGAGGACCGCGAGCCGGCCCCCGCCCACCACTGAGCCCCTACGAGAAGGGGCTCGCTCCCCCGACCAGCGCGGAGGAGCGAACCCCTTGTCTTTCAGGTTGCCTTCAGGTGATGTCGCCTAGCCGGCGACCGTGATGCGGTTGACGGTCGGCGGGGCGATCGGCGAGTGCGCGCCCAGGTAGGCGACGAACGCGTCGATGTCCAGCGGCCCGCTCCACAGGTTGGTGCCGTCCTTGAAGACGCTGAAGCCGTCTCCGCCACCGACGAGGAAGTTGTTGGCGGCGACCCTGATCTGCTGGGCGTCCGTGACCGGAGTCCCGTTGATCTTGATGGCGGAGATCCGCGAGCCGATCGGCTGCGTCCGGTCCATCGTGTAGGTCAGCGAGGCCGACGGCTGCAGGATGCGCACGATCGAGCCGCCGCTCTGCCACTGCTGCTCCAGCAGGGCGTCGAGCTGGGCGCCGGTCAGCGTCACGACCTGCATGAGGTTGTTGAACGGCTGCACGGTGAAGGCCTCGCCGTACGTCACGACGCCGTCGCCCTCAGAGCCGCTCTGGGCGTAGGTGAGGTCGGTGCGGACACCGCCGGGGTTCATCAGCGCGATCTCGGCGTTGCCGCCCGTCTTCGTGCTCTCCAGCTGGGCGTCGGCGATCAGGTCGCCGAGCGCGGTCTCGCCGGACGGCCCGGCCGCCCGTCCGATGTCAGCCGTGATCTTGCCGAGCGGCTTGTTGGCCACCGTCGAGACCCGGTCCTTCCAGGTCTGGACGAACGTCGTGATGTCCGGGTCCGGCGTGACGTCGCGGGTGACCACGTGGTTGTCGGCGACGACCGAGGAGCGGACGACCTCGCCCGTCTTCTTGTCCACCTGGAAGTCGATCGAGGTCAGCACGCGGCCGAACGACGAGCCCTGGGTGTAGAAGCGGTCCTGACCTGAGGGGTCCTTGGTCTTGCAGATGTAGGCCTGGTGCGAGTGGCCCATGACGACCAGGTCGACGTCCGAGCTGAGGCCCTGGGCGATGCGGGTGCCCGCGCCCGGGGTGACCGGGCAGGCGTCCGGGCTCTGGTTCGGGGTGATCTGGTCGCCCTCGTGGACCAGGGCCACGATCGCCTTGACGCCCGCGAGCCGCAGGAGCCTGGCCGCCCGGTTGCCCGCGGCGACCTCCTCGTCGAACTTCAGACCGGCGATGCCGGAGGCGGTCACGATCGTGGGGGTGGTCTGCGTGACCAGGCCGATGAAGCCGACCTTGACGCCGTTGACCTTCTTGATGGCCACGGGCGGGAGCGCGTACCGGTCGCTGTTCTCCTTGAGAACGTTGGCCGCGAGGTACTCGTACTTGGCGCCCTTCCACTTCCCGGCCGGGGAACAGCCGTCGACGGGGTGGCAGCCGCCGTTCTGGATGCGCTTGAGCTCGGTGAGACCCTCGTCGAACTCGTGGTTGCCCACCGAGGAGACGTCAAGGCCGAGCTTGCCGAGCAGCTCGACGGTCGGCTCGTCGTGGTAGGCGGCGGAGATCAGCGGTGAGGCGCCGATCAGGTCACCGGCCGCCACGACGGCGGTGTTCTTGTTGACCAGCGACTTCAGGTGGGTGGCCAGGTAGGCGGCGCCACCGGCGGGCACGGAGGTCCCGCTCTCGTTGACGATCGCGCCACTCGAACCCGTCGGAGGCTCCAGGTTGCCGTGGAAGTCGTTGATGGAGACGAGCCGTACGGGCACCGTCACGGGAGGCTTGGGAGGTTTCGGGTGCGCGGACGCGGGCGCGGCGGCGATGGCGAGGCCGGTGGCCGCCACCATGCCGGCGACCGCGATCCGCGTGAACGATCGTGAGCTCATAACCCACGAGGTTAGAGACGTAACCTCAGCATAAAACGGCGCAGAGGTAACGATTTACCCCATAAGTTCCTGGCGTTTTCTGCCAGACTAGGCTTCCACCATGAGCGAGCGCGTGGACATCCGGCACCGGCTGGGCGACCAGGAGATGACAGCGGTATCCTCCCTGGTCGACGCGGCCACCGAAGCAGACTCGGTGCGGCCCCTCAACGAACACGTCATGCTCCACCTGCGCTACGGCGGCGCCCCCGGTGCGAAGGCCATTCTGCTCTACGAGGATGACACGCTGGCGGGCTTCGCGCACGTCGACCCGGCCGACGAGATCGAGGGGCCGAGCGGCGAGCTGGTCGTGCGTCCGTCCCACCGCGGGCGCGGCCTCGGGCGGCGGCTGGTGGAGGCGGCCCTCGCCGAGAGCGGCGGGCGGCTGCGCCTGTGGGCGCACGGCGACCGCCAGGAGGCCGCCCGGCTGGCCGCCTCCACGGGCTTCGCCCGGGTGCGGTCCCTCTGGCAGATGCGCCGCTCACTGCTCGAACCGCTTCCGGCCGCGAAGCTCCCCGAGGGGGTACGGCTGCGCGCGTTCGAGCCCGGTGCCGACGAGGAGGCCTGGCTCGCCCTGAACGCGCGCGCGTTCGCCCACCACCCCGAGCAGGGCTCCTGGACCATGGACGACCTCCGGCTCCGCGAGCGGGAGCCGTGGTTCGACCCGGCCGGTTTCTTCCTGGCCGTCCGGCCGGGGGAGAACGGCTCGAAGCTCGCGGGCTTCCACTGGACCAAGGTGCACGGCGACGACGACCCCGACGCGCCCGACGGGCACGAGGCGATCGGCGAGGTGTACGTCGTGGGGGTCGACCCCTCCGAGCAGGGCAGCGGCCTCGGCCGGGTGCTCACCCTCGCCGGCCTGGAGCACCTGCGGTCACGCGGGCTCGCCCAGGTCATGCTCTACGTCGACGAGGACAACCCCTCGGCCATCCGCCTGTACGAGTCCCTCGGCTTCACCCAGTGGCACGTGGACGTCATGTACCGCCACGAGTGAGTCCGCCCGGGGTGTGTCAATTGACACACCCCGCCGCTGAGGAGACCGTCACTCTGTAAGCGCGCGCCCGCCGCCCTGGAAATCGTCAAGGAGTCGGGTGACAATCGGAGCGGCGGGCCTACTCCTCACTCCGCTTACTCCACGATCCAGTGGAGGAGGAAGTAGGACAGTGCGGCGACGAGAGCCGCGGCCGGGATCGTGAGAACCCACGCCGTGACGATGTTCCCCGCGACGCCCCACCGGACCGCCGACAGGCGCTTGGTCGCGCCGACGCCCATGATCGCGCTGGTGATCGTGTGGGTGGTGGAGATTGGCGCCTTGGCGGCGATGGCCATCGTGTACAGCACGACGGAGGCCGCCGTCTCCGCCGCGAACCCCTGCGCGGGGCTCAGGTGGATGATCCGCCGCCCCAGCGTCCGCATGATGCGCCAGCCACCCGAGTAGGTGCCCAGCGAGATCGCGGCCGCCGCGGCGAGGATGACCCACTGCGGGATCGGGTCCTTGGCCGCCACGTAGCCGCCGGTGTAGAGCGCCAGGAAGATGACGCCCATCGTCTTCTGGGCGTCCTGGAGGCCGTGGCCGAGCGCCATGGCCGCGGCCGACACCGTCTGGGCGTACCGGAAGTTCTTACCCGCCTTGTGGGGGTTCGCCCGCCGGAAGATCCAGAGAATCGCGATCATGATGAGGCCTCCCAGCAGGAAGCCGACGATCGGGGAGAGGACCATCGGGATGACGACCTTCTCCACCACTCCGCTCCAGTGGATCGTGCTGGAGGCGGCGAGAGCGGACCCCACCAGGCCGCCGATCAGCCCGTGGCTGCTCGACGAGGGCAGTCCGAAGTACCACGTGATGAGGTTCCATGTGATCGCGCCGATCAGGCCGGCGCCCACGATGACCAGGCCGTGAGAGCCCGTCGGCGGCTCGATGATGCCCGTGCCGACGGTCCTGGCCACCTCGGTGCTGATGTGCGCGCCGACGAAGTTCATGGCCGCGGCCATGAAGAGCGCGGCACGGGGGGTGAGAGCGCGGGTCGAGACCGAGGTCGCGATCGCGTTCGCGGCGTCGTGGAAGCCGTTGGTGTAGTCGAAGACCAGGGCTATGACGATGACGCCGATGACAAGTGCGAGCTCCACTTAGCTTTCCTTGACCGCGATCGACTCGATCGTGTTCGCCACGTGCTCGAAGGCGTCGGCGGCCATCTCAAGCTGGTCGATGACCTCCTTCATCTTCATGACGGTGAGAGCGTCGTACTCTCCGCCGAAGAGCTTGGCGAGCAGGCGTCGGTAGACCTGGTCGGCCTGGTTCTCCAGGCGATTGATCTCGATCCAGTACTCGTTGAGGTTGTTCATCGACCGGAGCCGGGGCATGGCCTCGGCGGTCAGCTCCGCCGCCCGCTCCAGCACCTCCACCTGGCGTACGACCTCCTTCGGAAGGTGGTCGATCTGGTAGAGGCCGATGAGATCGGCGGCGGCTTCCATGTAGTCCATCACGTCATCGAGATTCGACGCGAGACGGTAGATGTCCTCGCGGTCGAAGGGCGTGATGAAGCTCTCGTTGAGGCGGTTCATGATCGCGTGAGTACGCTCGTCGCCGGCGTGCTCGCAGGCACGCATCTTCTCGGCCAGGGCTTCCCTGTCCGAGCCGTCACTGATGATCTCCACCAGTAGCCGTGATGCGGTGACGAGGTTGTTCGCCGAGTCGGCGAACAAGTCGTAATAGCTGTCCTCACGAGGCGTGAGACGCAGGCGCACGTCGTTCTCCAGATGTGCGGGGACGGTCCGCAGAGAAGAGTAAGGGGTACCGGCTGAAATGCGAAGTTCGTGACATGCACTCCTGCTTGTAACCTTCCCTTCCCCTAGGCGCTGCCCTCCGTTCGTACGTTGACACCGGGGCATCGCGAACTGCGCGACGTATGTTCCCGGTCTGACAGCTGCGTGGCCTGACCCGGACACCGACGCCCGCCTTAAGCCACACATTTCACAACAAACCACGCGAGCGCTCTTGCGACCCGGCGGCCTCGGCACCCCCCGAACCAAGCATCACCCTCCAGTGGCACCCACGACCACCAGACCACGCCTCCCCCGGGTGAAGACGCACCCACCGACGGCCGAGCCCGGCGGGCACCGGCTCACCGTACGCCCTCGCCAAAGACCCGCCCGTGCCAGGGTCTCCCCCGAATGCCGACCCACCCCTCGGACACACGTGCCGGCCGCGGCCGGCGATCACATCTGCGTGCGGTGGAAGTTGAGGAAGGACCGGCTCGGGGTCGGACCCCGCTGCCCCTGGTACCGCGAGCCGTACTTGGCGCTCCCATAGGGATGCTGGGCCGGAGAGCTGAGCCGGAACATGCACAGCTGCCCGATCTTCATCCCCGGCCACAGCTTGATCGGCAGCGTGGCGACGTTCGAGAGCTCCAGGGTGACATGCCCCTCGAAGCCAGGATCGATGAAGCCTGCCGTCGAGTGCGTGAGCAGCCCGAGCCGCCCGAGGCTCGACTTGCCCTCCAGCCTGCCGGCGATGTCGTCCGGGAGGCCGATCACCTCATACGTGGAGGCCAGGACGAACTCCCCCGGGTGCAGTATGAACGGCTCATCTCCCTCGGGCTCCACGAGCCGGGTCAACTCGGGCTGCTCCACCGCCGGATCGATGTGGGGATACCGGTGGTTCTCGAATACCCGGAAGTACCGATCGAGCCTCACATCGACACTCGACGGCTGGATCATCTCTCCATCAAACGGGTCGATCTTGACCCTCTTCAACTCGATCTCGGCGCAGATGTCACGATCGGATAGCAGCACCTCAGCAACCTACCAACGCGGCACCCGCGACGAGGGACCTCTCGCCCACGGCACCAGCCGCCCTCTCCCCTCCGCCCGCACATCGATCACGTGGACTTCACCAGGAGGAGGTGACACGCCCGAAGTTCCGCTAGAGTAGGTCCGTCGTCAGTCACTGATCGACGCGGGTGTAGTTCAATGGCAGAACATCAGCTTCCCAAGCTGACAGCGCGGGTTCGATTCCCGTCACCCGCTCCAACCACGAAGGCCCAGGTCAGGAAGTGTTTTCCGACCCGGGCCTTGATTGTTTCTCCGGCCTTTTCGATCTTCCGTGCCCGTTACGTGCCCGATGCGTTGTGATCTTCGGTAGGGAACGCCTCGGCGACGAGCTTCCCCATGCTGTCGGCGATCGCCCGGTCCCGCTCACCCTCCGCATGCAGATAGATCAACGCGGCCCGCGTGGTCGAGTGCCCCATGCGATTCATCAACTCCCGGAGCGTCGCCCCCGACTGTGAAGCGAACTTGTTCCCCGTGTGACGAAGATCGTGGAAATGGAAGCCGGAAAGCCCCGCGGCCATGAGCGCCTTGGCCCACGTCCGGCTGAACGTCGGCCGGCGAAGCATCGCCCCCTTCGCGCCCACGAAGACGAACGCTTCCTCATCCGAACCGGTGTGATTTGCCAGGTGCGCCCGAAGCTCTACGTTCACCACCTCGGGCAGCGTGACCGTACGCAGGCCAGCCGCGGACTTGGGCGGCCCGATGGTCACCGACCCATCCTTTAGTTCGGTGGTCGACGCAACGACCCGCACCGTTCGGGCTTCCAGGTCGACATGCTTCCGCCGGAGCGCCGCCAGCTCACCCCAACGCAGACTGCCGAACGTCGCCACCAGAACCAGCGCCCGGAACCTCGAATCTATGGCGTCGGCCAAGATGAAGACCTGTTCCATGGTCAGCGTGGGTCGCTCGGGTGATTCCTCCTTGCCGCCGCTCTTGATCTGACACGGATTGACCTTGACTATCTGGTCCTCTATGGCCGTGTTGAAAATGGCCTTGAGCAGCCGATACGCCTTCGCCACGGTCACCGGCCCGGTACCAGCGTCCAACAGCGTCTTCCGCCACTTTCGTACGTGCGCCGCTTTGACCTCGTTCGTGGCCTGATTGCCGAAAGTCGGGACCAGGTGAATACGGAACAGGCCCTCGTAGAGCTGGACCGTCTTGGGTCGCAGGCCCGGACGTTCGTTGATCCAGTCCGAGCCGTATTGCTTGAACTCCACCTTGCCGAGGTCCGGATTCGTCCAGTCCCCCGAGGAGATCTCGACTTCCTTCCGGGTCAACCACACATCGGCATCCCGCTTGGTGGCGAAGGTGTCGGGCGCCGCCCGGTCGACTTCATCCGGTCCCTTGTACCGAGCCTGCCACCGCCCCGAGGGCAGTTGCCGAACCCGCCCGAACCGTCGCTTGACCGGCTTCCGCTTCACCGACCGCCGAGGCTCACTCTCAGGCGCGGGTGATACGTCCTCCGCCATTACGCGGCCCTCCCACGTTGCACAGTGATGGGCTCGACAACACCGGCCGCGATGAACGCCTCCAGCGCAGACTCAGGGATACGGACGTTCCGCCCGATGTGCACGAACGTGATCCGTCGCTCCTCGATCAGGCGACGGGGAAAGCGAACCGAGGTGTTCAGCCGTTCGGCCGCTTCCTTAACCGTGAGCAATCGATCTTCGGCCGTCTCCGAGAGATCGTGTCTGGCCTTACTGGTCATGCTGCCCTCCCGGTCGTGTCGGTTGCCGAAAGTTCTTGTCCGTCTGCTCTGGCCTGGAGTTGTTGCATTGCCGCGCGCCAGCGTTGGCGTTCGGCGACCGAGCGCAACAGGCGGTGAGCGAGCGGAGGCACGTTGGCGTCCCCGTTGGGGACGGGGCGCCAGATGTACCGGTCAGGGTCGGGCGCCTGGTCGCCGTCGAGGCCGAGAGCGTCGAGGACCCAAGCGCGACGGTCTTGCTTGTGTTCGGTCAGGGTCTTGTTCGACCACTTACGGGAGACCAGGACGCGTCGGCCCGCGTAGCCGAGGTGTTCGGGCTTGTGGGCTTTGCCCTTGCAGCCGCCTGGCCGCATCCCTGCTTTGGCGCTCTTGGGCTGGATGCCGTAGCGGAGCCAGTTCGGGCAGATGGGAGAGCACGGCTCAAATCGGAGCGCTTCGGCCATCCGCGCGGCGTGGTCCAGTTGCGTGGGGTTGTCGGGATCGAGTGTCTCGCCGATGGATTTGGTGAGGTACTTGGACAGGTAGCGGATGCACTGGTCGGCGTCCGGGGTGCCGGCCAGTACGCCCTGGACATCGACCTGGGTACCGAAGCGGACGACATGCAGTGGTTGGGCATCCTCGTCGGTGCCGAGGTGGTCGAGTGCTTGATCCCAAGTGGGCAGGATCTCCCCGGTCACCGGGTCGAGGTAGTCGCCCGCCCGCTGGTCGGCATCACGGGCGTTGTCGTCCCGTTCGACCCATACGGGCAGGTGTTCGGCCTCGAAGACGACTCGGTCGGCCTTGGGCCACCACACCTGGTGGTAGGTGGCAGCGGCGATGGCTTTGATCTCCGCGCGTGGCATGGTGCCCCGTACGGCCATGTGCAGGTGAGGAGCCAGCCGTTTCTGAGGTTCGACGCTGGCGAAGTACTGGACGTCATAGCCGGCCACGCGGCGAAGGTTCTGGACGAACCGGTCGACCAGCTTGGAGAAGTGCAGCGCGTCCCGAGCGGCACGACGGTAGTCGTAGGTTTCGGGGTCGATCGGTGCGCCGTTGTTCACCCGCCCGTAGGAGGGAAGGGTGAGTGTGACGAACAGCGACGGTCGGTAGATCTTGCCGTCCGAGGCGGTGAACGTCCGGCCCAGGGTGGTGTTCCGCTTGGCTCGCTTGGGCAGGTCGGGAGCATCCTGCCGCCGCCGGGTCGACCTGTTGCGCTTGGGAGCGATACGGCCGAGGACGCTCCCTCGCATTCCCGCTGTGTTGATCTCCTGGTCGAGTTCGGCGATTGCTGCGTCCAGGTGCTCGACCGGTTCGCCGGCCGTTGCCGCCTGGTCGCGTTGGGCTTGGACATCGGCGCGGAAGCCGACTAGCCACCGCTGATCTGCATCGGGCTCATCAGGCACGATCGTGGGTTCGTGCTCCAAGTGCCAACCCTCGCGGCATTGGGCCATCCGCAGATGCCGGTTCCGCTTGGCGCATGAGGGGCATTTGCTGGCCAGGGTCGCCCCGCACGGCACATCGATGATCTCTGTCTTACCGGTCGCGGTGTCGATGCGCCGGAGCGGAACGGGACGGATGCACACTCCGTGCTGGACGGCTACCGCCTCGACCACGTCACGGGCCAGGGGTTGAGCCATGCGCACTGCACGAGGCGTCCTACGGTCGAGGGGTCCGGTCACGCAGCCTCCCCGGATTCGGGGACACAGATGGCGGTCTGGCCGCATTCACGGCACTCGACCAGGCCGCGTACCGGGTCCAGCCACAGCATGTTGAGCGCGCGGCACATCGAGCAGCGCAGCCCGTCGAGGAAGTGTCCGAGCGTCATCACACGCCGCCCCGGGCAAATGCGCGGGACATAGCGCGGATGTCGGAGTCGGAGACGTAGGCCGCGCGGACTCTGACGGGGGCGGGGTTGGTTTCCAATCGGACGTATCCGATGCCGGCGCCGCGCGTGTAGTCGGGTGAGATCTGATCGGCCAGCGCGCCCCAGTCGCGGGCACCGTCGCCTAACACCATGTCGACCTGTTCGGACTCATCGAGCCGGAGCGCGATCTTGTCGGGGAACAGGTTGCGAATGTTCATGACCTCCTTGCGCGGGTCCTGGAGTGCCGCCATCACGCCGACGCCGACCGCGCGACCTTGCGTGGTCAAGGTGGCAAGGGCACTGGTGATGCGCTGGCGAAGGCCCTTGTCGGACTGGTAGGCGGTCAGGAACGCCACCTCGTCAACGACCACCAGGACGAACGGATCCTCCGTGGTGGGCATGTGTGAGCGCTGATGGCCGGCGAACCGATCGGCCCGTTCCTGCATCACCTTCACGGCCGCTTCGAGCAGGTCGGCACACTCGGCCGGGGTTGAGGCGTACCGGGGGCCGAATAGCGCCCGTCCGAACGACAGCTCCATTCGTTTTGGGTCGAGCGCCCAGATCTCCACCAGCCCGGCTCGGACCGCCGGTAGCAGACCGCGGATTGTCGACCACAGGAACGAGCCCTTGCCGGCCCCGGTCGCCCCGGCGATGAGGACATGTGTTCCGTGGACCTTGAGCCGGTACGGGGCGCCGTCTTCTTGGGTGCCGATCTCGACCGGCCCGACCGTCGCCGTCTCAGGGACAGGTACGGCCGGTATCGGCACGGCCAGCGGATCACGACGCGGGAAGGTCAGCGTCAGCCGCCCGGCACGCTGGACAGCCACCCGGCACGAGGCCGAGCCGAAGCCGTGCGCCAGGTGCTCGGTGCGGTCGGCCCAGTCTTTGACCGCCTGCCCGGAGAGCATTCTCACAGTGACCCGGTCGGCCCAGGAGTCGCACTCGACCCGCACCAGCCGAGGCAGGTAGTCGCGTCCCTTGAGGTGGCGACCGAGCCCGGAGACGATCATCACGGGTTGCCAGTGCCGCCGGTAGACCCAGATACGACGCCAGAAGGCCAGTAATCGCCAGGCGACGCACCGAGCGAACGAGACCCGGTCAACGGTCAGCCAGCCCGCCAAACCGGATGCCACGACAGCGAGCATGACGACGACCGGCAGCCAGCCGACCAGACGCCAGAGCGCGACCAGGACCGCGACCGAGGACACGGCGACGGGATGAACCAGCGCCAGACGGAACAGGCCGGCCAGGCAGCGCCAGGCGAAGATGACGATGGTAATGATCGCGGGAGTCTGGACGACCGCAGGCCGGAACACGATCGCGGTGTCAGGGGTGGTGGAGACGAGATTGCGTGCCTCATCCCCGGGGAGTCGCTTGAACATAAGCTTGGTGCCTCTCGTGATGTTGGAGTCAGGGGAGAACCCAGGGGCCGCCGGAAGTTGCCGCTTCCAGCGGCCCCGCCTGAAGGTCAGGCCGCCGTCTCGGAGGTGTCGGTCTGGTCGAGATGCGCCGCGTATAGCCGCTCGCAGTCAGCGAGGTACCGGGCAGCGGCCTGGAACAGTTCACGGGCGACGGTGACGTCCTGCTCGGTGACCGGACCGGCGCCCGTGGTCGAGATCGAGACATCCCCTTCCGCCGCCCCGAAGGACAGGAGTGGGCGCGTGTCGCCGAGCGTCGCGGTGTAGATGCGCAGCTCTCCGGTGTAGAAGGCCACGCCCACCCGAGGCGCCCGGTCGGGACCGACGCTCACCGTGATGTAGGTGTAGGGATCAGGGGTCATGCCCACGCTCCCCCGCCGTTGGGAGCGGTGTGGAACATCCGCTCGACCGACGCCGCGAAGTCGTGCGCCTCGCTGGCGAGCTGGCGGGCGAAGTCGACGTCCGAGGCGGTCACGTGGTCGTTGGCCGAGGTGGTGACCAGGACCGAGGTGGCGCCGAAGTCCAGCATGAGGACGGGCGTCCGCAACGGGTAGGGGTGGTTGCCCGCCTTGGCGCCGTTGCCGGTGTTGAGGTTGATGATGCTGGTCGGGCGGGTCCTGCGGTGTCGCGACATCAGATGTTCTCCTTACCGTTGGGCTGAGTGGTGGTCTTGGGCGTACCGGCCCGCAGGCTGCGCATCTCGCGTACCCGGATCGAGTAGGCCAGTCGTCCGTTCGCATTGACGTACGGGGTGACGGACATGCCGTCGAACTCCACCGGGGTGAAGGGCAGGCCAGCCATCGGGGACGGGGGAACCGGCTGGACCGGGGAGAGGATCTTGACGGCCACGGTCTTCTGAGCGGGCTTGAGGGTCGGGTCGGCGTCCATCACCGCGACCTGCCAGACCAGTTCGCTGGTCTGCTTGTCGCGTGCCTGGACGAACCGCCCGTTGGTCGAGGCGTCGAAGTCCTTGACCTTCTCGACCTCGCCCACGATGTAGCAGCCGTGCGGGAAGACCATGTCGAAGGTGACGGGGATGGGACCTTGCAAAGCCATGCGAAGCACTCCCTTGCTTGGATGACAGGCACTTAACCTGTCAACTCACTAGAGCATAAAGAAAGCCCGCTTGATAGGTCAAGTGCCTAAGCGGGCTCTCTCGGAGAAATCGGCTCAACTGATCGGATAGGCGTCCTCCAACTCATGACGATCGGCAGGAAGCAGCACGTCGACCACGGCCAGGGCATGGCCGGCGGCATCACGAAGCGAGGCGAACACCACCAGCAGCGGCACGTTCTTGGGCATGCCCAACTGCTTTGCCTCATCAGAGGTGGGCATCCGGGCAAGGATCTGCTCGACGACGTGATCGAACCGGACGCCCTTACGCGCCTCGATGTGCTCACGCAACCCTTGAGGCAGCGGCTCAGCGCTGGTCAGATCGGTTCCCTCCGACAAGTCCAAGGGCAGCCAGACCGAGACGACCTCTGACGGCTCACCCTCATGGGAGACAACGCGACGACGCAGGAACACCTTGCTCTTGGGCTTGACGCCGAGCAGGACCGCCACACGGTTAGGCGCTGCCACCGCGCCCACGTCGAGCACCTCGCCCGGAGAGCTGGTCTCCGGGTTGGTCATGTACGCCTGGCCCGACCGTGGTTGTTCGACTGTCGACAGCATCGGACGGCCGCGAACGAAACGGCCCTTGCCTTGCTGAGAGTCGATCCAGCCCTGTTCCCTCAGCATCCGTAGGGCCGCCACCACCGTGGGACGGGAGACGCCGAACTCTTGGATCAGTTGGTTCTCACTGGGCAGCAGTGAACCGGGCGGATAGGTTCCCGCCTCGATGCGCCGTTGAAGTGTCTGCACAAGTTGTGCGTACTTCGGCGGCACGGATTCTAACGACATCACGACCGTCCATCACCCGACAGGTTGTTTTACCAAGCTGAGCGTAACCCGGACCGATTCGCCTGTCACGCGAACGCACCCCACCAGACCGGACGGGAGGCACTGCCAATCAGCGGTCGAACAATTGGAAGGCGCGACGAGACAGGAGGCGGGCCCCTCGCCAGGCCCGAACCCTGGGAAGAGCGCCTGTCTCGCCGCGCCGGCTCTTGGTGGGCTACCGGTGCAGGTAGTCGGCCAGCGCTTGCGCCGCCCCTGCCACGTCGTTGACCGGATGCCGCTTCTCGGCGGACTGCCAGGAGTAGTACACCCCGCCGTATCCGACGAAGACCCACACCGGGAGACCGTTGTCCGGGCGATGCACCATGAGCGCGCTCATGTTGTCCCGCAGTTCGGCCCGCACTCCCAGCCCGGTCAGTTGATCGCGGAGCCGTAGCAGCTTGGCTCCCTCGTCGGGTACCGGTGGGTTCATGTCACCACCCATCGCCTTCAGGATGATCGAGTTCATGCCGCGTCCTTTCCGACCCGGCCCGAGCCGAGACAGTCGAGACAGTCGCGTTCCTCACGAGGGTGGCCGTCGCTGTCATTGGTCCTGATGAGGAGCCCCCGCCGGGAGTCACACAGCTTCTTGCCACGCCCCCGGCATAAGGAACAGGGGACTGTGTCGCTGGTCTCGACTGGCCGGGTCACCGATGCCATCTCCTTGGTTGAGCCCGCGCTCCCTACGCCGGAAGGCGGTCTGACGTACCGTGGTTGCCTGACGGCAAGACAAACAGCGAACCGATCAATGCGGGACCCCCAACCCAGTCCCCTTTTTCGTCCCTCGTGCCCCCCCGAACGGGAGGATTGCCCGGAGATGGCCGACACCATCCCAAACGTTCAATTGCGTGCCTGGCGTAACAAAGCCCGACTCACCCGCGCCGAACTGGCAGCGCGCATCAACGCCACCCCCACCGGCATCAAAGACGGCCTGAACTGCGACGAGGAACGCATCAGGCGATGGGAGGCCGGCGAAGTCTCCTGGCCACACTCCCCCTACCGCCTCGCCCTCACCCAGGCCACCGGCCTCCAGGTCGAAGATCTGGGCTTCTCCCCCACCAAGCGCCGCAACGGCAGCCGCCTCATCGAAGCCCAGATCATCCCCACCGACGCCCTCCGCGCCGAAGCCGACCTGTACGGCACCATGGAACTCGCCCAACAGCTCCAGGCATCCGACGTCGGCCCCGGCACCCTCGAAGCACTCGCCGAGGCCGTAGAACTCCTCTGCCGCGCCTATCCGGTCGTATCCGCTGCCACCTTGCGCGACCGCACCCAAAAGCGTCTCGCCCAGGTAACCCGCCTGCTCTCCGGCCGGCTCACCCTCGCCCAGCACCGCGAACTCCTCGTCATCACCGGCTGGCTAACCGCCCTACTCGGCTGCATCCACTACGACCTCGGCGAACGCGAAGAAGCAGAAACCTCCCGCCGCGCCGCCTACGAAATGGGCCACCAGGTAGGCCACGGCGAACTCATGGGATGGGCACACGAGATGTCCGCCTGGTTCGCCCTGGTCGAAGGCCGCTACGAAGACGTCGTCACCTCAGCACGCAAAGGCCAGGACGCCGCCGGCCTCAGCAACGCCATGGTCCAACTCACCCTGCAAGAGGCCCGCGGACTGGCCCGCATGGGAGACCGCCGCGAAGCCGACAAGGCCCTATCTCGCGGAGCCGACATCCTCGCCAAACTCCCGCCGCCCGAACACCCCGACAACCACTTCGTGTTCGACCATGCCAAATGGATGTTCTACGCCGCCACCGCCTACACCTGGCTAGGCGACAACGACCGCGCCGAAGAACACGCCCTAGAAACCATCCAAATCCACACCCGCCCCGACGGCACCCACAATGCCCCCATGCGCGTAGCCGACGCCCACATAGACCTCGGCATCATCCACGCCCGCCGAGGCAACCTCGACACCGCCGTCCACCAAGGCCTCACCGCATTCGACATCGAACGCAAATCCTTAACGGATCTAGTGAATCGCGCCGGCGACCTCGACCGCGTCCTACGCCAAACCTACCGCCGTGAAGCCCTCGCCGCAGAGTTCCACGAGCGCTATATCACTGCCCGGCAGGCGTTAACCACACGCAGACCAGAACTCTTGGAATAGACCAGAATCAAACCGAAGAATCAGGAACCTATTCGCCGAGCTTTGATGGGGGGACCAATGCAACCAAGCGCTAGTTGGCATGATTTCGAACAATTAGTTGCATTGATACTACAAAAGACACTTGAAGGATATTCGATTGAGGCGCCTACATCAAGGGCGGATGCAGGGATAGACTTTATTGCAAGAAAAGGCAACGACACCATACTCTTTGAAGTGAAAGCCACAGCGCCGCACACCGGAAGGCGACTTCGAGATGCGGTCGAGCAACTAAAGCGATACGAAGCAAGCTTTCGAGAAAAGTACCCCAACAATCCCCCACCGAAGCTGACACTAGCAGTTCCGACAGCACTGACTCCAGAACACATTGACTTCCTCACCGCACACAATGTACAGGTCATGGATGGCGCAGAAATTGCCAGACAAGCTTCTCTGCATGGCTTACAAAATGAAGCGGTTCGAATTCTAGGCAATCTCGCACCCGATCCACAATCTCAAGCAATCACGAGGCGGCTAGCCAATCTGCATGTAACCGAGCGACTCCTAAAAGGGCTTGCGGATACTACGTGCGGAAACAAGGAGTGGGCGATATACCAGAAATTATGCAGAGACATTATGGAGTACCTATTTAGCCCTCCCCTTGAACGCCCTATAACGGAACATCCCACGCAAGTTAAGAGCAATCGTCGAGATTTCATAATGCCCAACTATTGCCTGGACGGCTACTTTGCCTATCTTCGTGCAATATACCAGGCTCACCTCATAGTATTCGACGCAAAGAATAGTTGCAAAGGAGTCAATAAATCGGACGTCCTGCAGGTGTCGAATTACATGTCCAAGAAAGGGTTGGGGCTTTTTGGGGTTATAATTGGCAGAAAAGGTCCCAACAGAGGCGCTAGCTACGCCAGGCTGGACCATTGGAAAGAACAGGAAAAGATGATTCTATTTCTTGAAGACGACGATCTCCGCGAAATGATACGACTAAAGATAGCCGGCCAGGATCCAGTTAACCTGATCGTGCAGAAGATCGAAGATTTCCGGCTTTCGATCTAAAAGCGGCTGCCTATATGCACTCCTGGCGTGTCGTGACCCACTTGATACTTGACGCTTTGGCTTCGGATGATGCTTGACACGGCCTAGACGATCTTTCTCCGCTTAGTATGGTCGGCCGATTTGATTCGGGATACTTCCTGGGTGGTGGTTCGGGTCACCACCTTGAGGGTTTCCACCTCGTCGTGGATGGCGATATGGCTGTCATCGACGGTCACGGTGACGACCTTCCGGGCGTGTACCCGGCCGAGGTTGATCTTCTGGCCGACGACCATGATGCCGCCCTTGATGCTGACCACCCGTTGGACGGTGACCGGCCCGGTCGGGGGTTTCGGGGGTGGACCGGCGGTTCGTGCGCCGCGCAGCCTGCCGCACTCGGTGATCGGCAGCGGGCAGCGGACCGTCCGCAGCAGGGTGCGTTCGCCGTCGAGGACCTGCGCGGTGATGCCGTCCATCCGGATGGTGACGCGTTGCCCGGCCAGGGTGGTGCCGATGCACAGGGCGTAGTTGGCCAGGCTGACCGTGCCGGCCGTGCTGACCAACCGGTCGATCTCGACGGCCGGGTAGCCCGCATCCAGCGCCGGGATCGGTGCGGGACCAGCCGGCCGGGCATCAGCGGTGGCCGGCAGCGTGGTCAGGTCACGAGAGGTAAGCCGGGACGGCACGGTCTTGAGCCGGTCACCGCAGGCGGTGAGTACGTGCAGGTGGGCGGTACTGATCCACAGGGTGATGGACATTCCGGCGCGGTCGGGGCCGAGCCAGACCTGCTGTCCGGCGACCGACAGGTTTCCCGAGTCGGGCACGATCCTGTCCACCTCGACAGCCTCCACCGAGGCCGGCAGCGGCGTCCGTTCCACCAGGGCAGGCACCTGACCGGCGGCAGAGTCCGGCTCAGGTGCGATCGTCACCGATGACGCCTGGCCATCGAGCGCGGCTAGGCCGGCGGGCAGCCGCAACGCCAACTGCGCCTCCAGCTGCTGGTACTGGTCGTGATCTGCCCGGGGCGCGGTGAACCGGTCGACGGGGAAGGCCATGTCCAGGGCCTGGTGCGGCCGGGCGGTGTTGTAGCGGGTCACGAACTCGTCCACCGCCGCCTGAGCGTGCTGGATCGAGACGAACGGCGCCGCCTGGTCCAGCAGTTCACGCCGCACGGTCTGATGGAACCGCTCGATCTTCCCGGTCGTAGTCGGGGTGCGGGGCTGGGTGTTGCGCGCGGTGATGCCGTTCTCCCGGCAGATCCGCTCGAACAACGTCTCACCCGCCCGAGGGCCGCCGAACCGGCAGGTGAACTGCTTACCGTTGTCAGTGAGCACCTCCTGCGGGACTCCGAAGGTCTGCATCGCCGAGGCGAACGCCGCGCACACCGCCCGGCCGGTCGCCCGCACCACCACAGAAGCGATCACACAGAACCGGGCGTGATCGTCGATCCCGGTGATCAGCTTGCACTCGGTCCCGTCGGCCAAGAACACCCCGCCCATGATGTCCATCTGCCACAGCTGCATCGGACCCGGCCGCTCCCACCGCACGAACTCCGAGCGTTTCCGCTTGCGCGCCATCGGATCGATCAGCCCGTTACGCACCAACGCCCGATACACGCTGGAGCGCGACGGCAGCGGCTCCACCCCACGCCGGCCCAGCTCCCACACCAACGTCCGCGGCCCCCACTTGGGATGCGCCCGCCGCAGCTCACAGATCAACACCTCGATCTGCGCCGGAGTCTGCATCGGATGCGACCTCACTCGATGCGAGCGATCCGCCAACGCCCCCAGCCCGCCCTCGCGATAGCGGCGCATCCAGGTATGCACCGACTGCCGCGACACCCCATATCGAAATGCGACCTCGGTGACCGGCGCACCCGCCAGGACTTCCATCACCGCGTGATACCGCTGCTCCACGACGCTCAACTCCACCAGCGCCATCCAAGCCTCCCCCGAAGCGCCGATAACGCAACGAGAAAGCCCAGAAGACGATCAAGGTGTCAAGCATCAAGCGAGGCCAGCGTGTCAATCATCAAGCGAGACAGGACATATGCACTCCTGGCGGAACTGCCGAATCGCGCTTATAAGAGTCAAGGCGGCGGCGCGGCGCGCCGCCGTACCCGGCCCTCTACCGCACGCCGCCCGGGCGTGCGGCGTGGGCGCCGGTCCCGGCCGGCGGCGCCCCGGGCCGTAGCCTCACCGCGCGCCCGCCGCGACCGATGCACTCGCCGACCCCAGCGACACGCCGCCGCCCATCGCCTCCCCATCCGGATGCCCCGATCGATGTCAGGGGCGCTCAGGTCATCGGTAACTACCAGAGATCGTCGAGGTCACCGATCCTCTTTTGGAGCACGCGAGCGTCCTTCTTGGGCAGGATGTGAACCACGGCGTCCAAGAGCGCGCGAAGCTCAGCAGGGTCAGGACAGCACAGCATCTCTCCGCAGGATTGCGCCGGATCGAAAAGCCGATGCCAGGGGTCTCGTAAGAACAGCGACCAAGCGCGTAACGCCTCTTCCGCCGCACCGGGCCAGTAGCGCTTGTACTCCAGACGAGCAACTGCGATACGCCCTCGGTACGACAAGCCCGGGATTTCGGGAACTCTCGTGGCGGTTGTTCGTGAGCGCCACGGACCATCAGCGCGAATCTGCGCTGGACGCCTACGCGCCATGGCCCTTTCGTGTGATCGACATAGCGTCATCCTTCCACAGGCTGAACTTCAGGCAAGATGCCCCTGAGTGGTGCCCCCCTCACGATCGCCTAGCGGTGGCTGACCTCCGTAGGGGGCTGGGGGCGATCGACGGTCCGGGGTCTCGTTCCTCAACCCCGGCCCACCGAGCACCAGAGCGACGAAGGTGCAGACGTTTCTGATGCCCCTCGCGTGCCCGTTGCGTGCCCGTCAGGAGGGTAATCAAGGGGGACTCACGGGGAATCACGGGTACTCGAAGCGCTCACCCGCAGTTCAGCGTCTTCCCAGCTCAGCGACCATGCGCGATAGAGACTTCCCAAGCTGACAGCGCGGGTTCGATTCCCGTCACCCGCTCCACGCGTATTTGACCAGGTCAGCGAAGCACTTCCGGTAGAAGCGTGAACGCTGGCACATGTCGAGGGCGGATCAGCGTGAAGTCACGCCGGTCCAGCGTCGCAATCTGAGTGACATTTAGTCGTTCCGCGATGGCAACCAGGGACACGTCAGCGGGGTCCAGTCGAGCGTCTCGGTAGGCGCGGACAAGTTCTGCCATTCTCCGCACATCGGCTGGCACCAGGTCGACTAGTTCAAACTCCTCGGTCGCCAGATCAAGAAACTCCGCATGCACGCGAGGTCCCATGTGCCTGTTAATGGTCCATCCGGCCTCGATCAAGATGGTCGAAGGCAGCAGGAGCGGCCCCTCCAACTCTTCAAGGAGACGCACGCATGAGGCATGGTGCTTGTCATCTCGATCGACGACAGCGATCAAAGGGCCTGTGTCCAAGAGCGTGGCAGTCACGTTGACCGATTGAACCGCTCCGCCAGCAGATCTTCGACCCGTTCGGACAGATCCCCTTCACCGGAGGCACCGATCCCAGCGATCGACAACCGCCGACGCCGAACCGGCTCAGACGATTCCTCCTCCGCCACCTCAGCCAAGTCAGGATCTGTCTTCACCAAACGCAGGAGACGACGCGCCTGGTCCGGCGACAGCCGGTCCACCAGGTGATGAAGCTCCTCATGCGCATGCCCAGCGCTCATGGCCGAGAGTCTACGCAAACGATTCTGCTTGCGTCAGTGACACGCCCTCTGGTCGGCTGCGCTGTCACTTCGTCGGCAGGAAGCTCTGCACCGAGGTCCGCGCCGTACCAGTCCGCGTGACGGGTGCAAGGGCATGGGCTGATCCTCGGGCCATTAGCGGGCCATTAACCAGGGTGACGAGGGGTCAACCGCGGTCACTCAGGACCGGCCTGGGGCCCAGGTCAGCGGCCCTACGCGCGGTGATCGATGTACTTCCCAAGCTGACAGCGCGGGTTCGATTCCCGTCGCCCGCTCCACACCTAAGGCCCAGGCCGGGGAACAATCCCCAACCAAGGCCTTGATCGTTTCTGGAGTCTAATCGATCTTCCGTGCAATCAACGTGCAATCAGCCCACGGACACGAGCACACCCGCCGGCCCGGCATCGTCCTCCTCGCCACCAAGCCTCACCCACCGAACAAGGACGCGCGGTCGCCGGTCCCGCCACCGCGTCCACACAGAGGACAGCTCGGGTGAGGCTCCCGTAGCCGCCCGGTTCCCGCCATCGTGGCCAAGGGTTGTGTCAAGGACCTTGTGACAAGATCGCAGGATGCTGCGACTCACCGATTTCATCATCGACTGCCCGGACACGATGAAGCTGGCGGCCTTCTACTCTCAGGTGACGGGCCGCCCGATCAAGGAAGGCAGCCACGAGAACTGGGCCGGCATCCAGTTCGGCGAGGTCGAGCTGGCCTTCATCCAGGTGGACGACTACCGCGCTCCGCAGTGGCCCGACGGCGAGCACCCCAAGCAGTTCCACCTCGACTTCGAGGTGGACGAGATCGAGTCCGAGCAGCGCCGCGTCCTCGATCTCGGCGCGACGCTGCAGCAGGACTTCATTGGCCCCAACGGCTACGGCTGGCGGGTCTACACCGACCCGATCGGCCACCCCTTCTGTCTGTGCCGCAACAAGGGCGTCATCTGGACCGACCAGGGCCCGATCTGGCCCAAGCGCGACTAGGCCTATCTCAAAGCCATATGCCCTACTGCGCGACGACTCTGAGACAGGCCCTAGCCATGGGTCAGCCACCACACCCGTACAGGTCGCGCACGAAGATCAGCGGCCGCTTCCCAAGCTGACAGCGCGGGTTCGATTCCCGTCACCCGCTCCACACCTAAGGCCCGGGTCGGGGAACCATCCCCAACCCGGGCCTTGATCATTTCTAGGACCTATTCGATCTTCCGTGCAATCAGCCCAGGTACACGAGCACACCCGCCGCCCCGTCGTCCTCCTCCTCACCCTCTCCCGTGATCTGCTTGTCGATCGCGTCAGTTGTGGGCTCCGCAGGGTTGAGTGATGCACCAGCTGATCCGGGCCGCGGCTTGATCGTGGGTGTGGTGACCGGCGAGCCTGAGGATGAAGGTCGACAACAACCGCTGCGCTCGTACGACGTCGTCGGCCAGCCCGGCGTCCCTGAGTGCGGCGTAGGGACCTCGCGCGGGAGCCGCGCCGCCGGGGTGACGGCCGGGCGGCGGAATAGAAGGGGGAACAGGTCGTCGCCATCGGGGTGACGTCGAGCTGCTCGGCGACCGCGCAGCATGCCCGCCTTGGCCCCCTTGGGCTGACTCATGCGGGCGATCGCGTGGCCGGGACATCCCAGTGATTCGCAAGTTGATCTCAGACGCCGCTCCCTAACGTCATCGCTGACTCTCGCACCCCAAGGCAGCACGACATAGAGCGGAACAAGGCTCGGCGCGCCGACGAAGGCAATTCCGGGCAGGTGAGCGACGGCGGAAGGGAAGTTCTTGACGAGGCCCAAGAACGGTCAGAGGACCGCCGCCATGCGGATCAGTAAATGCCTGCGGGATGGATCGACCAGCCTCGACCTGTCACAGCTCAGCCTGGACACGGTGCACGAATCCATCGGCGACCTCGCCCACCTGACCAAGCTCAACCTGCGCGACAACCAACCGAATCGGGGCGTGTCCTTCTAAGCTGCCGAAGTGATCGAGTTGGCTTCGAGAGAGCGAACGCAGCCGCCGCCTCCTCAAGTCGTGTGGGAGAGCCTGGCCAACCCTCGGCGGCCCGGTGGACGCCAGTGGCTGAATCTGCGATCCGATGAGGTCGAGCCTCGCATCCTGCAGGCGGTGGATCCAGAGCTCGTGGTCTGGTCGTCGTTGTGGCCGGACAGGCCCGACGATGAGATCCGGTTCGACATCCGGCCGACCCGGGGCGAAAGCTCACTACGTTGGACACTGCTGACGCCTGGAGAAGCCCCAGAACAGGCCGTGATCGACGATCTGCGTCACCGGCTCAACTTCCTGATCAATGCTCAGCTCCGATTCTCCTTCGGGCAGTAGAGGCTCTCAGCGGTCGCGTATCGCGACGATGCACATAATCGGCCACGTCCCGCGTCCATTCATCGCATCTAGGCCGATTTAGGAGTCATCACACTTTCCAGGATCAGTAGCACCGGAGATCCCAGCCGGGGTCTTGGTAGGGCTCTTGTATCTCGACGACGATCAAGTGCTGTCCGTCGAAAGTCAGGGGAAAGGGTGGATTCTTGGAAGGCGTCCAGACGACGACGGGGCCGAAGGCCGCTTTGTAGTGCTCCACGATCTCGTTCACCGACAACTTGGTGCTCAGGTTGAACCTCAGACGGTAGTCGCAGTGGTTGCTGTTACCTCGCAGGGCCACCGACGACTGCACCTCGTCATCTGCGAACTCGGTCTCCGGAGGAAGGGGGTGGCTCAGGAACTCGTCAGCAATAGCGTTCAGGTGGTGATCGTGGATCCATACCGGTCCCATGAAGATTAGGGAGAGGAGAAGAACTGGCATGAACCCAAAGCACGATCGCCGCACGGTGAATCGACGGGCCCCTCCGTAATCGAGAGCGAAGAGAATCGTCTTGTAACCTGCCAGGCGAAGCAGTCTCCACGGCTGCATCCTCTCGCAGACAAGGTGACGATCTGCATCTTCTCGTGCCCACTAGTTCTCCGTAAGACCTGAGTCCACAGGTTCTTCGCCCGCCCCGTCGTCGGCTCTGCCCGGCCGATCGCCGAATGGATCGACCGCCCGCCTGCTGACCTGCTGCCCGCGGTCAGTCCGTCGGCTTGTCCATGAAGACCTCGCATCCCGACGGTGCCGCCCGCACGGAAGACCTGCCCAAACATCCTAGATCTTTGAAGTTACTCTTTTGTCGATATTCGGCCACTGGACAGCCTGAAAGCCCACCAAAATAATCACCTCAAAGTGATATCCGTCGAAGAGAGGGTGAGAAATTGGTGGCACGTTTCACGGGTCCTGACGATCGCTATGGTGACGGTCGCCGCGCTCGTGATGCCGGTGGCCCCGGCACACGCCACGTACGGGTCCGACCTGACGGTGAGCATCGAGGTTTGGGGGCAAGGCGTCAAGCTGTCCGGGGCGTACGGGACGATCGCGTTCGACGACGGCAACGCCAAGTACCGCTACTCGATCGCGATGTGCCAGTATTCCGGCTACACCCGGCCCAATCTCTTCGCATCCGTCAACGGCGGCGCGCGAACCATGGTGGCCTCGGGTGGCCCCTCGGTGACGATCCCGCAGTGCCCGTACACGGCCTACCTTGCCAGTGGCGAGGTGACGCCCGGCGGCACCGTCGGCAACGTGACGCTCACTGTGGACGGGGTGCGTTACAACCCCCCGTCCGGCACCTACCACACTAATTACGCGGTCTACGACAACCCGTTCAACTGAGGGTTCCTCGCACTTCAGCGCCGAAGGCCCCGCGCGAGATCGGCGGGGCCTTCGGCGTCCCCGGTCGCGGGCGCTGTCGCGCATCGACTGGAGACAGAAGGAGATATCAGGAGATGGTGAGCGTGCCGTTGGTGTTACGGGCGCAGGTGACGATCGTGCGGGGCACGGCGGTTAGGGCGCCGGTCAGGCACTGGCCGAGGACGGCGTGGCCCGCGGCGTTGGGGTGCCACGACTCCTGGCAGGTCTGGAAGTAGGTGACGCAGGTGTTGGCCAATCGCTGGATGCCGATCTTGTCCCAGCCTGACAGGCTGGTGATGGGCGTGCCGGACGGCCCGTCCTGCACCCGGAGCGGCGTGGCGAGCGTGCCCGTCGGGCTGCCGGGATTCTCGCAGAGGCGGGCCCCGTCGAAGGCGCTTTGGACGTCCAGCACGCGCAGGTCGGCCGTTGGACGCTCGGACGCCAGCGTGGTGTAGGCGTTCTTGACCAGGGAGCCGAGGTTCTGGGAGAACACGTGCCCGGGGGCGAGGCTCGCGCGGTGGATCGGGCAGCCGGCGGCGTACCGCTCGGCGCCGAGGGCGCGGAACTTGTCGCGGGTGTCAGTGCGGCCGTCCTCGTCCCAGTACTGCGGGGCGACGTCGAGCGGCAGCGGGTTGGTATACGTCTGCAGGACTACCTGGTGGACACCGTCGGCGTCGATCTGGTCGAGGGTGTCGAGGATCTGGCGCAGTGCGGCGGTGGTCTCGGTGGTGGCGGCGGCGACCTCGGCGGGGCTGGCCAGGTCCGAGACGGTGCAGGGCTCCTGCGGCACGGGGCCGCCCAGGTAGGCCCAGAACTCCCACCAGCCCGTCCAGGCGTCGGCGATGAAGCGGTTGGCACACAGCGAGGCCACGTCGCCGAAGGTGAACTGGGTGTTGTTGGAGCCGAGGCCGATGAGGACGACGTCGATGTCGTGGGTCTGGGCGACGGCACGAAGCTGGTCGAGTTGCGAGGCGACGGAGCGGCCACCGGCGCGGGCGCTGGAGGCGTTGGCGATGTCGGCGGGCTGGCCACCGGAGCACGCGAGGTTGAAGCGGTCCTGGATGCCGGGGAGTGTCGCCTTGAACAACGAGGCGTTCGCCGACCGGTGACAGAAGTAGGCGTTGCTGTTGGCCGCCGACCAGCCGGGGAAGGCCCGTGCCGTCCCGGAGGCGTCGACGACGGGCTGGTAGTCCCCTGCGCCCTCCCCGCTGATGAAGCTGTCGCCGAGCGCGACGGCGGCGGTGGGCAGGACCGCCTGCGCCGCTTCGCCCTGGACGACCTGGATGCCGACGGCCCCTACCAGAAGCGCGGCTATCGCGGCGGCATGCCGGAGAATCCTCACAACTCCCTCATTTCGTACTAAACAAGCATGAAATAACGGATATTCAGATCACAACACGCCGCACCAATAGCGTCAAGATCTCCATGAGTCCCAGCCGCTTCACCTAAGAGATCGCATCTCGCCCTGATCGTCAAGCATGCGTTTGCTCGCTAAGCCGGCGCCGAAACGACGGAATGTGTCACGATCGCCGGGTGATGGCAGGGTTGCGGGTTCTGGCGATCGTGGCCGGACTGGGGCTGGCGCTGACCGGACCGGGGATGACGGAGGGCCGCGGGGTGCTGGACGGATTCGTGATCGGGCACGTACCCGGCGACGTGGCCACGAGCACGTCGGATTTCGAGTACGAGCCGGAGGACGGCGTCCGCTTCACCTCACGGGTCTGGGAACGGGAGACAGACGACGGCGGGCATGCGGTCGACCTGATGATCATCGTCATGCGCGCCGGCCGTTTCACCGCGCTCGACGGCCTACGCGACTTCATGTCGGCGTACCACGAGCGCGCTCCGGCCTCGTGGACGAATGTCCAGATCGGCGCCCGGCCTGGCCTCAAGGCTGCCGGGCAGGTGTTCTGGCTGGTGGAGCCGGGCGTCGCGGTGTCCGTCACGATCGACACCGCGCGATTCGGCGACGGCGAGCTGATGGCCGTGGCCGAGGGCGTCCGCGAGCAGCGAGGCGCTGGTGAGGCCGGCCGGAGGTGATTCACGGGTGTTCACGGTCAGGTGCGATCACGATCGGCGGTCGGCCCCGCGCGGCCAGGAATAGCCGGCCTCCGGTCGCCACGTTGTACCTGGCATGACCGCCACATCGTTCAACCCGCGCACGCTGCTCGCGGAAAGCCGGCTCGGTGTCCTCGCGACGATCAAGTCGGACGGCCGCCCCCAGCTCTCCCCCGTCATGCCCTTCTACGACCAGGAGGCCGATGTCATCTACGTTTCGATGACCGAGGGGCGGGCCAAGACGGCGAATCTGCGTCGGGACCCACGAGCCACGCTGGAGGTGACCAGCCCCGACGGCTGGGCATGGGCCACCGCCGAGGGCACCGCGACACTCACCGGCCCGGGAACCGACCCGCACGGTCCCGAGGTCGAGGCACTGGTGGACTATTACCGCAACGCCTCCGGGGAGCACCCGGACTGGGACGAGTACCGGTCGGTGATGGTGTCCGACCGCAGGGTGCTCATGGCGATGACGGTCGACCACGTGTACGGCGCCAAGATCGGCTGACAGGAGTTCCGAAGAACCTTCGTACGCCCGGGTCCACGTCGGCGAGGGACGGAGGTGGCCGGTGACCGGATCGGCGAACTCCATGGGTCATGGTGTCGGCACCACCATGGGGGTGCCGGTCACCGGGTCGGGGACGACGATGCTCGGCAGGTCGAAGACCTCCCGCACGAGCGTCGCGTCCACGATGTCGGCGGGCGCGCCCTCCGCGGCCACTCCGCCGTCCTTCATCGCCACCAGATGGTCCGCGTACCGGCACGCCTGGTTGATGTCGTGCAGGACCGCGATCACCGTGCGTCCCTCGTCCCGCAGTCTCGCGAGCAGATTGAGCAGTTGGTACTGGTGCGTGATGTCGAGAAAGGTGGTGGGCTCGTCGAGCAGCAGGTACGGCGTCTCCTGGGCCAGCACCATCGCGATCCACACTCGTTGCCTTTGGCCGCCGGACAGTTCGGCGACAGGCCGCTCGGAGAGGTCGGCGACTCCGGCCGCCGCCATGGCGGTGGCCACGGCGCGTTCGTCCTCCGGCGACCAGGTGGCCAGCAACGACTGGTGCGGGTAACGGCCACGGGCGACCAGCCGCTTCACCATGACGTTCTCCGGGGGGACGAGTCCCTGAGGCAGGAAGGCGACCTCCCGGGCGATCGCCTTCGGCCGGTAGCCGGCCACGTCGCGGCCGTCGAAGCTCACCATCCCGGCCGTGGGCTTGAGCAGCCGGACGAACGCGCGCAGGAGCGTCGACTTGCCGCACCCGTTGGCGCCGACGACGGCGGTGAACGCGCCGTCCGGGATGTCGAGGTTCACCCGCGTCGCCACCACCCGGTCACCGTAGGCGAGGGTGATGTCCCTGGCGGTCAGCCGCGCTGCCACGGTCGCCTCATTTCCCTGAAGAGCAGCCAGATGAGATAGGAACCGCCGATCGCGGTCGTCACGACGCCGACCGGCAACGCGACAGGGGCGAGCAGCAGTTGCGCGATGAGGTCGGCGGCCAGCAGAAGCACCGCGCCGGTCAGGGCCGCGGGCAGCAGCGGCACGCCGGCCAGGCCGGCCGTACCGGCCAGCCTGCCGCCGATCTGCGGCGCGGCGAGCGCGATGAACACGATCGGCCCCGCGACCGCCGTCACCGTGGCGGTACAGCCGACGCCGGCCAGCACGAGCAGCACCCGCAGCCGGTTCAGGTCGACGCCGGAGGTGACCGCGAGTTCGTCGTCGAGCACCGCCTGCCGCATCGCGTACGACAGCGTGGCCAGCAGCAGCGCGAGCACGCCGATGATGAGGAACGCCGGGCGCACCTGGACCCATTCGACGCCGTTCAGCGATCCCGCGCTCCATCCGGTCGCCGTGATCGCCACGTCCATCTCGGCCCTCAGCACGATCCACGAGTTGACCGCGGTCAAGATGGCGTTCACCGCGATCCCGATGACGACCAGCCGCAGGCCGCTGAGCCCGGAGTCGAGCGACAGGAAGTAGACGACGGCCGCGGCGAGCAGCCCGCCGAGTACCGAGCCGAGCGTGAGCTGCACCGCCGTGCCACCGACCACGGTGATCGCGACCAGCACGCCGGTGTACGCGCCCGCGTCGAGGCCGATGACGTCCGGGCTGCCGAGCGGGTTACGGGTGAGGTTCTGGAAGACCGCCCCGGCCAGGCCGAGCGCGGCGCCGAAGACCAGCGCGGAGGCGACCCTCGGCGCGCGCCACTCCCGCACCACCAACGCCGAGTCGCCGTGACCGGCGAGCGCGGCCAGCACGTCCTGCGGAGAGGTCCAGGTGCCCCCGTGGCACAGGCCTACCAGCGCGAGCGGTAGCGCGACGGCGATCAGGGTCAGCGACACCGTGACGATACGCCGCTCGATCCTCGCCGAGAATCGTCCGGCGCGCAGCACCAGAGTGGTCACAGGGTCACCGCCCCGTAACGCCGTACCGCCCAGATCAGGACCGGGCCGCCGAGGAACGCGGTGACGACCGCCACAGGAACCTCACCGGTCGGCAGCAGCACGCGCGCCGCGACGTCGGAGGCGAGCAGCAGGATCGGGCCGAGCAGGATCGTGTACACCATCAGCCACGGAATCGACCCGGCGGCCGGTCGGCGGGCCAGGTGCGGCACGATGAGCCCCACGAAGGCGATCGGTCCTGCGACCGCGGTGGCGACCCCGGCGAGTACGGTGACCAGCACCAGTACGGCCGCTCTGGTCCGTGCCACCCGGCCGCCGAGCACCTGGGCGATCTGCTCGCCGAGGACCAGGGCGTTCAGCGGCCGGGTCACCGCCATGGCGCCGGCGAGCGCGATGATGATCAGCAGCAGCGGGGCGGTCAGGGGCATCCGCTCGTGACCGGCGAGCGCCCCGGCCGACCAGAACCGAAACCGGTCGAAGACGTCGGGAAGCATCAGCCGCATGCCGAGCGAGACGCCCGCCAGCACCGACGAGAGCGCGACCCCGGCGAGGACCAGCCGCAGCGGGGAGGTCCGGCCGACCGTGTACACCAGCAGGGCCGCGAGCACCGCTCCGGCGGCCGCGAACAGCAGTTGAGCGGCCTGCGTCTCCGCGAGGCGCAGTGCTCCGGCCATGGTGATGGCGAAGGCCGCGCCGGCGGTCACCCCGAGGACGCCGGGTTCGGCCAGCGGGTTGCGGGTCAGCGTCTGGATCAGCGTGCCGGACGCGCCGAGCGCCGCGCCGACACAGATGCCGAGGACGGTACGCGGGACACGGACATCCCAGATGATCAGCTGATCGTCGGTGCCGGCGTGGCCGGCGAGGGCACGCCAGATCTCCACCGGCGCGATGGTGCGCGCCCCGACGCTCACGCTGGCGCACGCGGCGACCAGCAGCAGCAGGACGCACAGAACCAGGTAGGCGGTCTTCTTCGGCAGGTCACTCCTCAAGCCCGGCAACTCCGCGCTTCCAGTAGCCGGTGATCAGCGAGTCGAGCCGTCCGTCACTCCACTCGCGCAGTGGTTTGACGGCATCCTTCTCACCGGCGGCGAACAGGAAGGTCCGCGCTTCGGGCAGGGGCAGCGTCCGTACCGTGGCGGCGAGCCGGGAGTGCGTGCCTTCGCGGACCAGCCGGGTCACCTCCACCCCGTCGCGCCGCGCGAGGGGGTAGGCCTGCTCGGCCTCGTCATCTGTCTCGATCACGACCTGGGCGGACACCTCGGCCGGAGACTCCGCCAGCCAGCGTGCCACCGCCGGGAGGCTGGTGGAGTCGGCCGCGAACACGTAGTGCCGGTAGTTGTGCGGGAACGCCTTGGCCCCGGGGGGACCGGCGATGGCGACCTGGTCGCCCACCGCGGCGGTCGTGGCCCAGGTCGAGGCGACGCCTCCGGCGTGCAGGACGAAGTCCAGGTCGAGCTCGCCGGCGTCGGCGTCGAACCGCCGTACGGTGTACTTCCGTGTCGTGGGCAGCGGCCTGGGCCAGTCCAGCGTCAGTTCCTCGTTGGCGACCGGGACGCGACGGGTGCCGTCCGGGTCGGGAAGTACGATCTTGATGTGGTCGTCGGCCTGGTAGGTGTGGAACCCCTCCAGTTCCGGGCCCCCGAGGGTGAGCCGCAGCATCCGCGGGGTCACGTACTGCCGTGCGAGGACCGAGACGGCGCGGATCCCGATCGGGTAGCCGATGCGAGCGATGCCGCTGCCCGTGCCGTGATGGCGGGCGACGCGCTGCCGTGGGTTCCGCCGGTCCATGCTCATCGGTCCCGCAGCGGCGCGAGCGCCCGGTCGATCGCGTCCAGGGTCGTGAGCGCCGAGCCGTACGTCGCCGCCTCCGTGTATCGCAGCGGGAAGACGTTGCCTGCCTTGACCGCGGGCAGGTTCTTCCACAGCTTGGAGTCCAGCACGTACTGCACCGCCTCGCTCACCGAGCCGTCGGGGTCCACCGTGTACGAGATGGCGTCGGCCTCGCCGAGGCTTTCCGGAAGTTCCTCGATCGAGGGGTACTCGGTGACGTCGAGCGCGCCCCCGCCCTTCTTCTTGACCTCGCCGTAGTAGGTCACGCCGATGTCCTGGGCGATGTTGGTCCCCCACGAACCGGCGAACTCGCGGTGGAACGTCCCCTTGGCGACCTCACCATAGGCGCCGACGTGGCCGAACTTCAGGCCGTTCAGAGCGGACCTGTACTTGTCCGCGAGCTCCGCCGCCTTCTTCTCGTACGCGGACTTGGCGGCGTCGAAGCGGTCGAGGCGGCCCGCGGCGTCGGCCTGCCGCCGGGACTGCTCGCGCCAGCCTGACGGGGTGGTCGGGCCGATCGCCACGACGGGGGCGATGGACTTCAGCCGGTCCAGGTTGATCTCGGCGAGCACCGGCTTCGGCACGCCGATGACGATCAGGTCCGGCTTGGCGGCGGCGATGGCCTCGTAGTTGGTCTCGGCCGCCGTCTCTCCCGCGATCTTGGGCAGGTTGTCGTACGTGGCGCGCTGCTCCGCGGTCATCAGCGGCAGACCGCGCTGCCAGCTGGAGACACCGGCCAGGGCTGCGCCCGTCTCGATCAGCACCGGTACCGCGTACCCGGTGGCGACGACCCTCTTGGGAGAGGCCGGGATCGTGACGTCGCCGTTGTCGGCGGTGAACACCCGGGTCCCCGCCGCGCCGGCCTCCGTTCCACCGGACGCGGCAGACCCGGTGGAAGCTGTCGAACCTGTCGGACCTGTGGAACCACAGGCCACCAGGCCGAACGAGAGAACCAGCGCACCGGCCAGGCGCCAGGGCCGTCGAGAAGACATGAACGTGATCCTTCGCAATAAATCAAGACAAAAGGGCTGCCGAGTACGGCAGCGTCTAGTTAGGTTAGCCTTGCCAAACATGGCTCTGGTGTCGCACAGAGGCCACTCGATAGCGATAGGAGGTCACTCTGTGACGCTTTCGCACCCTTCCAGGACGGATCCGGTGTCGTGCGAGGAGTACGGCTACGGCCTCGGCAGGCCCGACGGCATCCTGGTGCTCAAGTACCGCTCGGCGGCCGTGCTCGAATTCGGGCAGAGCCGGGAGGACTTCCTGCACCAGCTCTACTGGTCCCCCGACGGCCTGCTCTCCACCAGGCACGGCGCCGACGCCCGGTTCATCGGCTCGCGCGAGGCTTTCTGGGCGCACCGCGCGGTGAGCCACGAGGTGTACGCCGCTGACCGGCAGACGGTGTACCGGATCTGTCTGCGCGAGGTGCCGTCCGCGCTCACCGGGCTCCGGGCCGGGGCTGTCTTCATCGACGAGGAGGCCGCGCGGCTCGTCTTGGAGATCGCCCGCCACGATCAGGACGAGGACGAGGCGCTCGCCGCCCGCCGCCGCATCATGGCCGGGCTCGGCGCGGCCACCGGCGAGTCCGCGGGCCGCCACGCCAACGGAACCGGTTTCGCGATGCAGGTCGCCCGTGCGCTGTCACACGATCCCGGCGACCCGCTCCGCCTGGACGAATGGGCCGAACGCCTGCACATCAGCATCAAGACCCTGCAACGCGACTTCGACCGCGAATTCGGCATGTCGTATTCGGAGTGGCGTACCGGGTTGCGGCTGCGCGCGGCACGGGCCCTGCTGGAGACCTGCCCGGTGGCCGAGGTCGCCCGGCGAGTCGGCTACGCCACACCGTCCGCCTTCATCGCCGCCTTCACCAGACAGTACGGCTGCACCCCCGGCCGCTACGCGCTTCGCCGGCCTGGCTCCGCCTGACGGCCATGACGCGGTGCCCGACCTCTGACAAGCCGCTCGACCCGTCGCCCCCGGCCGGAGGCGTCCGGCAGGCACGCGGGGTCGCCACATCGACGGCGGGCCTGATCCAAGGCGGCGACACCCAGAAATATTAAGGAAACCTTCCTATTGACAACGGAGGTGACGCCGGTGTTACATCCTCTTAATTTAAGCCGTGAAGGTACTTCCGGGCAGGACGGGACACGTCGGCGTGCGGCCCCCCGCACGCCGTGCCGGCGTGGGCCGGAAGCCCGTTCCCGGCAAGGACCACAGACCGGAGGTCTCCATGCGCAAACCCCGGCTCCTCCTCATGGCCGCGGCCGTGGTCGTCACCCTGACCAGTGGCCTGGTCTCCGTCACGAGCAATGACCGGGCCGAAGCCGCCATCGGCCCCGTCACCTGGTCCGACGAGTTCAACGGCGCCGCAGGGACGTCCATCGACGGTTCAAAGTGGAAGTTCGACACAGGTGGCAGCGGCTGGGGCAACAACGAGTTGCAGTACTACACCAACTCGACCCGCAACGTGTACCAGGACGGGCAGGGCCACCTCGCCATCACCGCCCGCAAGGAGAACCCGTCCAACCTGCAGTGCCACTACGGCACCTGCCAGTACACCTCCGGCCGCATCCTGACCGCGGACAAGTTCAGCCAGGCGTACGGCCGCTTCGAGGCCAGCATCAAGATTCCCAAGGGTCAGGGCATCTGGCCGGCGTTCTGGATGCTCGGCGGCAACAACTGGCCGGCCACCGGCGAGATCGACATCATGGAGAACGTCGGCAACACGCCGAACACCGTCTACGGCACCGTGCACGGCCCCGGCTACTCCGGCGGCAGCGGCGTCGGCGGCAACCGCACGATCGGCGCGCCGCTCGGCGACGGCTTCCACAGCTACCGGGTCGACTGGTCTCCCAACCTCATCATCTGGTACCTGGACGGCTCGGAGTACTTCCGCGTCACGCCGGCCAACATCCGCGGCAACCAGTGGGTCTTCGACCACCCGTTCTTCATGATCCTCAACGTGGCCGTCGGCGGATACTGGCCGGGCAACCCGGACGCCAGCACCTCGTTCCCGCAGACGATGCTGGTCGACTACGTCCGCGTCTCGGCGTGGACCAACGACGGGCCCGGGACCGGCAACGCGCTGAAGTCCAACCTGAACGGTCGCTGCATCGACATCCCCTCCGCCAACCCCGCCGACGCCGCCCGCCTGCAGATGTACGACTGCAACGGCACCGCCGCCCAGCAGTGGTCGATCAACACTGACGGCACCATCCGCGCGATGGGCAAGTGCATGGACGCCGCGGCGGCCGGCACCGCCAACGGCACGCCGATCCAGCTCTACACGTGCAACGGCACCGGCGCCCAGCGCTTCACGCTCACCGCGGCCGGCGACCTGGTGAACACGACCGCCAACCGCTGCGTCGACATCGTCGATCGCAACACCGCGAACGGCGCGCTCCTCCAACTGTGGGACTGCGGCGGCGCGTCCAACCAGAAGTGGACCCGCGCCTGACCCCTCGACCGACGCGAAAGGCCGGCAGCCCGTGCTGCCGGCCTTTCGCGGCATCGGCGGTCAAGACGCACAGATCGGGACTCACTCCGGCTCGTTGCCCGCCGGCCCGCCCACGGTGAACGACGTGGTGACTCCCTCGTACATCAGATGGGCGACGAGCCCTTCGGTCGCGTGCGGCAGGTTGTGACAGTGGTCCATCCAGATGCCGGGGTTGTCGGCGACGAAGGCGATGTCGTACGACTCGCCGTTGCCGACCTCCAGCGAGTCCACCCACCACGGGCTTCCCGTCGCGGCCACGCCGTCGCGGCTCAGCACCACGGCGTGGTGGCCGTGCAGGTGCATGGGGTGCGTCTCGCCGCTGTGGTTGGAGATGCGCATGCGCACCACGTCACCCTCGGCGACGACGAACATCGGCACGTCCGGGAACATATGGCCGTTGATGGTCCACCAGATCCCGGGACGCCCGTCGAGGAAGCCGGGACGGCGCCCTATCTCGTACACGAACCGCCGATCCGGTCTGTCCGGGTCGAGCCCGATCGGCGCCGGTGCGCCATAGGAGAGCATGTTCAGCGTCGTCGCGGGCCGGGGGACGGCTGGCGCGTCGTACGATCGCGAACCGAGCACGACGCCGGTCGGGCCACCGATGTGGACCCGCACCGGTGAGCCGTCCTCGGGCATGGTCACCTCGATGTCGGCACGGCCTCCCGCGGTCACGAGCACGGCGGTGTCGCGTACGGGAGCGGGCCCGTTCAGGTCGGTCCCGTCAAGGGCGACAAGCCGGAACGGCGCACCGCCGACCCACACCGGCGTCTGGCCGTTCTCGGTGTTGATCACCCGTACACGTACCCGATCACCGGGGCGCGCCTCGGCACGATCGTCGCCCTCCCGCCCGTTGACGGTGCGGGCCCCGTCGTACAGGTGCAGCAGCGCCACCACGTCGACGGTGCCGGCGGGCGGCCGCGGTGCCGGGGCCACCACCAGAGCGCCGAGCAGACCCCGGCGAACCTGCTCGTGGGACACCTGGTGGGAGTGGTACCAGAACGTGCCCGCCTGGTCGGCGACGAAGCGGTAGGTGAACGACTGGCCCACGCCGACCGCGTCCTGGGTCACGCCGGCGACCCCGTCCACGGCGTTGGGCACGTCGACGCCGTGCCAGTGCAGCGTCATGCCGTCAGGAACCGACTCGTTGACCAGCCTGACCTGCACCAACTGTCCGACGGTCGCGCGGATGACCGGGCCGGGCGACGTGCCGTTCAGCGTGTACCCATCGACGAAGCGGCCCGTGGGCAGCTTGAACCGCTGCCTGCGTGCGATCAGGGTGACCGCGACGTCCGCCTTGCGGGCCGGATCGGCGGTGAAGGAGGCGACGCCGCGCCCTGACGCGGCGTGCCCCGGCGAGCTCGCCCCCGAGTGAGCTCCATGTCCCGAAGATCCGCCCCCCGAACCGGCCGCGTGGGCCGGGCGGCCGCCCCCGTAATCCTCGTACCCCATGTCCATCACGGAGTACGCCTCCGGCATCAGACTGCCCTGCCAGAGCCACGTCAGCGGACCGAGTATGGCGATGGTCGCGACGCCCGCGACGGCGAGGCGTATGCGTCCGCCGTCTCGGCGAGTCCCCTTCATACGGCGTGCCGTCAGCCGACGGTCCCGATACGCGATTCCGGCCGGACCCGCGCGCTCACACCCGTACCGCGGCCGCGGCTCGCGGCGTAGACGGCCGCGCCGAACAGCAGCAGCGCGTTGAGGCCGTGCAGGGCGCCCAGGGCGGGGATGTCGTGGGCGACGACGCCCAGGGAGACCTGGACCACGACGAGCAGGAGTACCAGGCCGGCCGCCTTCACCGCTCCCGGGACCTTCGTGAAGAACGAGGAGATCAGAAGGAGCACCGCGATCAACGGGATGACCATCGTCCCGTTGATGCCATGGATCACAAAGCCGACGATCTCAGGGAACGCCGAGGCGTCGCTCTCGATGACCGCTTTGTCGAGCACGCCGCCCTGCTCGACCCACTTTTTCAGTCCGGCGTCGGCGAAGACCACCGCCATCGCCTGCACGGCGACCTCGACCGCGACGAGGTAGGCCAGGACCTTGTAAACCGGTTTCATGAAGTTCTCCCCATCCGGGAACTGAGGAGCCCTCTTGCGTTACGGGGCATGCGATCTCCTCGTGCGTCGGGCAGCGTCCGTCTCCGCACGCTGATTACTTTGCACAGGTGAAGGTAGGAAATCCGGCTTGGGAAAGACTTGTCGGCGAATGGGAAGGCGCTGCCCGCGGTGACGCCTGGCCGCGCCGCGCCCGCATTGTCACCCGGGCATCGGCCGGCGCGGCGGGGTGGCATCGCCACCCACGCATCGCTTTCGGCCGCCGCATGAACGATTCGGGCGGGCAAAGAGAGCACGCCAGAGGATGTGCCGGCGGTACGGGCGAAATACCGTTGTGCGACCTCGCCCACCGGTAGAGCACCCGTGATCCGCGGCTCGAACGCGGTCAGGCGCCGGACCTGGTCTTCGGCCCCGCCGAACCGAGCCGCGCCGGGCCGCGCCGCACCGCCTGAGCGCCCTCGAACCAGTCACAACCAGAAGACCGGCTCCCCGCGGTCCCTACGGCATCGGGAAGACGGCCCCCGCACAGAGGAGTCTGGATGCTACCCCTGATCGGCAGCGACGTCGCGACCAAGATTGACGATCTCATAGGCAACACCCCCTTGCTCCGCCTCGCCCTTGACGGCCTGCCTTCGGCCACCACCCTGCTCGCCAAGCTGGAGTCGGCGAACCCGCTGTCGAGCATCAAGGACCGGGTGGCCCTGCGCATGATCGAGGAGGCCGAGGCGTCCGGCGCGCTGACACCCGGCGCGACCGTCATCGAGTCGACCTCGGGCAACACCGGCATCGCCCTGGCCGCGCTGGCGGTCAGCCGGGGTTACCCGTGCATCGTGGTCATGCCGGACAACGCGTCGCGGGAACGCCTGCTGACCCTGCGCATGCTGGGCGCCCAGGTGGAGTTCACCGACCACGTCCTCGGGTTCCAGGGATGCGTCGATCGGGCGGAGGAACTGCACGCCGCCGCCCCCGGGTCCTGGTACGCCTGCCAGCACGAGAACACCGCCAACATCATGGCCCACTACGCGACCACCGGCCCGGAGATCTGGGAGGCCACCGGCGGCGACGTCGACGTGCTGGTGTGCGGGGTCGGGACCGGCGGCACCCTCACCGGGACCGGCCGTTACCTGCGCGAACGCAACCCCGGGCTGCGCATCGTCGCGGTGGAGCCGGAGGGATCGCCCCTGCTGTCCGGCGGCCCCCCTGGACCGCACCGGATTCCCGGCCTCAACGGCGGCTTCATCAGCCCGGTCACCGACGTCAGCATCATCGACGACGTCGTCGCCGTGTCGGACGCCGACGCGGCCGACATGACCCGGGCCATCGCCGCCACCACCGGCTTGCTGGTCGGGGTCTCCTCGGGAGCGGCCGCGTACGGCTGCGTGGAGCTCGCCCGCCGCCGTGACCTGTCGGGACAGACGGTCGTGACGATCTTCCCGGACACCGGTGAGCGCTACCTCAGCTGGTGGCCGGCCTGATCGGTCGCGAGGAACCGCGAACGCGCCGGGCGGTCGCCGGAGGCTCTTCCCTCCGGCGACCGCCCGGCGTGACGCCGTTATTTCGTGGCCACCAGCAGGTACTCGTGCGAGCGGTTGGTCACCATCGGGTCGTCGTCGCTGACCGGCCGGTCGTAGCAGTGGATCCGCTCGTCCCCGAGGGTCAGATGCCGGCCGAGCACCCGGGCGACGTCCCAGGCCAGCGGCACGAACGCGCCCGCCAGCCGGCGGTTCTGCACGGCCAGCACCGCCCGCGCGCCGGGGCGCATGACCCTCGCCACGGCGGTGAAGGCCTCGTCGATCGCGCTCAGGTACTGCTCGTAGTCCCGCAGCGCGTAGAACTGACCGTCCACGGTGGAGTCCGTGTCCAGGTTCGTACCGAAGTACGGCAGGTCCGCCAGGACGAAGTCCACCGACTCCTCCGGCAACGGCGGGGTACGGGCGTCCGCGCACAGCATCGTCTGACCCGGATAGTCCTTCAGGCGCTGACGTGCCTGCTCCGCGCGCTCGGGTGAGACTTCCAGGCCGATTCCCTTCCGGGACTCGACCGCGCACGCGACCAGCGTGGTCCCCCAGCCGGCGAACGGGTCGAGCACGACGTCACCCGGCCGGCTCATCTCCACGATCAGCGGCCGTAACTGGCTCACCCAGCCACACTGGCCGGCGGCCTCCGGCAGCGTGTACGCGGGGTCCTCCCCCTGCAGGACATGCCAACTTGATCTGCCCATCAGTTCACGACAACCTTTCGATCGAATTTTCCGGCTCCCGGGCCGACGCGTCCAAGGCCGGCTCTTCCCGGGGCGCCGGCACGGCCGGGACGTACGGATGGACGGCCTCGACGGGAAGCCGGGGTTCCAGGCGGAGCAACGTGAGGGCCGAGCACGCGACGCCTCCCGCGAGCACGAGCCACATGGAGGTCACCGACAGGCTCAGCAGCGTGGTCAGCACGGCCGGAGCCAGCGCGATCGGAATGGCCCAGGAGAACTGGTAGACCGCCATGTACCTGCCGCGGGTCTCCTCCGGAGCCGCGCTCGACACCAGCGCGGACAGCGGCGCGCCGTGCAGCATCTCCCCCAGCGTGAACAGCGCCGTCGCGGCGAAGACCCCGATCAGCTGCACCTGCGCGGGGACCCCGGCCAGAATGGCGAACGCCACGAACGACACCGAGAACATGGCGGCGCCGAACGCGGCGGTGCGGGTGCGCCGGTACCGGATCAGCCGCCGCGTCACCGGGATCTGCAACAGCGCGATGCCGACGGTGTTGACCGCGTACAGCACGCCGACCAGCGACGCGGACACGCCCAGGTCCTGGGTGACGTACACGGGCAGCGCCACCGACAGCACCATGTAGCCGAAGGCGGTCGGCACGTTCTGCAGCGTCAGCACCAGGAACGTGCGGTCGCGCAGGATGAGCCGGTATCCCCCCTTCCTGGGGGCGCTCGTGTCCGTCCGGACGTTCACACGGGGGACCGGGATCGTACGGAAGATCAGCGCGGCGGCGACGAACGCGACCGCGCTGACGACGACGATCCCCTGGTAGGCGGCGTCGCTGCCCAGTCCGAGCGCGGCGCCGGCGATGAGGCCGCCCGCGCCGAGGCCGGCGTTGCGCAGGCTGCGCTGAGCGGCGAGCAGTTTGTCGCGGTCCGCGCCCTGCGTGATCGCGGCGACGAGCGACTGGATCGACGGCGGGTACGAGCCGTCGCCGAGCGCCACCAGCGCCACCGCGAGGAACATCGCCACCGGCGACTCCACCAGCGGGTAGGTCGCGAATCCCACGGCGCGCACCACGTAGCCGCCCACGACGACGGCCCGCGCGCCGAACCGGTCGACGAGCACGCCCGCGACCGGGTTGCTGACCAGGCTGAGCAGCGCCGCCGCGGTCATGATGACGCCGACCCGTTCGATCGGCATCCCGGTGACGTGGTGGAAGAACAGCAGGGACAGGGGCAGGAACATGCCGCTGCCGGTGGCGTCGATCACCATGCCGGCCATGTAACGCACCTGCGTGGACGGGCGTCTCACGACGGTACCGCCACGACCCGCACCTGTTCCTCCAGCCGCGCGCCGAGCGAGCGCAACCTGCGCTCGCACTCCGCGCGCGTGGGGGCCGAGGCGATGACGACGGTCAGGAAGTCGGCCGAGCCCGCAGCGGGCGGGACCACCTGGCCCGTGCGGGCGTAGAGCCAGAAGTGCTCCACCCAGGGTTCCTGCGGGGCGTCGGGCAGCGAGTGGATCAGTCCCGGCCGCTTCATCATCAGCACCTGACCGGCCATGCGCGCCGGCTTCGGCCGCCGCCCGGAACGCACGACCTGCTCCACGTCGGGCAACGACAGGCCGAGCTGGGCACGGATGGAGTTCTCGGCGAGGTTGACCCCGAACAGGGTGTGGAAGACCTCGCGGATCTTCCCGCCGCCGGACCGGCAGGCGATCTCGCACAGCACCAGCCGGTCGTCCGGCGTGTGGAAGATCTCCGCGTGGAAGGCGTGGTCACGCAGGTGCCCACCGGGCAGGCGCAGCGCCGCGAGCGTCTGGTCGGTCAGCTCCAGGAGGCGGTCGGTGAGCGGGTCGTCCGGGTCGAGTGCCAGGTCGACCCGGGAACCGGGATCGCTGCCGAAGGAGGCGAGCTCGTACTGGTACTGGGACGGCCAGACCAGCACGGTCTCGCCGTTCACCACCAGCCCGTCCACATGGCACATCCGGCCGGGGATGTACGCCTCCAGCAGCAGGTCGTCGCGCGGCGAACCGTACGCCTCGGCGAGGAAGTCCGTCAGGGCGTCCCGGTCGCGCAGGATGCGCAGGCCGATGGAGTTGAAGCTGGTCCTGTTCTTGAACACCAGGGGGAACCCGTGGACTTCGGCGAAGGCCAGCACGTCCGCCTCGGTGCGCGGCACGGTGTGCGGCGCGACCTCCACGCCGGCCCGTACGGCGTGTTCCTTCATCAGGGCCTTGTCGCGGAACGGCAGCACGTCGGCGGCCCGGGGGCCGGGCAGCCCGAGTCGCTCGCGCAGGGTGGCCACGCGCAGCACGTCGGCCTCGTGCTCCCCGATCAGGTGCGTGGTGCCGTACTCGGCGGCGAGCCGTACGACCCGCTCGGCCACCTGTTCGTCGTCGTCGAAGGTCTCCAGGTGCGTGTAGCCGAGGTTCCCCACCGGCACCTGCTCGCCGAACGGCTCGAACCTGTCGCGGGCGGCGAGGATCACCACCGGGCCCTCGTAGTCGCGCAGCCAGCGGTGGTAGGGGAACGGCTCCAGGGGGCTGCGGTGCACGATGAGGACGCTCATGCCCGTACCCCCGCCGGTGATCCGGCCTCGGCCACGTTCGCGAGCCAGACGCGCCCGTCCTCGCCCGCCACCCAGATCCGGATGGTCTCGTCGATGACCTCAGCGCCGCGCCGGATCGCCGCGGTCGTGTCGGAGGCGGTGACCGCGACCAGGCCGAGCCGGTCCCAGTTGTCGCGTATGGCGTGGACCGTGTCCCCGGGTTTGGCGGTGATGCGCACAGCCAGCACGCCGTCCTGCGCCGCGGCGTTCTCGGCGCCCTCGACCGACTCGACCCGTCCGGGCCCGCTGACCAGGAACCGTACGCTCGCCCCGGCATGCGCCTCCGGCCGGTCGGGCAGCTCGGCGACCAGCCCGAACGGCCAGCCCAGCGCGTACTCGGTCAGGTCGACGCCGTAGGCGCCGCGCACCAGCTCCGGAATCGCGTCGCCGGCGATGCGGTTGTGGCTCTCGATGATCACCGGGCCGCGCTCGCCGATCCTCAGCTCGGTGTGCGTGACGCCGTCCCGGAGCCCGATCAGGTCCAGGAAGCGGCTCAGGCTCGCGCGGATCTCCTCCTGCGCCGGTTCCTCCAGCCGGGCAGGTATGGCGTGGCCGAGCTCGGCGAAGCGATCGGCGTGCACGAACTTCTCGGTGATCGCCACGACGACGTGGCGGCCAGCGAAGCTGAACGCCTCGACGCTGAACTCCGGTCCCTCGACGTACTCCTCCATGAGGAAGTCCTGCAGCAGGTACATCGTCGAGACGCGGTCGGTCCGCGTGCCGCGCAGGCCCTCGACCGTGGTCCAGATCCGCTCGGCGTCCTCGGGGCCGCCGACCCGGAAGACGCCGATGCCGGCGGTCGCGTCGGTTGGCTTGACGATGAACGGGTAGCCGTGGGCGGCTCCGAAGGAGTCCAGGTCCTCGCGCCGCAGGAGCGGCGCGGCGGCCACCGCGGACGGATCGCGCTCCGCCAGGTGCCGGCGCATGGCGAGCTTGTCGCGCAGCCTCCTGGTGACCTCGTAGCCGGTGCCGTCCAGCCCGAACAGGTCGTTGACCCGCCCCGCGTTCTCCAGCCCGGGCTCGGTGATGGAGACCGCGACGCGGAACCCCGGCTCCTCCCGCAACTCCCTGGCGACGGGCTCGACGGCCGCCCAGTCGGTGTAGTCCACGACGCGGAGGACGTCGGCGAGCTCCTCCTGCTCGGAGCTGACCTTGCTGGGGTGCTGGAGCAACAGGACGCTCAGGCCGAGTTCCTTGGCCTTGCGTACGGTCTCATCGGTGGCACCGACTATCAGGACCGTGCTGTCCGGATTCATCGATCCATTCCTTTCGTCGGGTGGTCGGGACAGGGGGGCTCGGGCGGCGAGCGGATCGGCGATGGGGAGCGAAATGCCACTCGGGAGCGGGTCGGCGGCGGGGGCGAGCGGATCGGGGGCGGCGGCGAGCGGGGCGGCGGCGGGCGTCGGGGTTGTGCGGCGGGGGGACACGGCCCCCAGCGGGGCGAGGGCGCGCGCGCCGGCGGGCACGTCCCCGAGGACGAGCGCACGCGCCCCGACGACGGCGTCGTCTCCCACGTGTACGGGCCCGAGAACGGTCGCGCCGACACCCAGCACCACGCGGGCGCCGATCACCGGGTGCCGCCGTTCCCCCGCGGCACGCCGTTTGTCGCGCCACCAGCCGACCGCCCCCAGGGTTACCTGGTGGTAGAGGGTCACGTCGTCGCCCACGACGGCGGTCTCCCCGACCACCACGGCCGCGCCGTGGTCGACGAACACCCTCCGCCCGAGCACCGCGCCGGGGTGGATCTCCACCCCGGTGATCCCGCGCGCGAGCAGCATCAGCAGCCGGGCCGGCAACCGCCGGCCGCGCCGGTACAGCGGGTGGGCTACCCGGTACAGCCACATCGCCGGAAGCACCGGGTGGAGCAACGCCTCCCGCCGGCTACGGACGGACGGATCGCGCTCGGCGATCGTCCGCAGGTCCTCCCCCAGGAGGCGCAGCAGCCCCGGCGGCCCTTCTCCGCGCGGCGTCAGCGCTTGATCGTCGGTCATCAGTAGTTCGGCGTCTTACGCAGCAGGTGCTTGCGTCCGACGATCTCCGGCCCGTAGACCAGTCCGTCCCACTCTTCTGCCGCGACCGGTTCCAGAGCGATGGATATGACGCCCTCGTCGCATCCGAGGGCGTCCCGTACGGCTCCGCTCACCGCGGCGACCAGCGCGGCCTCCTGCTCGTCGCTCAACGGCTGCGGAAAGTACTTGATATTCACATGCGGCATCTTCCGCTCCTCGGTGTCCGCCTCGGCGGGTGGAACATCCTCCGGCCGACACGGGTTGTCGATGAAAATTCACGCGCCCAGCGCGTGACGTACGGTTCGCAGCAACTCGTCAAGGCCCGGCTCCTTGAGAAGGCTGTAGTGATCGGCTTCCAGATCGACGACGGCCGGCGGTTCCGAGAAATGCCCGTCGCCGTTCTCGATGAACGACGGTTCGTCGCCCCTGGCTTTCAGTATCGTGATCGGAGCGTTTATCCGCCGCTCCGCCGGATCCCCGGGGTGATATTTCATCTGATACGTCCGGCGTACGGTCCGGACTATTCTTCGCACCAGATCGGGGTCGAGCCCCCCGAAATTCGCCCCGACGAACGACACGAATCCGTCCTCGTCCTCGACCTCCTTCAGGCAGGCGTCGAGCAGCGGCCCGTCGATGCCTCCGGCGAAGACCGAGAAGAGAATGGTCAGGTATTTACGGTTGGTGTAGACGGGTTCGTCGCCGCCGCCGGGCTCGTCGCCCGCCCGGACCCGCGGCGACCCTGGGGCGATGAGCACGAGGCTCTCGACCTGCTCACCCATCTGTTCGAGCTGCCGGGCCGCCTCGAAGGCGACGCGCGCGCCGAAGGAGTACCCCCAGAGCATGTACGGCCCCTCAGGCTGGAGCCGCTTGATGGCCCTGACATCCTCCGCGGCCATTTCTTGGACGGTGGAATACGGAACCTCGTCTTCATTGATCCCGTGGGCCTGCACACCATAGAAAGGCCGGTCGACGCCTGTCTTTTCCGCCAGCGGCCTGAGGTTCATGGTATAGCCGCCCAGACCGGGCCAACAATAGATGGGATTCTTCGATCCTGCGGTCTTCAGCCCGACCAGACGCGATGAAGGCCTCGCGCCGTCGGCGTCGACCTCGATCAGGAGTTTCTCCACGGTCGGAGACGTGAACACCACCTGCATCGGGAGCGAACACTGGAACTCGTCGTTGATTCTACTGACGAGCGCCATCGCGATCAGCGAGTTTCCCCCGGACAAGAAGAAGTCGTCCCGGACCGAGACCTTCTCCCGCTTCAGCACCCTTCCCCAGACGCGAGCGATGCGTTCCTCGTCCTTCGTCCGGGGAGCGACGAAAGGCTCGTCGGAGGAGACGGCGTCGGCCAGGTCCCACGCTTCCAGCGCCCTAGAGTCGATCTTCCCGTTCGCCGTGCGCGGCAGCCTGTCGAGGATCACGACCCTGTTCGGCAGCATGTAGTCCGGCAGGAAACCGATCAGATCATCTCTGATCATCTCCGTCGGACCCCTCATGTGGACGGAGTCCTCCTTCATCCCCGTGCTCAGCACCTGCTCGTCGCTGACGCGACCGCCGACGGCGAAGTAGAACGGGCCAGGTTCTCCGCCGCAGGCGCGCAGGATGCTCTCCATCCGCCGCGCCGACGGCAGGTCGTGGCCCGTCCTGGAGCCATAACCGGAGGGCATGAAGCCGAAGCCCAGGTCGTTCATCTGCAGGCGGTGGAGCTTCCGGCCGAGGTCGAGGTAGCCGAGCCAGTGCGGGCCCGGTCTCCCGACCAGCGCGATCCCGAAGGCGGACCGCTGGTAGACCTGCTGGTTGATGGCCACGACATGCTTTCTCAGGATCATGTCGTCGGAGACCCCGCGCAGGTCGCCGTCCACGTACCGGTAGAGCCCCCCGGCCAGCCCCGCCACCTTTCCGGGGTGGGCCTGCACGTAGACGTCGAGCGAGTCCGCGGGCCTCGGCCCGGCGTACGGCACCGCCTCGAACGTGCCGAGATAGTCGTCCTCGTCCGCGCACTCAAGCTGTTCCTTCGTCTCGGGCGCGTAGCCGAGGGCCCTGATGTCGAGACCGTGGTCGGGGAGGATCTCCTCGAACAGGCCGACCATGTGGCCGGCCTCCATTTCGAGGACCTCGCGGACGTTCTTCTTGTAGATCGGCTCGATCGCCCGCCGCTTCCCCATGAAGTGGATCTTCAGGTGCGGGGCCGGCTCGGCCGGCTTCTCCCGGATCAGGATCAGCTGATGCCGTACGGGGTGGTAGTAGTGGAATCCGGGCCGCACGCCGTCGAGGCCGTTGATCTCCAGGTACATCTGCGTCGCGTAGAGGGATCCGGGGGAGGCGTAGCCGTACTTCGGCAGCAGCCGGTCGTCACTGGAGAACTGCCCGAAATATCGGAGGATCTCCCCGAGCTCGGCGAGGCCCAGCGTGGAAAGGCCACGCGGACGGGCACCCGCGCCGCTCCTTCCGAGCAGGCGGACTATGTCGTCCTTCGTGACCTCGCCGCCCTCGAAGAAGCGGTAGGTCTTGCGGGCGAAGACCCGCGCGCGCTGCTCCTCGGTCGGTGTCCTGCCGGGGAGGTCGGCCACCGCCTTGCCCCTGGTCTCCGCGTCGTCCCGGCACCCCCCGTCGGACAACTGCGCGAGCACCTGGAGCCTGCTCTCCTTCGACAGGTGGTGGGTGCCGTGGTCGCCCTGGTCCATCAGGGCCGCTTCCTTCGGATTCAGCTCGACGTAGGCGACAAGGTGCTGGAAGCCGGTGACGGGGTCGTCCTTGACGACGACCGCCGCGTTCCGCACCCAGTCGTGGCCCTCGATGCCCAGCCTGATCTCGTCCAGCTCGATCCGGAAACCCCGCAGCTTCACCTGGTTGTCGACGCGGCCGACGAACTGCAGGGTGCCGTCGGCGTTCCAGTAGGCGAGGTCACCGGTCCGGTAGAGCCGGGAGGACCCGCGATCCGTGTAGAACGGGTTGTCGACGAACCTCTCCGCGGTCAGGTCGGGCCGGTGCAGGTAGCCCCGCGCGAGCTGGACCCCGCCGATGTACAGCTCGCCGACCTCGCCGGGGGCGACCGGCCGCCGATCACCGTCGAGAACGTAGAACTGGGTGTCGTACGCGGGCGTGCCTATCGAGATCGTCTGGCCGCCGTCCGCGACGGAGTCCCGGTCGACGGTGAAGCTGGAGGAGTTGATGGTGCACTCGGTCGGCCCGTACAGGTTGACCAGCTCACAGCCGGGCAGCACGTCCAGGCAGCGCAGCGCGAGGGGCCGGGAAAGGGCCTCCCCACCGCTGAAGAGCTGGGTGAGCGACGTGCACTCCCCCAGCCGCTCGGTGTCCAGCAGCGCCTGCAGCAGGGTCGGGACGCACTGCAACGTGGTCACGCCGTGGGCCACGACGGTGTCGACGAGCCGTTCGGGGTCACGGTAGACGCCGGGGCCGCCCATGACGACCGTGCTGCCGCAGGCGGGGGCCAGGATCTCCCACTGCGCCGCGTCGAAGCTCATGGGGGTCTTCTGCAGGACGACCCGGTCCCGGTCGATCCGGTGGACGGTGTTCAGCCACCGCATCTGGTGGACGATGGCGCGGTGCTCGATCACCACCCCTTTGGGCTTGCCCGTGCTGCCGGAGGTGTAGACGACGTACGCCGCGTCGCCGGGGTCGATGCCGCTGCCACCCCCGGGGGCGCCGCTCGATTCTGGCGACAGCGCGTCCGGCGCGTCCAGGACGACTATCCGCGTTCCCCGCGGTGCCAGCTCCGTCAGCCGCCCCACGAGCCCCCGCTGGGTGAGGATGACCTCGGTGCGGGAGTCCTCGATGATGTAGCGCAGCCGCTCCTCGGGATAATCGGGGGAGAGCGGCAGGTAGGCGCCACCGGAGCACAGGATTCCCCACACGCCCGTCATCAGCTCGATCGACGGCTCGACGAACACGCCGATGCAGTCGTCGACGGCCACGCCGAGACGCCGCAGGTGGGCGGCCAGGTCCGCGCTGCGCTCAGCGAGCTCGCGGTAGGTGAGGCGCTCGTCGCCGTAGACGCACGCCGTACGGTCCGGCTGTGCCCGCACGTGCTCCCAGAGCAGTTCCGGCAGGCATTCTTCGCCGGGAAGCCGGGTTCGTCTCCCGTCGATCTCCCCGGCGACCAGGTCCCCTCTGTCCGGCGCCATCGGGCGTACGGCCTCGCCGCTCGCTGCGATGGCACCCTGCGTTTTCACCTGGTGAATATCGTCAAGGCTCACATGGCCTCCTCGTTCTGATGGCGCAGGGGCGGGTTCCGCCGCTCACGAAGCGTGCGGGCCGTAGTCCACACCTCGGTTCGCCGGGAGGCCTGACCACGGCCGGCCCCCCGGCCGCCTCGCCATCCGAGGCAGGCCGAACGGGCGCGTCACCGCATCGGCGACAGCGTCCAATTCGGCACGCAACTTCCTAAGTGTGGACATGCGGATCATCGTGGACGGCCTCCGACTCGGCCCGCATCTTCCTGAGTGCGGAATTTCGCCGTCCGGAAGGCTCCCCTGCCACAGGTCCTGCCGGCGTGCCTCGACGGGCCGGGCAACTCGGGCTCACCAGGTGGTCGGCGGTGAGGCCGAGGGACGTGTTGACGACACCTGTGGGGGTCGCCACGTGTCTGCTAGCGTTGCGGGCATGAAGCGCGCTGCTGTGACGACGACGCCGGAGAGTGTCCCGGCGCGCTGACAGATGACTTAGTCGAAGCCCCGGGGCGAGTGCCCCGGGGCTTCGCCGTCTGGTCACTCGCCTCACCATCCGCGAGGAGACCACGATGCACGATCACCGCAAGCTCGGCCGCGAGCTGGGTCTGTTCGACACCGACCCCCTGATCGGCGCTGGGCTGCCGTACTGGTTGCCCGCCGGTGCGACCGTACGGCACACCCTTGAGGAGTACATCCGCGGCGCCGAGCGCCGGGCGGGCTACCAGCATGTGTACTCGCCCGTTCTGGGCAAGCGGGAGCTGTACGAGATCTCCGGGCACTGGTCGCACTACAGCGACGACATGTTCCCCCCGATGGATCTCGGCGGCGAGCAGGTCGTGCTGCGGCCGAGCCTGTGCCCGCACCACGCGCTGATGTACCGCTCCCGTTCTCACAGCTACCGGGAGCTGCCCCTGCGGATGGCCGAGCTGGGAGGCATGTACCGCGCGGAGTTGTCAGGGGTGCTCGGCGGGCTGACCCGCGTACGGGCGATCCAGCTCAATGACGCGCACATCTTCTGCACCCTGGACCAGGTGGCCGACGAGGCGCGGGCGGCGCTGGAGCTGATCCGCCGGGCGTACGGCGCTCTCGGCATCCGCCCGGCCCGCTACCGGCTGTCCCTGCCGGGGCCGGGGGGCAAGTACGTCGCCGCCCCTGACATGTGGGAACGGGCCACCGCCCTGCTGACCGACGTCCTCGACCGTTCCGGTGTCGCCTACGAGGCCGCGGAAGGGGAGGCGGCGTTCTACGGCCCGAAGATCGACGTCCAGATCGCCGACAGCGCCGGCCGCGAGGCCACCCTGTCCACCGTGCAGGTCGACTTCCACCAGCCCGAGCGGTTCGATCTGCACTACATCGGCCAGGACGGCGCCAGACACCGGCCGGTCATGGTGCACCGCAGCATCATCGGCAGCGTGGAGAGGGCCGTCGCGCACCTCATCGAGCAGCACGGCGGCGCCTTCCCCGCCTGGCTCGCCCCCACCCAGCTGGTGGTCCTCCCGATCTCCGAGGCGGAGATGCCGCAGGCCGGCGGGCTCGTCCAGCGGTGCGCCGGCCGGGGACTGCGCGCGGAGATCGCCGGGCCGGAGCACGGCACCCTGGGCGCCCGCGTCCGGGCGGCCCGGCTCGTGCCGTACCAGGCGGTGATCGGCGCCAAGGAGGCCGCCGACGACCAGGTCGCCGTGCGTCTGCGTGACGGGCGCCGCCTGGACGTCCTGCCCGCCTCCGAGGTCCTGGCCCGCATCGGCGCCCTCGTCGACGCTCACAGCACCGATCTGTGGGACACCGATACCCACGCGTAGAACCGGCCGGGCAGCACCTGGGTCCGGCGCCTCGTCCGGCGTGGTCACGGATGGGCAGGGGCCGAGCATGAACCGATGGCCACCTTCGGCTCCTCGCGCTGTGAGGCGGTGGTCGCTGCGGCCCGTGCCACGCTCGGTGACGCGGAAGCATGCGAGAGCATGGGATTCCCGCGTCGCCCGATCGGAGTGATCATGTACGTCCCCCAGCACTTCTCCGCGCCCGACCTCCCGTCCGTCCATGAGCTTCTCGACCGCTCGGGAGCCTCGGATCTGATCACCTGGACCCCTCGCGGGATCATGGCGACCTTGCTTCCGTTCGTGTTCGACCCGGCCGCCGGGGAGCAGGGCGCTCTGCTGGGGCACCTGGCCAGGAACAACGAGCAGTGGCGCCACGGCTCGGACGCCGAGGCCCTGGTCATCGTGCGGGGACCCGACGCGTACGTCACCCCGTCGTGGTACGCCGCCAAGCGTGAGCACGGGCGCGTCGTCCCGACCTGGAACTACGTCACCGCGCACGTCTACGGCAGGCTCGTCACCCACGACGACCCCGACTGGACCGAGTCGCTCGTGAGGCGCCTCACCGGCAAGCACGAGTCGGCCCGGCCGGAGCCGTGGTCGGTGGACGACGCGCCCGAAGCCTTCATCAAGGGACAGCTACGCGCGATCGTCGGCGTGGAGGTCGTCATCACGCGGATCGAGGCGAAGTGGAAGCTCAGCCAGAACCGCGGCTCCGCCGACATCGACGGCGTCGCCACGGGACTGCTCGCCGGGACCGGGCAGGACCACCTGGTCGCGGAGGCCATGCGCGAGGCCGAGCGGCGAACCGCGGGCTGAGCACGACCGGGCCGTCACAAAGCTTGGGTACCTCCGGCCGCGGAGCGTCCGAGGTACCTCTACAAGGCGTCGCGCGCCTGGGTGCGGAGCGTGCGGGCCAGTTCGTCGCGGCCCTCCAGTACGAGCCGGCGCAGCCAGCCCGGCGGCTCGGCGCTCGCGAGGTAGTCGTCGGTGCGCGCGATGGTCTCCTGTGACACCACCCTCAACGGGTACGCCGCCCTCGCGAACGCCTGGGTGAACTCGCTCGGCCACCGGCCCACGACCGACTCAAGGACCGCGAAGTACCTGTCGACATAGGGCACGAGCAGCTCGGCGTGGTCAGGCTCGCGGAAGCCGTCGAGGGTCGCGCCGAGGATCGCGGTGGACAGCTCGCCCGAGACGATCCGCCGCCACGCCTCGGCCTTGCCTTCCGGGGTTCCGATCGCCGCCCGGCAGGCCGCGGCGCTGCGCTGGCCGCCCGCGGTGGCGTCCCTGCCCAGCTCGGCGTCGATCTCGGCGTGACCTGCCCGGCCGTGGACGACCAGCCGCCGCAGCAGCGCCCATCGCAGGTCGGTGTCCACCGCCAGCCCCGGCAGCTCGGCCGACCCGTCGAGGTGCCCGGCCACCACCTCAAGGTGCTCGGGGGCGCCGGCGAGCGTGGCGAACGCCTGCACGTAGGCCAGTTGCCCCTCGCCGCCCGGCTCGGCGGCCTCGGCCAGGCCGAGCAGGCCGCCGGCGAGCGCGCGCAGGCAGCTCGCCCGCCCCGCCGGGTCGGTGTGCTGCCGGGCCGCCACACGCGCCTGCTCCAGCAGTGTCCGCACGATCGAGGCGACGCGAATCGAGCCCACGCCGGACAGCACCAGCGAGACGTAGTCGCGGGCGGGCAGCTCGGCGTCGCGCACCATGTCCCAGGCGATCGTCCAGCACACCGCCTGCGCCAGCGGATCGGCGATCTCCCCGATCGCGGACACCATGGTGCGCAGCGAATGCGGGTCGAGCCGTACCTTGGCGTAGGTCAGGTCGTCGTCGTTGAGCAGCAGCAGATCGGGCCGCGTCTCACCGAGGAGCTCGCCGACCTCGGTGCGCTCGCCCGCGATGTCCAGCTCGACGCGCCGCCGCCGCGCAAGGCCGGTCGGCCCCCGCTCGTACAACCCGATCGCGATGCGGTGCGAGCGCAGCGTCGGGTGGGCGGCGGGCGCGGACTGCAGTACGGCGAACGAGGTGAACCGTCCGTCCGCGTCGAGGTCGAACGCGGGGCGCAGCGTGTTCGGCCCCTCGGTCTCTAGCCACTCGCTCGACCAGCCGGCGAGGCTGCGGCCGGACTCCTCCTCCAGCGCCTTGAGCAGGTCGGCGAGGGTGGTGCTGCCCCAGGCGTGCCGCTGGAAGTACCGGCGCAGGCCCCCCATGAAGTCGTCGAAGCCGATCGCGGCTACCAGTTGCTTGAGCACCGAGGCGCCCTTCTGGTACGTGATCGCGTCGAAGTTCACCTCCATGGCCCTGATGTCGATGATGTCGGCGGCGATCGGATGGGTCGACGGCAACTGGTCCTGCCGGCAGGCGTGGGCCTTGTAGCTGTCGGCGAAGGTCGCCCATGCCCCGGTCCAGCGGGTGGAGGAGACCTGGGCGAGCGTCGCGGCGTAGGTGGCGAAGGACTCGTTCAGCCAGAGGTCGTCCCACCACCGCATGGTGACCAGGTCGCCGAACCACATGTGCGCCATCTCGTGCAGGATCGTGTTGGCCCTGCGCTCGTACACGGCGTCGGTGACCTTGGACCGGAAGACGTACTCCTCCTTGAAGGTCACGCAGCCGGGGTTCTCCATCGCGCCGAAGTTGGTCTCGGGCACGAACAGCTGGTCGTACTTGCCGAACGGGTACGGCAGCCGGAAGGCCCGCTGGTAGAAGTCGAGGCCTCTCCGGGTGACGTCGAAGATGGCCTCGGCGTCCAGATGCCCGGCGAGCGAGGCCCGGCAGAACACCCGCATGGGGATGCGCTGCCCGTCAGGCCCGAGGTACTCCCCCGCCACCCCGTGGTACGGCCCGGCGACCACCGCGCCGATGTAGGTCGGCAGCGGCGGCGTCGGGGGAAAGTGCCAGCGCCGCGCGTCGCCGAGCGGCTCGCACGCGGACTCGGCCGTGTTGGAGACGACCTCCCAGCCGACCGGCGCGACCACGGTGAACTGGAACGTCGCCTTGAGATCGGGCTGGTCGAAGCAGGCGAACACGCGCTGCGCGTCGGCGGTGGCGAACTGGCTGTGCAGGTAGACCTCGCCGTCGACGGGATCGGTGAAGCGGTGCAGCCCCTGCCCGGTGTGCGAGTACGCGCAGTCGGCGGCCACCCGCAGCTCGTTCTCCCCGGCGAGGCGGGGCAGCGGGATCCGCCCGGTCTCCGGGTCGTACAGCCCGGGGTCGATCGCGGTCCCGTTGAGGACCACCTCGCCCACCTCGGCGTCCACCAGGTCGCAGAACACCTCGGCCCCCGGCTCGGCGCAGCGGAACCGCACCAGGGTGGTGGATCTGAACCGATCGGGACCCGTCGTCAGGTCGAGCTCGACCTCGTAGGAGTCGACCGTCAGCAGTCGCGTGCGCTCCAGCGCCTCATCGCGTGTCAGATTCCCAGCCACGCGGCCACCCTAGCCGCAGGCCGCTCGCCCCACCGCCCAGCCGGTCACGCCTCCCGGCGCCGGGGACCCATCCGGTCATCGGCCGGTGCTTCGGCGCCTGAGCGAGGCCGCGAGCCACGCGACAAGGCCGACTCCGCAGAAGGCGGCCGGGAACAACAACAGCGCGCCCACGGCCCACGGGCCGCTGTCGTCTGACGTCGCGGCGTCGAGGGTCCAGGACGCCCACATGACGCCCCCGATCACGAGCGTGCCGATGACGGGATGGCCACGCCACCCGGCGAAAGCGGCGAGGATCGCAAGGACGATGACCAGCCCGGCTATCTGCCACGCCTCGTAGGGACCGCTGACGCCGCCGTCCGGGCCGACGTCCCTTTCTCGGTGCCACCCGAGCCACGCGAGGTGGTTCACCAGGGTCGCCGCCGCCAGGAGCACCCCGATCGCGGCCCTCCCCAGAAGGCGATGCCCGCGCCGACCTCCGTCGCTCATCACGGCTCGCTCTCTTCCGGCACCGGGGGATGAGGCCGTCAAGGTCATCGGGAGAGACCGTCACGGCCTTGGTCGTCGAAGCATATAGAGGGTCGGGTCAGACATCCCTGGAGCTGGGCTGTCAAGCGGCAAAATCGTTCTGTCGGTGTGACCAGGCGGTTGCTTGGTCGTAGGGGGTGTGTGTTTTGA